>JACPSF010000132.1 GCA_016193385.1 Deltaproteobacteria bacterium
CTCGGCATCGCTGGCCACATCGTAGCGGTACAGCCGACCGACGTAGCCGGTCACGACCGGCTTCGATGTAATGACGGGCGGGGGAAACTGCGCGGCAGGGCATGGTGATCGCCGCGATAAACTCTCAGGTCGCAGGCGCGGCGAAGGAAGGGCTAGCTCTGGGGAAGCTCGGAAGCGCAGTAGCCTTAACCGATGAAAGGGCTAGAGACCTAAGGGTTGAAAAAGACTTAAGGGCTGAAACGGAAAAGGGATACCAGGGAATGCACGACGCGGTCACGGGGGCGATCAAGTCGAGAACGGACCTCCACTGGCTCCTTACCAGAGGGAAGACCACTCCTGACCCTACACTTCTTGAAACTCTGGAGGCTTTGAACGGGCGCATCAACGACCTTATGTCAAGACTTAAGGATGCCCAGTACAACCCGGCAAGGAGGGCCACGGGAGTCGTCAGGATGATAACGAGCTCGCCTTTCGCAGGTCAAAACATGACGATAGAACTTAGTCCTACGGGAGTGGTTCGTCCAGGAAGCGTGGATGCTCTGCCGTTTCCAGTAACACCAACAGTGGATGCGCCTCTGCCAAAATACTCCGGCAGTGAGGCAGAGATCAGTGTGTTAAGGGGGCAGCTTGAGCAACTGTATGGAGAACGGAAAAGGCTGATTGACGTATTTAAACAGGAAGGCTTGTTTAGCGGTTCCCTTCCATACGAAGCTTTTCCGTAAAGCAGGCCTCGGCGATATGCTGAACAAGGCTAGGGGTTACGACAGCCGCAGCCTTTTCGTGACGACGTTTTATCATCATCAACGGCCTAGAGGCCGAGATCGGGGAGCACAGGAAGAACATCCAACATCCCGGTGTCTATACTTTTGGTGTGTCCAGATGAATTGCGGTCGTGATCCGTAGGTTGACTTTCATTAAGTGAGGGAAGTCCTGCTTGCCACAAGGAGAAATCGTCGTAGAGAGGTAGGCCCTATAACTGTGGATACGGAAAAGGCTTGCCTCAGACGCAGTTCCTATCATTCCATTTTAAAGATACTCTACGGCAGCGCGCAGTCCTAAAAGATAACTCTGAACACCGAAGCCGGCGATCTGTCCGACGACCGCCTCCGCAATTAAAGAGCTCCTTCGGAACTCTTCCCGCTTATAAATGTTGGAAATGTGGACCTCAACCGCAGGGATTCCTACCGCCGTCAGGGCATCCCTCAGCGCCACGCTCGAATGCGTATACGCAGCGGCGTTGATCACTATGGCGCTACATCGCCCGGACGACTCTTGAATCCAGCCGACTAGCTCTCCCTCGTTGTTGGACTGGCGGATTTCCACCTCCACGCCGAGTTCCCGCGCCAGCGCGCGGATCTTGCGGTTGATCTGCTCCAAGGTGAGGCGGCCGTAAATCTCCGGTTGTCTGCGGCCCAACAGGTTCAGGTTGGGTCCGTGCAGGACGAGTATTCTTTTCCGTTTCGCCATCTATGACCCTCTCTGCCGTTTCTCGAGCCAGCGGTCCCACGCCGCGAGTTCCTTTTCCACGCGCTCTTTAGACACCTCGCGAGATCTCTCGCTTTCTAGACGCTCTCGGAGGACGAGCAGCTCCTCCCAGAATCTCTTTTCCCCAGCCGAGGCAAGAAAGAGCCGGCGATAGATCTCCATCCCCTCCAGCAGATATCCCTGTTGGACGAGAAGCCGCGCCATGCTTTCCGTGGCGAAGGCAGGATCGACCTCGGCCGCTTCGAGCTGGGCCAAATGGTCCAAGCCCTTTCTCAGCGAGCGCAGCTCTCCTTGCCATGCTGGAACGGAACTCAGAGCCTTAAGCGCCTCGAGGGCCTGGGAGAAGCTTCCCCTTTCAAAAAGGAGCCTGGTCCGAAGCAGGAGCGCCCTAGGATGGTCGGGGTTTTCGCGAACCAACCCTTCGACGAGCTCCAAGCCGTCGCCAATTTTTCCTGCACGCCGCAGACCCTCCGCTCGGTCCAGAAGCGACGAGACAGCCGAGGCAGTCTTCATCCTGCCCATCTTCATTCACCTGCCATTTGAGCGACAATCTCTTCGGCAGAAAACCAAACAAATTGGGTAGTGCCAATGCCCCGGCAGAGCACGAACTTGATCTTTCCGCCGAGCGATTTCTTGTCCAGTTCCATGGCCTGGACCAGCTCCCGAGGCTCGATCCCCGACGGAATCTCCGTGGGCAACCCCGCGTTTTGAACGAGCTCGCTGATCCGCCTCTGACTGGTCTCGTCGCAAACCCCCTGGCGCGAGGAAATAGCGGCCGCCTGGACCATGCCGACGGCCACCGCCTCACCATGCAGAAACTTCCCATAACCGGTCAGGGCTTCCAGGGCATGGCCGACAGTGTGGCCAAAGTTGAGAACCGAGCGATAGTCTTCTTCCTGCTCGTCGCGCTCGACCACCTGCGCCTTAATCGCACACGAGGTGGCAATCACCTCCACCAACAGCTCCCGATCCAGTCCGAGTAAGCGATCTAGCTTTTGCTCCAAAAGAGCGAAGAGCTTCGGGTCCGCGATCACCCCGTATTTAATGACCTCGGCTAGCCCGGCAACAAACTCCCTTGGGGAGAGCGTGCGGAGCGCCTCGACGTCGATGATGACGAGCCGGGGTTGATAGAAGGCGCCGATAAGATTCTTTCCCGCGCGATGGTTGACCCCGGTCTTGCCGCCGACGCTTGAATCCACCTGCGCGAGCAGCGTGGTGGGCACCTGGACATACGGGACCCCCCGCAAAAAGGTGGCGGCCGCAAACCCGGCTAAGTCGCCTACCACTCCTCCACCTAACGCCACGACGCAGGATCCGCGGTCAAACCGCTCCTCGATCAGGCGGTCATAAATGAGAGAAAGCGACGCGAAGTTCTTATGCTCTTCACCCTCGGGGATGATCACGGACACGACGCGAAACCCTGTCCGCTTGAGAGATTCCTCCAAGATCGGAAGGTAAAGCTCTGCGAGCTTCGGATGCGTGACGATACCGACTTTCTCGCCGCACCCGGCGCGCTGGATGAACTCACCAGCCTGGGCGAGCAGTTCTCCTCCCAGGTAGATGGGGTACGAGCGGGCTCCGAGATTCACAGTGAGCGTACGCATCGACTCAGCCCCCGGTCCGCAAGGCCTCAAGGATTTTCTTTACCACCTCGTTCACCGTGAGCTTCGCCGTGTCGATCTGAGCGTGGGCCCGGGCATAGCATTTTTCTCGCTGCCGCAATAGCTCCTCAATCCGTCGCTGCTTGTCGTCCCCGCTGAGAAGCGGGCGGCCCGCACCGCCTCCCGCTCTTCGGAGCAGGGTCGGGGAAGGAGCGGTAAGCCAAACGAGAAAACTTTTCTCCTTTAGCAAGCGCAGGTTTTCCCCATCCACCACTGCCCCCCCTCCCGTAGCGATCACCTGGCCGTCCTGGCTGAGGACCTTCTGCAACATCTTCTTTTCCGCTGCGCGAAAATAGGCTTCTCCTCTGCGGCTGAAGATCTCCTCCACCTTCATCCCTTCGGCTTCTTCAATGGCGTGATCGAGGTCGACAAAGGGCCGTTTGAGTCTTTGCGCCAGCTTTTGTCCGACGATGCTCTTGCCCACCGCCATAAAGCCGGTGAGGGCGATATTTTTTCGCGCGCGGCGAGACAAGGGCTCAGAAATTCTTGATCTGCTCCAGGTAGCCTTCGTAGTTGCGCGTGATCTCGTGAAGGGAGTCACCGCCGAACTTCTCCAGGAACGCGGCTGCCAGCTCAAACGCGACCACCGCCTCCCCAATCACAGCGGCGGCTGGCGCGGAGCCGACATCCGAGCGCTCGACTGAGGCATCCGCCGATTCCTTCGATCTCAGGTCCACCGAGTGGAGCGGGCTCATCAGCGTCGAGATCGGTTTCATGGCCGCCCGGACCACCAGCGGCGCCCCATTGGACATACCCCCCTCGGTTCCGCCGGAGTTGTTGCTCCCGCGGTAGAACCCGGTCGGTACAATTCTGGGCGTGCCCGCAGAGACCATCCCGTGGGGGTCGAAGAAGATCTCGTCGTGCACCTCAGAGCCGCGCCTCCGCGCCATCTCGAATCCGAGTCCGATCTCGACACCCTTGATCGCCTGAATACTCATCAGGCCTCGAGCCAGGCGACCGTCGAGTTTCCGGTCCCATTGGGCATGGCTGCCCAGTCCCGGAGGCACCCCCAGGGCCACCACCTCGAAAATTCCCCCCAGGGTATCGCCACGCTTCTTGCATTCATCGATCAGGGCAATCATCTTTTCCTCAGCCTTTTTGTCAGCGACCCGGACGGGGGACTCGTCGGCCTGGGCATAAATCTCTTCGTAGGAAAGGCCCTCGGACTGCGCCTCAATATTTCCGAGGGAGCGGATGTAGCCCATGATCTTGATGCCGAACGGGGCGAGGAGCTGCTTGCAGAATGAGCCCGCCGCCGTTCGCGACACCGTGTCGCGGGCGCTGGCCCGCTCGAGAACATTGCGGATGTCGGTGTGGTGGTACTTCAAGACGCCGGCGAGGTCGGCGTGGCCTGGGCGCGGCTTGGTGACAGCCACCGACTCATCCCGATCTTCGGGCAGCGAGGACATCTTTTTGGTCCAGTTCTTCCAGTCCCGGTTCTCGATCCCCATGGCCACCGGCGAGCCCAACGTCTCACCCCAGCGGATCCCGGAGCGGATCTGCACCTCGTCCTTTTCGATCAGCATCCGCCCGCCCCGGCCATAGCCTTGTTGGCGGCGCCAAAGGTCGTGGTTGATCTTCCGGATATCGATCGAAAACCCTGCGGGGACACCGTCGAGAATGACAGTCAGACACGGCCCGTGGGACTCCCCGGCCGTAAAGTAGCGCAACATGCGCTTATATTAGCGCATTAGAGTCCGAGAGGCCAGACAATGGATAGAAGTTCCACTTGAACGTCTTAAACGGCTTAAGCGGTTCAAGCCGTTCAAATCGTTCAACCGCTCAGGGTTAGCCCCCTTCGGTGGTCCTGAGCTGCTGGCGCCACAGTTGCTCGGCGGAGGGGAGATTTTCCGAACCGCCGGAGACTATACGAGGGGTGATAAAAACCATGAGTTCCTCAAAGTCCTTCTGCCAGCGCGCATTCTTAAAGAGCCACCCGAGAACCGGAATGTCTTTCAAAAACGGGATGCCGCTTTCCGATGTGGACCCGGTATCCTTCATGATACCCCCGATGACGATGGTCTCGCCGTCTCGGACCAAAACGTTGGCATTGGCCTCGCGGCTCAGCTCATCAAAGGGTAGAACGGCGGAGGAGCCTGAGACGGTCGCCGATTCGGCGATCGAACTCGACTTCACATTGATTTTCATCAAAACGAAGCCATCGGAGGAGACCTGCGGGGTGACGGTCAGAATGATCCCTACATTCACCCGCTCCGTGGCTACCGCTGCCCCAGCAGCCGCACCCGTGCCGCTGGCGATATTGGTGGAAGTGGGCAGCGTGATTCGCAGTATCCTCAGGCTTTGGATGGTCGAGGGTATGTTGTTCAGGGTGACCACCGAGGGACGAGAGATGATCCGGATGTTTCCTTCCTTTTCCGCGGCGCTTAAACGGGCCGCGAGATTATTAAGGGGTCCGAACCTATTCTGAATGACCGAGAAAAAGGGCGTCCCTCCAGCGGGAGCCCCGGCCGGAAATGACGATCGCACCGCCGCCGCATTGTAGTCAAATTCGAACACCATGCCGAGCGCCCGGGCAAAGGTTGGGGTGGTCTCGATCAAATTCGACTCGATCTGGACCTGTGCCGTACGGACATCGAGTCGGGACACAATGTTGTTGACTTCATCAACTGCCTTCTTGATGCCCCGCACAATGATGACGTTGCTCCGGTCGTCCGAGACGAGCACGGCACCCGCGGTCAGCAGCGGCTTGAGCTTATCAGCTAGCTCCTTGGCCGTAGCATAATTGACGCTCAGGTAGGCAACCTGCGGCTCCTCGCTGGTCTCGCGAGCTCTCCTTGCAGCCGCCAGACCTTCCCGATCGGACCGGAGCCGAGCAGCCGTGGAAATGCGCACCACGTTGCCGACTGGTTCCTGGTCTAACCCGTTGGTTTTAATTAACAAGTCCAACGCCTGGTCCCATGGAACATCCACCAGGCGAATCGTGACTTTTCTCACCACATCATCCGTGACGACGATATTGAGCCCGCTCACCTCCGCCAGAAGGCGAAAGACATTCCTGATGTCCGCGTCTTTAAAATCGAGCGAGATCCTCTGGCCGGTGTACTTTTTCTCCTCTTCGCCGGCCGCTGCGACTACCCCTTCCCGTTTGGCTTCGCCCACTCTGGCCTGGGTTTCAGGAGCAGCCGGTTTCGCCTCCGCCACGCTCACATCCACCCTTTTTCCGCCCTGAACCAGCAGCAGCTCCTTTCTCGCCGTCAGCTCAGGATTGACCGGCCCGATGATAACCTTGAGGCCTCCGTTTTCAGGTTCAATTGCATAAGCCGGGACCGCAGCGGCAGCAATCTCCATGACTAGCCGGAGATATCCCTCACCGGAGCTGAGCCTGAGGATGCTCAGCCAATGCGTCTCCGCGCGAAAATTCTCCACGCGAGGCTGCCGCTTGGCGTCGCCAAAGATGTCCAAGACGATGCGCGACGGCTGGGTGAGGGAGAAGTGGCGGTATTGGGTGACGGGAAGCGAAAACTTCATTGTGAGCGCCGTCTGCCCACGCTCTTCCAGTATGGAGAGATCCATGATCTTGAACGGCTGTTCCTCTACCGTGGCCTCTTTGATGGTGGGTTGAGAGAGTTTTTCCGGCCGGCCCGAGATCGTTGCCTGGGCCGTCCGGGGCGCCGCAACTTGGGTCTGCACTGTCCCGGCTGCCGCGGCCGCTGCGGCTTGCGAAGCAGCCTCCTCCTGGACGCTCAGAGCGGGCGCGCAGCCGGAGCTTCCCGTGACCATGACGACCCCGAGACAAATCATGGCGGCTACTGAGAGAGTCGCAAAGGCCTGCCGGCTACCTGTTCGATCCAAGAAAAAAACCATCGGAATACTCCTTGTCTCCTTTGGCGCTAATCCGCGGGCAACGTCATAGAGACCTGGCGGCTTTTTCTCGCGCCAAAAAAATCGGTGTATGTTTCCCCGATCACGATCTCCCGCGGCTTGATGGCCTTGACTTTCCCTTCGTTCGGTCCAATTGGTGTGCCAACTTTCACGATATAACCAAGACCGAGGCCGTCCTCGACCATGGCTCTGGGCTCTTTGATGTCCCAGACGATGCCGACAAGCTTGAGCTGCCCTAACTCGAAACGCTCCAAGGGAGAAAGGTTTTCACGCGGGCGCGCCGCCGCTCCCTTGGCCTTCGAGGCCAAAGGACGAAAA
>JACPSF010000094.1 GCA_016193385.1 Deltaproteobacteria bacterium
GCTCCGGCATAGGCCGCCACGCACACGGGAGGCGTGATCAACGATAGCATCGCCCAGTAAAACACAAACATGTGCGCCGCAATCGGAACAATTCCAAGCTTGACGATGGCGGGGGCTAAAGTTAAGCCCACAATGACATAGACTGCTGTTGTCGGCATCCCCATCCCCAGAATCAGGGCAACAATCCCTGTCATTGCCAGGATGAGCAAAATGTTTTCGTGGCCGAATCGCTCCACGGACATGGTAAAGACAAAGGCCAGTCCTGTGAGTGTCAGCGTTCCGATGACGATTCCAGCCACCGCGCAGACAATGGCGACTTCCAGCATCATTCGCCCTGAGTCCTCAAGAATGGCCAGAAGCTTCTTGAACGTGATCCGGACCTCCCAACGCAAAAAGGAAGCCCCAAGGGCCACCGCGGCGGCGTAGTAACCGGCTTTCTCTGCGCTCAGATTCATGACAAACAGGAAGTAAACGATCATCCCCATCGGGATAATGAAGATCCACCCCTTTCTGAGCACCGAGAACAGGGAAGGCAGTTGTTCCCGCGGGATACCCTTGATCCCCGTTTTACCGGCCTCCAGATCGACCTGAACAAACAACGCCAGATAATAGAGCATGGCGGGAACAAAAGCCGCAAGGGCTACCTGGGCGTAAGGGACGCCCAAGAACTGTGCCATCACGAAGGCCGCAGCGCCCATCACCGGAGGCATGATCTGGCCTCCGTTGGAGGCCACGGACTCGATGGCACCGGCGACATGGGGGCGGTAGCCCGTGCGCACCATCATGGGAATCGTGATGGCGCCATCAACGACCACGTTGGCTACGGCGCTCCCGGAGATAGTCCCGAAAAGGGCGCTGGCTGCCACAGCGACCTTGGCGGCCCCGCCGCGGAACCTCCCCATGATAGCCGTGGCTATGTCGGTGAAGAAATCACCTCCGCCCGAAGCCTGGAGAACCTGACCGAAGACAATGTAGGCAACAACGATCGTAGCAGCGATAGTTAAAGGGATTCCCAAGAGGGCGTTAGGGTCGATAAAGGTATGGACGAAAATTTTCGACCAGGAGATTCCCCTCGCATTGAGGACACCCGGGAAAAGGTAGGCGTAATGGGCGTATAAGATAAAAGCGGCTGCGATGATGACCATCACCCACCCGCTGATTCGCCGGCAGGCCTCCATAATCAAGAAAATCGCGATCCCACCGAAGATCACCTTGTCCCAGGTGAGCTCTCCGACTTCGTTGACGATCGCCGGGTAGTAGACGACCAGGTAGCCTCCGACCATCAGACCCAGAAGGGCGAGAATGTGATCGTACCATGGGATCTTCTCCGCCGAAGACCGGCGGCCGGCGGGGATACAGAGGAAAACGGAGTCCAATACGAGGATAAGAATGAGTCCCAGAAATTGCTCTTGGAGGAGCAAAAGCCCGAAGTAAGAGGGAAATTCAAAAGCGAAAAGCAGCGCCACAACCGGGATGGCCATCAGGAGCAGCCGCTGAAGCCGCCGCATTGCGGGATTTTTGAGTCTCCGAAAGCGGGCCGTTTCATCTACCATGGGTTCCGTAATCACGATCTACCCCCATTTCAGACGTGAGGTCGCGAGATTTTACTCACGAATCGCTATGGCTGGCTTAATAGCTTCGCCTGCAGCGCTTCCAGGTCAGCATTCCACACGCCCTTCTCTTTAAAGAACTTGATCGCCCCGGGATGGTAGGGAATGACGGCATTTCTGCTGACCATGCGATCCCTGCGCCACGCTTTCAGGGCAGGGAAGGCCTGCCCCAGCTCTTCGTTGTATTCCCACAGCACTTTCACGATCTCGTAGACGGCCTCCTCACTCAGACCCTTACTCCCCACCAGGTAAACGTCATTCGTCGTAAGTAAACTGTCCCGAGGGAGCCCGGTGGCGGAGCCACCCTTTGCCATGCTGGCATAGCTTCCTGGATAGATCTCGCCCAGCTTTTTGGCTCCTTCGGCAACTACAGATAAGAACTTGATGCCCCCCACGCGAGCGTTGGCCTCCTCTGCCGCCGGTGTTCCGGGAGAGGTCCAACCGACGTCCGTTCGCCCTTCCAGGAACGCCTGGGCGGCCGCCGCGAGGTCGGAGACCGGCACCTTGATGACGTCATCAAAGGTCAGGCCGGCGGTAGCCAGCACGGCGGCCGTGCTGAGCCTCACAATCGGAATTCCCGGAAAGTCGACAGGAACCTTCTTGCCCTTGAGATCGGCCACCGTCTCCATGGGCGCGTCTCTGCGCGCATAAAAGCCAAACTGAACCAGACCCCCGACAATGACGATGCGAGTGTTCTTGTAAGGTTTTTTGTAAAGGACGATCCCCTGGGAGGAGAGCGCGGCATCGGCGCTCGTGAGAAGACCCATATCCGTGTCGCCCTTGTCCATCGAGGGAAGCCACGCGGGCGGGCCGGCGAAGGGCTGCACCCGAACTATAATAGGCGTGCGGCGGCTCAACACCGTGGCGATGCCCGTCCCTAGAGAGTTATAGAGACTTCCTACCGCATGGGTAGCCAGCGTGGCGCTGCGCGGCAGCTCCGCCCGGGTCGAACCCACAGCAAAAACGAGAACCAGTGCCGTTATTATCAGGCCAAGTCGCACAAGCTTTTTCATCACCCTAACCCCTTTTGTCCAGGTTTTGATTTCTCAGTTTACCGGTCTCTTGCCAGTCGATTTCCAAAGTCCTTGGATCGATGCCCACTCGATAGACCTCGCGTGCCTTCTCGATGGTGATAAATTCGTTGATGACATCCCAAAGCACCTTATCAGGCTCTCGCTCAGCAGGGTTACCCACACCGGCGCCGCCGCCGCTTATTTTTACTACCACGTCGCCCGTGTGCACCTGATACATCCGATGGGGCTTCACCAGGATCTCCTCTTCACCCCTCTTGATGTAGGCTTTGCACAACGGGCCTTCCTCTCCTCCCGCAGCGCCCGGGGGTTGCGTCTGATGTCCATCCGAACTGCCCGTCGCCATTCCGCCGTCGCTTCCCAAATTCAAAGCTTCCCAGCGCAGGCCGCAGGCGCCTCGCCATTCACCCGCGCCAGAGAGGTCGGGAACAAGCTTGTAGCAAAGAATCCGCCATGGGAAGCGACTCTCCACCTCCTCCATTTCGCTGCGCTGCACCGACCCCAGAGTTGGAAGAGAAGCTGCTCCTTCAAAGCCGTCGTGTCCCGAAACCGCGCCGGCCCCGCCGTCGGCATCGAAGGTCGTCTCCACATAGCGCTCGCCGGTGCGCGGATCGACGCCGAAAATGTAATGGCCCTGGTGTCGGCCCCAGCAGGCGATCGCCTTCTGCGGCATCGCTTTGGAGAGGGCCATGACCGTGGCCTCCATGACTTCAGTCCCCACGCTCTGCGGTGAACCTCCCACGGTGGCCGGGTACTTTGGGTTGACCACGCTACCTTCCGGCGCGATGACCGTTATCGGTGTCATGCTACCTTCATTGTGGAATTCAGCCAGCGAGGGATCGAAGAACAGGAAACTCGAAGCGATCGCCCGGCTATAGGTGGAGGAGTAGACGCTGTTGACGAATCCTTTTCTCTGCTTGTCGCTCTTCGAATAGTCGATGATCATCTCATCGCCTCGGATCGTGACCTCGCAGCGCACCCAAACGGGGACATCGAGATCCGTGCCGTCATCGTCAGAGGCAGCTTCTCCGTAATAGGTTCCGTCGGGCACCTGGGCAATCTCCGTTCTTATGGCCCGCTCCATCCGCGCGATCATCTCTTCCACGCAGCCCATGACCGTGTCACGGCCGTATTTATCCAGGAGAGCGACAAGTCTGTTTTCGCAGACCTTGGTCGCGGCGATCAGCGCGTAGTTATCGACGCGCACACCTTCGGGGAAGCGCACATTATTCCAGACCAATTCGAAAATGTCTTTTCTCTCGACGCCCTTCTCAAACACCTTGATCGGAGGAATACAGATCCCCTCGGCGTGAATGTCATAGCCGTTGGGAAAGTAGCCCCCCGGGAACGAGCCGCCCGTGTCCATCTGGTGCCCCCGGGCCATGGTGAAAAAGAGCAGCTCGTCCTTGTAGAAGATCGGCCGGAAAAAGCCCCAATCTGGCAGATGATTGCAGTAGCCGTGATAGGGATCGTTGTTCAGGATCACGTCCCCCGGGTAGAGGTTGTCGCCGAACTTGTCCAGGATGTAGCGGACCGAAAACTTCTGCCCGAGGAATTGCGATGTCGGCCCTTCCGGCACGGCGAGCGTGCGGGCCTGGGCATCCCAAATCCCCGCGGCCACGTCATGGAGCTGGGCCATGAGAAAATTCTGTGCCGTGCGGTCCAAGATATACCGCATCTCCCGGCAGATGCTTTGAAAGCTGTGCCAAACCGTTGACAGCGTGATGGCGTCAGCGCTGCGCTGTTTCATATAGCCCTATTCCCCCATGAGCTTCGCCTGCAGCGCGTCCATCTCTTTCGTCCACACTCCCTTTTCTCTAAGGAGCTTGATCGCCCCTGGATGGTAAGGGATCGTAGCGTTCCTGGTGACCATCCGTTCGCGCCGCCAGTCCTTAAGAACCGGCATAGACGCTCCCAACTCTTCATTGTAATCCCACAGGACCTTAACCACCTGGTACGCGACCTCGTCGCTCATCTCCTTCGTGGCGACGAGATAGATGTCGTTAGTGAGAAACGCAGTGTCCTTTGCGACGCCGGTTGCCGCCCCCGCCTTGAGAACGCTCGGATAGCTCCCAGGGTAGATATCCGCCATCCTCTTCGCCCCTTCTGGCGTGGAGATCACGGATAACCATTTCACTCCTCCCATCCGGGCATTGGCCTCTTCGATCGCTGGACTCCCCGCGGTGTACCAGCCCGCATCTATTCGACCTTCGAGGAAGGCCTGGGCCGCGGCTGCCAGATCGGAGACAGGGACCTTGACGATGTCGTTATAGGTTAGCCCACCGCTCGCCAGCGCGGCCGTACTGCTCAGCCTCGCAATGGGAATGCCGGGGTAGTCCGTGGGAACTCTTTTCCCCTTCAGGTCTGCCACAGTCTCGAGGGGCGAATCTTTGGAGACATAGAAGCTCAACTGGAGCGTGCCTCCAGCGGCCAGGATCCTGGTATTTTTGTAGGTCCTTTTATAAAGGATGATCCCTTTGTAAGAGGTAATGGCATCCGCGCTCGTGAGCATCCCCATGTCGGTCTCTCCCTTATCCATCGAAGGGAGCCAGGCCGGAGGCCCGGCAAAAGGTTGAACCCGAACCGTCATGGGTGTGTGGCGGGTGATTACCGTGGCGATGCCGGTCCCCATCGCGTTATAGAGACTTCCCACCGCATGGGTTGCCAGCGTGGCGCTGCGCGGCATAGCGCCGAGGGCAAAACCCACCATTAAAGTGATGGCGATGATTCCAAAACCGATCGCTTCAATCCACCTTTTCTTCATGGCTGTAGCTCCTCTATTTGGCGTTCGCCGGCCCTTTCGGATAAAGTCCCGGCCGGTTCATCTCGAGCTTCTTAATTTTCGGGTCTCTTCCCAGTCGATCTCCAGTGTCTGAGGGCGGATCGCGACGCCGTAAATGTCTCGCGCGACATCCAGGCTGATAAACTCATTGATTACGTCCTCAAGAACTTTCTTAGGCTCGCGCTCCACGGGATTGCCGACACCCGCGCCGCCACCGCTGATCTTTACCACCACATCGCCAGCGCCGATCTTGTACATTCGGTGTGGTTTGATCACCGTTTGCTCATCGCCTCTCTTCAAAAACGCTTTGCACAGTGGGCCTGGCGCTCCACCCGCGGCACCCGGCGGTTGGGTCTGGTGGCCATCCGAGCTGCCTGTGGCCATGCCCCCGTCGCTTCCCAGGTTCAGTGCTTCCCAATGCATGCCGCAGGCCCCTCTCCATCTCCCGGCCCCGGACATATCAGGGATGAACCCGTAGCGGCGGATTCGCCAGGGGAAACGGATCTCCACCTCTTCGATCTCGCTTCGCTGCACAGATCCCAGGGTAGGGAAAGCGGCGGCCCCCTCGAAGCCATCATATCCCCACACTGCACCGGCACCGCCATCCGAGTCGAAGGTGGTTTCGACGTATCGCTCACCGCTTCGGGGGTCTGTACCGAAGATGTAATGTCCCTGGTGTCGCCCCCACGAAGCGATGGCCTTATGGGGCATCGCCTGAGAAAGAGCCATCACCGTAGCCTCCAGAATCTGGGTTCCCACGCTCACTGGTGAACCGCCGACGGTTGCGGGATATTTGGCGTTAACCACGCTCCCCTCCGGCGCAATGAGCTTGACCGGCTTCATGCTCCCTTCGTTGTGGAAGTCTGCAAGCCCGGGATCGAAAAACAGGAAACTCCCGGCGATGGCCCGGCTATAGGTGGCCGAGAGCACGTTGTTCACGAAACCTTTTTGTTGTTTGTCGCTCTTGGAGAAATCGATCGTCATCTCGTCGCCCTGAATCGTCACCTCACA
>JACPSF010000095.1 GCA_016193385.1 Deltaproteobacteria bacterium
CTTCGCCCGCATGTGGGCCTTCCACACCTCCTGCCTCGGAATGCTTAGAGCATATCTGAGGCTGAAATTATCCTGCCTCCAACCCGGCATATAGCGATCGTAAAGCTCCTGAAAAGGTCCCGAGGTCCAGGTGACCGCGTGGACCCCATTGGTGATCGCATCGATGTTATAGCGGGCAAACATCAATCGCGAAACTTCCCCGTGCCTCTCAGCCACTCCGTTGACATAGTGACTCAAATTGAGCGCCAGGTAGGTCATGTTGAGCAGATCCTCACAGCAGAAGACATCCTTCATCTCATAAACTTCGCGGCGGCCAAGAACACGATTGACTAAATCCAGCGGAAACTGATCTTGTCCGGCAGGAACCGGGGTATGGGTGGTGAATATGCATTTTCTCCTGACGGCTTCGATTTCGACGCGGGTGATGGACTTTCCGCCGGCTTTTCGCGTCTCCTCATCCAAAAGCTCCAACCCGAGCAGGCTGGAATGCCCCTCGTTCATATGAAATCGCCCGATGCTCTCATACCCAAGGGCGCGGAGCATTCTTAGCCCGCCGATGCCAAGGATGACTTCCTGACAGAGCCGGTAATGCTGATCCCCGCCGTAAAGAAAGTGGGTGAGTGTTCTGTCCCATTCGGAGTTTTCCGGGAGGTCGGCATCTAAAAAATAAACCGGCACCGGGAAGCCTCCAACGCCAGTGACTTCGTATTTCCACGACCGAAGGTGGACGGTGCGCCCTTCTACAGTCACAGATGCTCTCTCTGGCAGCTCTTTTAGAAAGTCCTCAACGACCCATTCCACTGACTCCTCTCTCTGCCAACCGCTCGCATCAAGCCTCTGGTAGAAATAACCCTTCCTATGAACCAGGGTTACCGCGACCATCGGGACCCTGAGGTCGGCCGCCGCTCGAATCGTATCGCCCGCGAGAACTCCAAGGCCGCCGCTGTAGGTCGGCATTCCGGACTCGAGCGCGATCTCCATCGAAAAATAGGCGACTTCTCGTTCGTCGTTCATGGCCTTTTCGTCATTGACCTAGCGCTCGTCAGTGCTTCCAGCAGAGCATCAACCGATTTCACAAGCTCTATTCGTTTTTCCTCTCGAGAGCGTCCCGATCGGAAGCCTCTGTCAGCCTCTTCTTTTCCTTTACTCGGTCCAGGCTTCTTACCTTCAAGATCGCCTGAAGCTCCGGCCTCTCGACGACCTCCTTCTCAAGAAGCAGCTTGGCCAACTCATCAAGCGCCGGACGGTAAGAAGCCAGAAGCTCCCTTACCTTTGTATGAACCTCCGAGAGGATCTTTTTCACCTCTTCGTCGATGACCCGTGCCGTCTCTTCGCTGTATTCCTTAGGCGCCTGCGTGGGAATCGGCAGAAACGTGGGCGTTCGCGGGCCCTCCAGCGAAACCAGTCCCACCTTTTCGCTCATACCGAACTGCGTCACCATGGTCCGGGCGATCTCCGTGGCGCGCTGCAGATCGTTTTGCGCGCCGGTCGAAACATCGCCGAACACCATTTCCTCAGCCACCCGCCCGCCCACGAGCACATGAAGTCGGGCGAGAAGCTCGGAGCGAGTCATGAGATAGCGGTCTTCCGTGGGGAGTTGCTGCGTGTAGCCAAGGGCAGCCATGCCGCGGGGAATGATAGAGATCTTGCTTACCGGATCCGCTCCCGGAACCAGCTCCGCAACCAAGGCATGGCCGGACTCATGATAGGCCACGGTCTTTTTTTCCCGCGGGCTCATTACGCGACTCTTTTTCTGCAGACCAGCTACCACCCGCTCGATAGCCTCATCAAAGTCCGCCATCTCAACCGCGTCCTTCCCTTGTCGCGCTGCCAGCAGAGCGGCCTCGTTGACGATGTTGGCCAGGTCGGCTCCCACGAACCCTGGGGTCTTGGCCGCCACCACGCGCAGGTCAACAGCAGGCGAGAGCGTGATCTTTTTCGCGTGAAGTTTGAGGATCTGCTCCCTCCCATTGATGTCCGGACGGTCTACCAGGACTTGCCGATCAAATCTGCCTGGACGCAAAAGCGCGGGATCCAGAATCTCGGGCCGATTGGTTGCCGCCATGATGATGACACCCTTGTTCGGGTCGAATCCGTCCATTTCGGCGAGAAGCTGGTTGAGGGTTTGCTCGCGCTCGTCGTGGCTTGTGAGCATGCTCATGCCTCTCGCTTTGCCCAAGGCGTCCAGCTCGTCGATAAAGATGATGCTGGGCGCCTGCTCCGCCGCCTGGGCAAAGAGATCTCTCACGCGAGCCGCTCCGACCCCGACAAACATTTCGACGAAGTCTGAACCCGAGATGCTGAAGAAGGGAACTCCGGCTTCCCCGGCTACGGCGCGGGCCAAAAGAGTTTTCCCAGTTCCCGGCGGCCCCACCAGAAGCACACCTTTGGGGATGTGGCCGCCTAATCGCTGATATTTCCCGGGATTTTTCAGAAAGTCCACCACTTCGACAAGCTCCTCTTCCGCCTCATCGATGCCCTCGACGTCGGCGAAGGTGACACCGGTCTCTTTCTCGAGGTAAACCTTAGCCTTGCTCTTCCCGATCTGCATCATGCCGCTCCCGGCGCCCATACGCTTGAAGAGGTAGCTCCACAGGAGAAAAAACAGCGCGACGGGCACGATCCATGAGAGCAGCGTGGGAAGCCAGGTGCTGGAGACCTCTCCTTTAAAAGCGATCCCCGCCTCCTCAAGCTCCGCAGTCAAGCCGGGGTCTTCAACCTTGACCGTGTGAAAGGAAACGGGCTTTTCCCCGTCGTGACCGAGTTGCTTGAGTTTCTCGGCGGAGAAGACTTCTCCTACCGCTTCGGGTCTGATGTTGCCCCGGATGGTCTGCTCCCCGATCACGAGGTCCGTAAGCATCCCCTTTCGGGCCAATGCCTTGAACTGGCTGTAGCTGATCGTCTCCACCTGGGCGGTGGTGAAGAGATTCTGGATCACGATAAGCGCGATCATGGCTACGATGAAGTACCATATAGAAAACTGCTGTTGCTTCTTTTCCACAGCTTCACCTTTCCAAGCGAGTTTCTCCGGCTCGCTTAAACTGCTAACCTGCCTGCTGGACCACCTCTCCTCTCTCGCCATTGATCTCAAAGCAAAGCCTATGCCATCCAGGCCAATGACCTGAATTGTTCATAGATTCTAGTCCTAATGCTTCTATGGCTTCCCAACGTTGCGAATTCGCAGAGCCCAGCTCCAAGCCTGAAACTATGCGCCTCCCGGACCCCTTGGCAACCAACCGCTCCACCACCCTCGCCATGCTGCTCACCGCCAGCTCGCAGTTTTTCGCTAACTCCGACATGGCAAACTCGCCCGTTCTCCCTCAGTTTGGAAGATCCATAAGACAAAGCTTTTGGAGATCCGCAAACGCCCTATACCGGCGGAGGATAAAAGAGAGCGAGAGTTCTCTACACGCGAGCAAAAGTAGACTCGTCGTAAGCTGCGCGGGGAGGTAGGCCCCGAGATTTTGAGCAAGCCTGAGAACGCGGTAAATCCTTTGATGCTTCATCACAAAGCCCCGGTAGGCCCTGAGCCCCTCTTCGTGAGCAACCCGCCCATCCAGGATCTGCTGGATGATTAACCCGCAAGCCTGACCAAAATAGATGGCCGGCCGAATCCCTTCACCCGTCAGGGGCAGACATTGCCCGGCGGAATCTCCGACGAGAAAAAGGTCTTCCCGGATCGGCTCTGTGAGAGCCGCTGGAAAATACCCACCATGGGTGCGCGCTCGGGGCAATCCCCAGCGCTCGAGGAAAACCTCCAGTGGCCCGTCCAGTTGGTGATTCTCAGCGTAGCTGGCCAACCCGATTCGACAGCCGCGGTCCACGGAAAAATCCCAACCGAAGCCTCGCGGAAGGACGTTAGGATCAAACCAGAAGCCAAGCTCGGCTCCGCCTTTGGCCGCGACCGTCTCGATGCCGAAGCTCATCGGCCGCCGCCGTCGCCAGAACCGTTTTCTCCGCCCGCACAAAACCGCTCGCCACCCCGAGGCGTCCACCAGAATCTCGCCGGTAAAGCGACCCCGGTTAGTGACCACCTCTTTGCCTTCCCGCCCAAGAATATGGGCCTTGAGGATCTGAGCGGGGAGGTTGGCCGCCATCCCGCGACAGAACCCCTTATAATCGAAGGTGCAGTAGGGATCGTCGGAGAGATCCACAACTGCCATGGAAGCCCGCGTATGAAGAACCAGCTTTCGCTGGAGCTGGAGAACACTATCCATCAAGCCGAGGCGTTCGGGAATACTCACAGGCGTGGCGCAGGCCGACGTCTGGTGTTCACCTATAGCGTTCGGATCGATGACAAGAATTCTGCCGCGCAGCCGGCTGGCCACCGCCAGCCCGGCGAAGCTCGAACCCGCTATAATGACGTCGTAGCCCATGGCCTCATGGGACCGCCCCCCCGTGCGGAGCCGTACTATTTCTTGAGGTACTTGCCGGGGTCCTTCTCGAACGCGCGCTTGCACGCCTCGGCGCAGAAATAATAGGTCTGCCCCTGATAATTTGCCGTCGCGGCCGCTTTCTTTTCATCTACCTGCATACCGCAAACCGGATCCTTTGCCATTTTTTCTACCCCCTTTCCCTCTTAACCTATCAATCCTGGCAGTACGTTCCCACACAACGAAGGCGCACGCGGCAACCGACCCGCCCAGCGCTCAGACACTAGGGGGCGCCGATCGAATCTTCTCAAACTTGTCATACCAACAGTCTCTTTTTCCCATTTATGCAAATAGGGTCGCCCGAATCAAGACCAAGAAACGCGAAGTTTGCAATCAGCCTCTCAGAAGATCTACCATCCCTCCCTTCTCCCTGAAAATCGACGTTGGCATGAAGTGTGCGAAAGTATAATATCACAGGCAAACGGAGAGAGGGGATGTATCATGGCTGACGAAAAAGATCGGTTTGGAGAAACGATGCGGCTGGTCGAGCGGGCCAAAGAGGATATCTATTTTGCCGCCAGGGACCGGGAGCTGCTCGAGAAGCTTAAGGCTCGATTGCAGAAAATTGAAAAAACCGAGGCGGCTGGCCAGCGGCCGGGCTGCCCCAAGTGTCCTGGAACGCTTGAAAGCTACAGGTTCATGGAATTCATTCTGGATCAGTGTCACGAATGCGGCGGCATCTGGTTGGATAAGGGAGAATTGGAGGGGATTCTGCGCAAGGTCTCGCGCAGCCCGTTTGCCTCCCTGATCAGGCGTTTGATGGGCGAAAAAGAGAGCGAGGAGTGAACCCCGCTATACGTGCAGGCCCAAAATATTATAGCCTCTTTTTCTCAGACCACGAGTGACCGCTTCAAGGTCGGAAGCCCGCACCCGCAGATAACAAACCGGACTCTCCCCCCATCTCTCTCGGTATGTCCCCACACCTAAGATCTCTCCACCTTCTTCTACGATCGTTTTAGAGGCATCGGCCAGGCCGGTTTCCTCTCCTTCGAGAAGTAAGTCTATCCGCGCTGTGCCCGGCTCGGAAGCCCCCATCACGTCCAGAAAAGCCTGTAAAACGTCGCTCGTCGTAATGATCCCAACGAGCCTACCCTCTTCAAGAACAGGCAGCCCCCCGATTTTGTGGTTCAGCAGCAGCGTGGCCGCCTCCTCCAACGTGGTCTGCGGTGTAACCGTCAGCAGGCCTTCGGTCATGCATGATTTCACCTCCGTCCGTTCCAGATTGCCCACGTGCTCGCGGATATCTCCCTCGGTGACGATTCCTACGAGCTTTCCTTCCTCCAGGATCGGGAGGCGACGGAAGTTCCCAGCCCGCATCTTCGCCTTGGCCGTCGACAGATTATCCAGAGTGTTAACGGTCACCGGGTTTCTGCTCATCCGTTTACCAACCAGCATGGAATCACCTCCACCTTCATGCGATCGCTGCCGCAGCGGTTCTGGCCTGTTTCGGGGGTCGTATCGAGAGCACGGGACAGGGGGCATATCGGACCACGTTTCTGGCCACGCTGCCGACCATGATGTGAGGGAGCCCGGTCTTTCCGTGAGTCGACATGACGATTAGACCCGCCTCTTCCTCGGCCGCCTTTTCGACAATTCTTCTGTATGGGATTCCCACTTCGACTTCCCGACGAATGCGGACCTCGGAAATAAGTTCGCTAAAATTCTCCCGCAGATACTCGTCCAGCAGCGCCTGGTGACGCGCCAGGAGATCTCTGGCGAGGCGAAGGGCCTTCGAGCACAACCACTCCAGAGGATAGCCAATGTGATAGGGGCCCGCCTCCTCGTGGCCGACGACATGATAGACAATAACCTCTGCTCCCTGCGATCTGGCCAATTCCAGGGCATAGCGCACGCCCGCGCAGGACAGGGGAGAGAGATCCGTTGGCGCAAGAATCCTTGTTAGATTCTTCATAAAGTCTTTTTGCCACGCGTTTTGCTGGCAAGGCACAAAAACATAAGAGGAGAAAATAACAACTCCGCTCCAGTATTGGCAAAGAGCAAAAAGCATGCCTCGACTTGTTCGGCGTGAATCCATACAAAAAGAGGCGGTTGCCCTTTCAGTTTTTGCACAGATAGGATTTACAAGTTGGATCTTTCTCAGGGATGCGAATCTCCAATCCAGAAGATAGACCGACCATCAAGAAAGACCGCTGCTAGACCTTGGCATGGATTGTGCGATTTAAACGAACAAAGAAGGGGGGGTCCAGGCGGCGTAGGGGAACGAAACCAGATGCTACGTGCTTCGCGATCTGTCCTGTGATAACAGTAAAAGCGAAACCTGTACGCGAATCCTAAGAAAGGTGGTGACCAGCGATGGAATTGAATGGAAGGATGAGGAAGTACCTCGGATTGAAGGTATCCGACGTGATGACCGAAAACCCCATGACCGTCGAGCCTTCTGACACCCTCGACCAGGTAGAGGAGCTGATGGAAGAGCACCGGATCCGACAGCTTCCCGTGGTGGAAGACAAAGAGCTCGTCGGCATCATCACCGACCGCGACGTTCGGCCCTTTCTCCGGGACCGCTACCTGGGGAGGCCTGAGGACCAGGAAAGGGTGATGAAGACCAAAGTGGCCTCGATCATGAGCCCGAAGCCCATCACCTTGTCCCCCAATGATGAACTCAGAGAAGCGATCGAGCTCTTAGTCGAGGAAAAAGTGGGCGGTATCCCGGTGGTGGACGAGGAGGAAGGGTCGGTGGTTGGGATTGTCACCTACGTCGACGTGCTGAGGTGTTTCCTCGAGCTTCTCCAAGAAGAATGACATGACCAAGGCCAGAAAGGGATGCCCATGGGATCAGACACAGTCGTCAAAGTCAGGGATATCATGATGAAGGGGCCGGTTACCCTGGAGGCGAACGACGTTCTCGATTTGGCGGACGACGTAATGAATCTGGGCCGGATCCGCCATATCCCGATCGTCGAAGGCGAACGGGTGGTGGGTGTCGTGAGTCAGCGGGATCTTTTCTACTCCGCGCTCGTCAAAGCCCTGGGGTTCAAGCAGAGGGAGCAAAAGGATTTGATGAGGACGCTGCGAGTTCGAGAGGTAATGAGCAAGCCGGTCATTACGATCCCGCCCGACGCCACCGCAAAAGAAGCGGCCCGGCTGATGGCGGAGAAAAAAATCGGCTGCTTGCCGGTGGTGGAGGGAGAAGAGCTGGTAGGCCTCGTGACGGAGACGGACATTCTGCGCTACGTAGTGGACCGTTAGACAAAGACGATGGCCGGCCGACTGGCAACCTCCGTTCTTTTAATGAGAGTTGCGAAGCATCTCGCGCTTCTCGTCTGTCTCCTTGTGTTGGGACGGGTGTCGGGGAGCTTTGGACTCAACCAGGTTTCCATTCTAGCCTTAGCGATCGCCGCATCTGTCCTCCACCTGTGCGGTCGGGCCCTTCAGCAGCGCGCGTCCCGGAGCCTTTACTTGAAGAGTAGGCCAGATGATAGCGGAGCTCCTTAGACCGGACCGGATCGTCTTAGGCCTGCGGGGAGAAGCCCCGCAAGTTCTTGAAGAGCTTTTCAGAGATTCGTTCCGTCCCGATCTGGCACGAGAATTCCGGTCCGGCATTCTCGCCGGGAACGCAGACCGCTACAGCTATATCGGACAGAACATTGCCATCCCCCACGTTCGGCTCGAGGGCCTTGCAGCTCCGGAGATGATCTTAGGTCTTTCCCGCGAAGGGATCCGGCTCAACGAGCACATCGTAAAGATCCTGTTGTTCTTCGCCACCCCTGCGGGCCAGACCGAGGAGCACCTCCAACTTCTCCAGCGTCTCTCCTCACTACTTCCGACCATACGAGATGAATTGCTCACCCAACGGCACCGGGAAGCAGTCATGAGAGTCATCATCCGTGGCGAGATGCAGGCGGGAAAGGCCAGCTACATCAATCTCACCCAAGAGCAGATCGCTTTCGAGTTGCAAACGGACTTGGAGCGGGGTCTCTCCGAACAAGAAGCCCGGCGTCGCCTCGAGCACTATGGGGCGAACCTCCTCAAACGGGCCCGCAGAAGCCCCTGGTATTTTAAGCTGATAAAAAACTTCTTTAGCTTTTTCGCCATTCTTCTCTGGATGGCTTCTCTTCTCTGCTTTTTTCCGGGGGTGGACATGCCCCAGCTGGGAAACGCCATTCTCGTGGTGATCTTTGTGAATAGCCTTTTCGCCTTTTTTCAAGAACAGAAATCAGACCGAGCCGTCGAGGTGTTGCAGCAAATGATCGCCCTGAAATGCCGGGTACTGCGCGAAGGGCAGACCGTGGAGACCGACGCAAGCGCTCTGGTCCCCGGAGACGTGATCTGGCTCGAGGAGGGCGACTTCGTCCCTGCGGATGCCCGGCTGATCGAAGCCTATGAAGTCGAGGTGGATAATTCTACGCTCACCGGAGAATCGCATCCGGCGAGGCGTTACAAATCCGATCAACCCATACTCCTGCCGGGTAGGTTTCTCTGGATCGAACTTCCTAATTTCGTTTTTGCCGGGACGGGCCTGGTCAGAGGCCGTGCAAAGGCAGTAGTTGTGGGTACCGGGATGCATTCGGAGGTTGGCAAGATCGCCAGCCTTACACAGGCAATCGGGACCGAAGACAGCCCGCTGCAGAAGCAGCTTCGGGGGACCGTCCTGGCGATTTCCTTTTTAGCTGCGGGGCTGGGGATTGCCTTTCTTTTTCTCGGTTGGCTCGTCGCTGGCCTCTCTTTCGTCGAGGCATTCGTCTTTTTTATCGGGCTCTTCGTAGCGAATGTCCCCGAGGTGCACCACGGTCATCTGTTGCGACAAAACGGGGACCTTGACCCAGAATCTGATGATGGTCAACCGAGTGTTTGTTGATGGGCGCTTGCTGGAGGTCTCGGGGGTCGGCTACCAAATCCGGGGGGAGTTCTCTCTCGACGGGGAACGGCTGTCTCCGGAACGGATTTCCAATTGGCCTGCCTTGCGGCGTCTCTTGGAGTGTTCCCTTATCTGCAACAATGCCCGACTCGAGAAAGCCGGCGCCGAGATGCGGCTCGTCGGCGACCCCACGGAGGGGGCTCTTCTCTGCCTCGCCGAAAAGGGCGCTCTCCGTGGAACCTATCAGCGCCTTCATCTCAACCCGTTCGATTCGGTCCGGAAAAGGATGAGCGTTGTGGTCCGGCGCGAAGGCGCCCTGGAAAAGGCCGTTTATGTCAAGGGCGCGCCTTTCGAGACCCTTCAATGCTGCGATCGCATCTATTCGCAGGGCGAGGTGCGCCTTCTGGGCGACGCAGACCGCCAGCGCATCGCTAGCGAGAATGACGCCCTAGCGGGCCAGGGTCTTCGGGTACTGGCTCTTGCCTACCGGGATGACCCAGAGCTGCAGCCGCAGAGAACATTTCCCGCACGGGAAATGGAATCGCATCTGGTCTTCTTGGGACTCGCCGCAATGTCCGATCCCATCCGGCCTCAGGTTCCTGATGCCATCGTGGCCTGCCACACAGCGGGCATCCGGGTCATTATGATCACGGGAGACTACGCGCTGACGGCCGCGAGCATTGGGCGTGAGGTCGGCCTCGGGACATCCACTCCATTGAAAATCTTCACTGGGGCGGAAATCTCCGAAATGAGCGATGAGGGATTGGGCGCGATCCTAGCGCAAGGGGAGATCATCTTCGCCCGTGTTGCCCCTGAACATAAACTCCGCATCGTCACTCTCCTAAAGGGCATAGGAGAGATCGTAGCGGTCACAGGAGACGGGGTCAATGACGCTCCCGCGCTCAAAAAGGCGGATATCGGGATCGCCATGGGCCTAAGGGGCAATGATGTGGCAAAAGAAGCGGCCCATATGATTCTCACCGACGACAACTTCAGCTCCATCGTCGCGGCCATCGAAGAGGGCCGGGCAATTTTCGAGAATATCCGGCGCTTCATGGCTTACATTTTTAACAGCAACCCACAGGAGATGTACCCCTATTTATTTTGGGTGCTTTTTCCCGGGATCCCCCTGGCAATGACCGTGATGGGAGTCCTGGCTGTGGATGTCGGAACGGATCTGATTCCAGCGATGGGATTGGGGCTGGAGCCGCCTGAGAAAGGGACCATGGAGAGACCGCCCCGCCGCCGAGATGAAAAACTCCTTTCGTTGAAGTTCGTCGTTCGCTCTTACTTCGTGCAGGGAAGCTTGCTGGCCTTGAGTTGCTATGCCACCTACTACTACCTGGGCTGGACGTCGGGCACCTGGCATCCATCTCTCGGGCTTGGCGGTATGCCGCCGTCGCCTCCGGGACTCAAGCTGAGCGAGGCCTCACCGGTCTACCTTCAGACCCTCACCGCCTACTTCTTTCCTACAGTAACCACGCAGATCGCCAATGTGCTCAGCAAGCGTTCATGGATGACCTCCCTCTTCGGAAAAGATTTCTTAAATCCTGTCTATCGGCGCGAGGTCCTGAAGCATATCGCAACCTGGCGTGCCCGTCCTTACGTCGCACGGGTTAGAATCGAATACCACATCTTGCTCCGATCATGACTCGATTGGCCGATTTTTTGGACCGGCATTACGTCGTCCTAAACCTGATTTCCAATCCGTTGATCGACCTCGGCATCCTCGTCGAGCTGCTCCTCTGCTATCTCTTTTTCTACTCGCCTCTATCAAAAATCTATTACTTCGCCCCGGTCCCCTGGCATGTCTACCTGTTTGCCTTCCATGGCACCGTTTTCTTTCTGGCATTTGAGGAAACAAAAAAGTATTATCGCCGGCGGGGCCATGCCTTGGAATTCCTGGGCTGACGCTGCTTAAAATTGATCTTTACAAGGAGGAGTCATGGCAGGCTTTTTAGGAGAGAAGGAGGTCCTGACTAGGAACCGGGTCAAGGAGATCCTGGCCAACAAGGAGTACTCGTTTCTGGAACAAAAAGTCACCCTCCTGGATATTGAAGGAGATAAGCTGATCCTTAAAATTAGCTTCCTACTGGAATACCGCAAGCGGATGATTTCGATAGAGGAAAAAGATCGCATCGTCCTCGCCTTTAGTGAGTTCAAGATCGAGGACTGGGGCGACGGGGTCCGTAAAATCGGGGATATCGAATGAGTCCTGACTGTTGTACTATGATTCGGGAGCGGCGCGAATCACCAAGACTGGATCGCCAGAGTGACGGACCACGCGCTCGGTGACACTCCCCAGCACCCACCGCCCGATCCCGGATCTGCCATGCGTGCACATAGCGACCAAGTTACCGGGAGTTCTTTTGGCGTAGGCGATAATCTCGCCGCCCGCATCGCCCTTCAACAATACCTGAGACACTCTGCCTGCCCCCTCATCTCGTAATTCCTTACTTTTTCTCTCAAGATAGGATTGTGCCTCGGCCCTGATCTCTTGCGCCAAGCGCTCAAAGTCGGGCACGTAACCTTCAGCGTCGTAGGCAGGTGGCAAGACCGAATAAACCCGTACCAGAATTAGCTCAAACTTCGCTTTCCTAGCCAGCTCGGTAACGTACGGCAACACAGTTTCCGCGAGGTCAGAGCCGTCCAGAGCCACGACGACCGTTTTCAACGCTGCCTCGCCCTCACTGATTGCCTCCTCGCCCGGACGGACAAGGAGCAGATGATTCCTACTCCCATGGAGAACCTTATCAGCGACGCTTCCCAAGAACCAACGCGGCGCTCCGGAACGCCCGTGCGTCGCCATGGCTATCAGAGTCTGAGCTTGACCGGCATCCCAGTCAGCGATGACTTCCGCCGCCTTTCCCAACGCAACTTCGCGAGTTACGGAATTGATATCTGGAAACGAGCGGGCCACAGCTTCCAGATAGTCCGATCCTTGAAGGGGGGGAGAGTAAGCCGTGAGACGGGCGGGGTCGTTCACCCGCAGCAGCTCGACGGGAATTCCAAGCGCTCTAGCTAGAAAGCGGGCGTAGGGCAGAATGTGCTCAGCCAGCTTGGATCCGTCTAGGGGTATCAGGATTTTTTTGTACATTCAAAACTTGTAACCGATCTTGCGGAGCAAGTCCTTACGCCACGCGATGTCGCTTTCCCCCTCGATCCCCTGAGGTCTCCCGCCGTCCACCACACCCAAAACCCCTCTTCCCTGCTCCGTCTCCGCGAGAACGACCTCCACCGGATTTGCGGTAGCGCAGAAGATGCGGCAAACTTCGGGGATCATCTTGATCGCGTTGAGTACGCTGACAGGGAAAAAACCCGCGCCCAAGAAAAGGACGAAGCTGTGGCCTGCCGCAAGCGCCAGCGCATTGCTCTTGGCCAACTCGATCATGGCATCATCGGTGCCGCTCCAGCGCACAAGCCTTGCGCCCGAAGACTCACAAAAGCCGAGCCCGAACTTAACCCCCGGGTTGGCCTGGACCATCGCCTCGTGAATATCTTCCACGGTCTTGATAAAGTGGCTCTGACCCAGAATGAAGTTGATATCATCCGGCTTCTCGATCTTCACGGTGACAAGCTGCATCAGCGATTCTCTCCAGGGCTTGCGGACAGATCGGTTACGCCGTTAAGGGCGCTCGAACGATCAGAACCGGGTTGCCCCCATGGCGGACCACGCGGTCGGTCACGCTTCCCAAAACCCACCGCCCGATGCCCGACCTGCCGTGGGTGCACATCCCGATGAAGTTGTCAGGTGTCTTCTTCGCAAAGTCAATGATGCTTCCTGCCGAATCTCCCTCCAGCAATTCATAGGAGACTTTGGCCCCCTGCCACTGCGACTGCTGGACCTTGGCCGCCAGATATTTTTTCGCATCCTCTTTAATCTCCTCCAGAAACCTATCCAGGTCGGGCGTGTATGCCTCAGCGTCGGCGACGTAACCGCCGGTTAACAAGGAATAAACTCGCAGCAGGACAACCTCCAGATTCATCTTCTGGGCCAACGCCGTGATGTGGGGCAAAACCGTCTCGGCCAAATCGGAGCCGTCAAGAGGTACCACGACTTTCCTCAAAACAGCCTCACCTTCTGACGCCCTTTCGTTGGCTGGCCGCACGAGGAGCAGAGGATTGGCGGCCGCATGCAGAACCTTATCAGCGACGCTCCCCAAGAGCCAGCGCTGAACGCCGGAGCGTCCATGGGTTGCCATCGCGATCAGGGTATCGGAATTAGCAGAGCCCTTTTCCACAATAGCTTCAGCCGCATTGCCTATCGCGGTAGAACAGGTAACGTGGGAAGCGACCGGGAACGAACGCGCTATCGGTGTGAGGTACTCTAGGCTATCGCGCTTCATGTCGGCCTCCACGAGGTCGACGTAGCGCCCCTGCAGTGGATCGGTGAAAGCTGAGATGACTTCCGGCCCGATGACGACCAGGAGCTCGACCGGGATGGTCAAGGCCCTTGCAAAGAACCGCGCGTAGGGAAGGATTCCCTCGGAAAGCCTCGACCCATCGAGCGGCACCAGAATCTTCCTATACATGATCTCTCCTCCCGGCTAGTCGACCTTGACCTTGATTTCCTTCCTCTTGGCCTCCTCCGTTTTCGGCAAGCGGATCTCCAAGACGCCGTTTTTAAAGGAGGCCTTTGCTTTTTCGACTTGAACCGCTCTGGGCAGCTCCAAAGTTCGGGTGAAGGAACCGAACGCACGCTCCGAGCGGTAGTAATCCTCCTCCTTGGTCTCCTCCTCTTTTTTCTTCTCTCCCCTGATGGTCAGCAGATGATCCGTGATGTTTACCTGGATGTCGTCTTTCCCAATTCCCGGAAGCTCGACCTTGGCCACGATTTCGTCCTTCTCCTCATAGAGATCTACAAACGGGACGGAAATGTCGGCGCTCCGCGAAGGCCACCAGCGTTCATCCCAAATGGGACGCAGTCGCCTGCCAAAAAAATCATCAAACATCCGCTCCATCCCCTGCTCCCAACGCGCCATTTCGGCAAACGGCCGCCACGGCACCACCGAGCGGCGCTCCTTTTCTTTCTCCTGTTTTGCCATAACTCTATCCTCCTTTCATTACGGGCATCGTGTCCTGCCTGTCTCGGATCCCGTGCTTTGGGGATTCGCAATTTCGCCTATTGGGAATTAGCAATCCCTGTGCCAAGGGTTTCCTTCGTTCTGCAGGATGTTTTCTGAGGAAAGACGATTCGGATTCTCAACAGCGAAAAAAAACCCGCCGAATAATCGCAAAACTGCGACTTCAACAGCGCTCCTCGCTGGCCTTTACAGCCGGGGCGTGCCGGACTTACAAATCAATTTTTGCCTTGGTTTCAGTTGCAACAACCGCGTCCTGTGCTGATCCCGAAGCGCCCTCGCGGGAGTTCTCCTTGATTGTTCCTTTGGAAAGCAAAAGCATTCGAACGATTTCAGGATGGCCCTGGATCTTCGCCAACACTAAGGCCGTCATGCCATCGTTGCTTTGGATTCCAGTATCCGCGTGGCTTTTCAGCAGGGTTCGAACCACATCGGTGTTACCCGCCTCCGCCGCGTACATGAGGGCGGTCCAGCCGTTATTGTCTTTGATGTTAGGCTCGGCACCTGATGCGATGAGGAATCCGACCGACTCCGTCTGACCGCTTGCGGCCGCCAAGGCCAGGGCCGTAAGCCCGTCGGAGGCTTTTCGGTTTACATCTCCCCCTGCATTCAGCAGAGTTTTCATGACCCCAGTCTGGCCCGTTAGCGCGGCGTGCATCAACGCGGTCAAACCAAAATCCCCGGTTGCGTTAGGATTCATTCCCCCACCTAAAAAGAGCTCCACGACGAGAACGTCTCCTCCCTGAGCGCTCTCCAAAAATACGGGGACACTCCACTGGACTCCCGATTGGCTTAGCTCCCTTCGAGCATCCCGCGGTCCCCCACCGCAGCCGACGAGGAAAACCAGCAAAACAAGGATTGAAGAAGTGGCCTTTAATGTTCCCATAACGTTCTCTCTTCTCCGAGGTGTTATGGAGCAAACGACATGCCAAACTAACATACGCGTTGGGTTGCGCTCGCTTGCTTTTATTTTCTCAAGAGGAGGAAACTAAATCAGGAAAATTTCTGACCCCTGAGACAGCCTTGTCCGCAAGAACTGCCCGCTTGGTCAACTTCTAGCCAAACGAAAGGCTAAATTGCGCGCCATGCAGCGTGTGGATTCATATTGTCTTCAATGCCCAATCAAAGATTGCTTTCCGCCAGGCGCGAAATGAAGGGTGAACGTTCACCCAACCGTGCGAAAAGCCCCAAGCAACAATATGGCCTGCTTAACTCGCCGATGCTGGCACATCCCTTGCTTCCGCTTATCTGAGAGGCAAGTCTCATTCATAATGCTAGAGGCAGAAGCCACAGACGAAGCCAAGCTGGAGCGGGCCTGGAGAATCGGTAAAGAGGCCGGGCTGCGCTATGTTTATTGCGGCAATCTCCCGGTGAACCTCCACGGGAGTACGCACTGCTATCAATGCGGCCGCCCCGTGATCGAACGGGTGGGATTCGCGGTAAAGCGCAATTGGCTCAAAGAGGTTTGCTGTCCCAGATGCCAAGCCATGATCGATGGGGTTTGGAAAAGCAGGTATGAAGTTACGATCCGCGCAAACTATGAGGACGGTTAGATTAAACAAACGGACGCCTCGGAGCGTCTAATATAGTAAGGAGGAAGCGAGGGGGACGGGGGTTGACAAGTAACAATAACATTGTTATATTTGATTTTGTGTCGCCGGCTGCGGGGCAAATTCAAATAATCACGGACAGAATTTATCTTAGCCAAAGGCCCTTCGCACCGAAAGGCGCGAATGGGTGGCATCTGTAGCGACTCCCGGACAGGCAGTTCAGCTATCCTTCCTCGCCCAAACTTCTGCTGACGCGGCGATCGGTTGAGCTGAGGCGTGGGCTGGAAGCCGGTATATACTGTTTGAACGGGCGGAGTCGAGACGATTTTTTGAGGGGACAGAGAAAATAAAAAGCAAACATAAGGGGAAACGATGAAACCGAGATTGAATTACGAAGAGGGCTTTTCGCCTGAATATGTCGAAGAGGCACAGGATATCGCGATCGAGGGGGTTGAGACCGAAGAGGATTTCTGGCTCCCGGAGGAAGCTTTGGCGGAAAGTGAAGGAGAGGAAGAGGCCGAGGCCGAGCCGGAAACCGAGACTAAAGAGCAGACGACCAGCACCGTCGCGCTCTACCTTCGGGAAATGGGCTCCCTTCCGCTGATTTCCCACGAGCGGGAGATCGCATTGGCCAAACAGATGGAGGAGGGCAAACTTCAGATCACCGCGGCCGCTCTCTCATCTCCGACGGCGCTGCGCTACGTCTTCGCCCTGGCCGAGAAGACCGAACGCAGGGATATCTCGATTCAGGATGTGGTAAAGGAACTGGAAGAGGGTGAAGCGGTAAGCGAAATCGAAGTCCACCGAAAGCGCTTCCTTAAAAGTGTCATGCAACTCCGCCGTTTGGGCCAACGCCATGACCGGATCGAGTCGGAGCTCTCCAAGAAGCGGCTGGCTAGCCGGCGAAGGGATGCCCTGCAGGCCAAGCGTTCCAAGACCAAACTGGCGATTTTGGGAGCCCTAGAAGAGCTGCGTCTTTCAGATTCCTGCGTTGAGGAAATTGCCCAGGGGCTGAAAAAGACCTACTCTCGCCTGGCCGTTCTGGATCAGCAGAGCCATGCCTCCGCCAAGCACCGGGAGCGCGCTCGGATCCTTGCGGAGATCCGCGCCATCGAGGCCACCACTGGGTTACCGCCAGCGGAACTCAAGCATCTGGTTTGCTCGATCATTGAGGGCGAGAGCAAAATCCAGCTCGCGCGTAAGGAATTCATCGAGGCTAATCTCCGGTTGGTCGTCAGCATCGCGAAGAAGTATATCCATCGCGGCCTGCAGTTTCTGGATCTCATTCAAGAGGGAAACCTCGGGCTCATGCGGGCAGTGGAGAAATTTGATTATCGGCTGGGATTTCGGTTCTCGACCTACGCGAGCTGGTGGATTCGCCAGGCCATATCGCGGGCCATCATCGATTCGGGGCACACGATCCGAGTCCCGGTTCACCGGATTGAGGCGAGAAACAAGCTGGTTCGCACTTCCCAATACCTCGTGCGAAAATTGGGCAGGGAGCCGCATCCGGAGGAGGTTGCCGCCGAGACGGGCTTGCCGGTTGAGGAGGTTCTCAAGATTTTTCGCAGCGCGGCCGAGCCGGTCTCTCTGGAGACACCAATCGGGGACGGAGATACCCGCCTAGCGGATTTCGTGGAGGACAAGAATGCGCTTAAACCTTCCGATGAGGCCATTCAGGCGGACATCCAGACTGAGGTGAAAAAGGCTCTCGCCGTTCTGCCGCCGCGACAGGAAGCCGTGATCCGTCTGCGCTTCGGCATCGGGGAGCCACGCGACCACACCCTGGAAGAACTGGGAGAGAGATTCGCCTTAACCCGCGAGCGGATTCGGCAGATCGAACAGAAGGCCATCCGGACGCTGCGCTTCGCGGTCCGGCCCAAGAGCACGGCTTCGGCTCCGGCCCGCGGCCCTATCTCCCCGTCCGGGGAAAATTCGGCCGCGGGACATTTCTAACCCGAGGCGGATCCAGCTTGAGGCCGCCCGATCGCCCGGCAAGTTAAAATGTCCTCGATATCTTTCCGGTTCAACGAAGAAGTTTTCTCCGGGTACCGTAAGAAAACCCAGGCCTCGGGTACGACCTTGTCAAGGCAAGGTACGCATTTCCCGCTCTTCGGTCCCGCTCCGCACGTAATCCTGGCAAGCCTGATAGTCGGGCAGCGGACAAAAAAACCGTAAAATCTCATCCCGGCAGCTATAATGGTACGGAAACGGATGGTGGTAGGCGGAGCGGATGACGCTCTGAATCTCCTCCGGCGGAAGATCGATCGTGTTTTTCTCGTTCCACTCAAAGAGCTTCTCTCGCACCTCGGCCTCGGTGAGCCCGAGAAGGCGAAGTTCGGAGGCGAGCCGGATCGCGCAGTTGTTGCGATAGCCAGGTTCCACGTGGCTTTGCCAAATTTTTTGCACTCCCGCGCAATGAAAAACGATGCTGCTTAGATCCTCCCGCCGGCGAAAGCGGTAGCGAAACGGCCTGCGCGTGATACGCCTCACCTGCCTCCCAACCCGCTGAAACAGCCGGCAGGCTTGCGGGCTCGCCTGGACCGGGAAGCGGGACAAAAGGCCGGTTTCATCCGTAAGCGGGAGCGGGCGCATCTTTTTTGCAAGATCCCGGATTTGTTCCGGACCAAGCTCTTTCAGCTCCTCGGGATAGATGATAACTTTGTAAAGTCCGGACTTCTCGTGAACGGTGTTCGGCAGTCGCAGCAGCCGCACCCGATCCTTGATGCCCAGATCGACCGCCGCGCGGTGGCTTTCGGGAAGTTCTTGCGCGAGGTGGCTGCGCATCGCGGCAAAGAGATGAGGGAGGGCCTTCGACGGCATGACTCTTCCAAAAAGGCGGGTGTCAAGCATGAGGTGGAAGCCTTTGGAACCACTAAAATAGACCTGGATTGCGTTCGGGCCCGCCCGCCACTGCTCAACGAAGATCGCCAAGAGAAGGCGCGCGGCCTCCAGCGCAACCTGAAGATCGGGGTGATCCAAATCGACCGGCATGCGGGAGGCCCAGACCTTTCCCTGGTAGCCCGCGATCGTGGGGGCAGAACCCTGGCTGCGCGCGCTCATATAGGTAAGCACTTCATCCGAATAGAAGAAGCAGGTTGCGTAACAGCCGTAGCGCCCGAAAGCCTCAACGAGCTTCGGAACCTCGGCAATCGAAACCACGTGATTGCGAAAGCCTTTTTGGTAATGGGCAGCGAAATCGACTAGGTGAAAACGGAGCATGATTTTATTTTACACCTCATCTGGGCAGAGCCGAAGGAACGACAATGCATTTTCCATACCAGCAGCGCTCGAGCGCGAGGGAATCCCGGCCGCGATCATCGGAAAGGTGACCTCGAAAAGCCAAGGCTTTAAAATCCTGACATCGTCCGGCCTCCAAGAGCTTCCGATCTATGAACAGGACGAAATCGTCAAGATTAAGGACGGTCCCGTCCGGATCTGAAGGTTGGCACGCCGTCTGCATCTTTCTCCGCCGAACCTCCGGCTACGAATGCGCGCAACGTGCAAAGGGGAGCTTTCATGGAGGCCAAAGACAGGGTTCTCAAAGAGTTGCGGGCGGCCCTGGAGCACGAGCGCCGCATCAACCTCCATCGTTATCCGATTAAGCTTCGCATGATCGACGATGATCTCTTTCTCGAAGGGGAGGTGGAAAACATCGCGGCCAAAAAATTAGCCCTGGAAACCGCTGGGGCGGCGCACTCCATCCACCGGATCGTGGATCGCCTGCGAGTTACCCCCGCGGAGCCCATGGGCGACGCCGCAATCCGAGATCACGTGTGCCGCGCCCTGCTCCAGGAACCTGCGCTAACTGCCTCCGCGATCCGTATGAAATCCGGGGAGCAAGCGGTAACCATCCGGGAGCCGGAATCCAAGCTGGCCGGAGAGATCGTTGTAGAGGTGGATGACGGGGTGGTGATTTTGAACGGGCAAGTCCCAAGCCTCTCACACAAGCGTCTGGCCGGGGTGCTCGCCTGGTGGGTGCCGGGCAGCCGGGACGTCATAAACGGCATGGAAGAAGCTCCTCCGCAGCAAGACAACGATGAAGAGGTGGCCGACGCCGTGCGCCTGGTGTTGGAAAAAGACCCCTTCGTGCGGGCCGACCAAATCAGCGTCCACGCGCGCAACTACGTGGTAACTTTGGACGGGCTCGTCCCGGACGAAAAGGTCAAGGAAATGGCCGAGTTTGACGCCTGGTACGTTTTCGGCGTTGATCGAGTGGTCAATCGCCTCAGGCAGGAGAGACCCTAAGGCAAGCAACCAATTTCCTGGTTCCTTATGACGCGAAGAGAAAAGCCTTTGCCCCTTGGCACCGATTCCGTGCGGCGGAGTTTATTTTTCTTCCGGAGTCGGCCCGCTAGGGGGAACAAAGTCTTTCCCCTCTTCGGCGCACTCCACAATGTCTTCGGTCCCGACTGACTCCTCCCAAGGCAAAACCTGCTCGGGCGCTTTTTCTTTGAATCGCTCCTCACGTTCCCACAGGAGCTCGTCCACCCGAACTCGGTCCACCACTTCCTTCAGGCCCAGAACATCCGTGACGAGATCGATGAGGATCCGGTGCTCCTCCTCACTCGGGAGCGCTCCGTAGAGGTGAACGACACCACGGCGGCAAACGATCCTGAGCTCCTCGGTGTCAACCCGTCCGTCTTCCTTGATTCGCTCGCGGATGGCGGCTTCCAGCTCGGTGTCGCTCAGCAGGCTGAGATCGCCCGCCGCTTTCCCGAGACCAGGAACCCCCTGCGGATTGGCCGGGGGCGGTTGCTTTTCGTTATCCCCCGCGCACTCCACGCAGAACCGCGTGGCGGGAAGAAAGCACAGCCGGGCGATCGGAATTTCCTGCCCGCAACGCAGGCACTTGCCGTAGCTGGCGGTTGAGACCCGCTCAAGCGCCGCGTCGATCTCTTCCAGCGCGCGAATGCTCCGATCATCGAGATTGGCAAGAAAGCGCGCCGTCCGGTCCTCCTGAGCCCGCTCCTCTAACTCGCTTTCCCGCTCCTCGGCAAAGAAGCGAAGGCTCGCCTCTGACTCTTTAAATTCCTTCATGAACGCCTTGCGCCGCTGCCGCAATCTTTGGGCAAGGGAGTCAAGCATGTCTCTGTCCATAGCCGAAATCCCTCCACGATTAGGTATGCGCAAGAAATGTGCCACCTGGGGAACCTGGCAGAACAACAATTTTCTCTCGGGGAGAGCAAGATTCTTCTGAAAGTTGAAAGTGCTGACCGGGGATTTTTCTCATTCATGAAAAAGCCTAACCTTCGTCCCGCCCAAGTCAGCCGTAGCTAAAGGCATTCTCCGCCCGTATCTTCTAGAAGGTTGGCATGGATTATGCTCAAGTTTGG
>JACPSF010000096.1 GCA_016193385.1 Deltaproteobacteria bacterium
TCATCCGCCGCTTCCTGCTCCACGTGCTGCCCAACGGCTTCATGCGCGTCCGTCACTTTGGCTTTCTCGCCAATCGAGCCAAGAAGCACGCTCTGCCTCAATGCCGTAAGCTGTTGGGACTCAATCCCCTCTTGCCTGAAATCCCGGACAGATCCACTCAGGACCTCCTGCTGGAGCTAACCGGCGTGGATCTGTCCCGATGTCCTGCTTGCAAAAAGGGGACGATGGTCATTGTGGCCGAACTGCCCAAGCTCCGCTCATGGGACTCGTCATGAAAAACTGCTTCGACTCTCCAATATCACAGGAATCAAGGCGGCCACTGCGCAGGGGTGTGTCTTCCCCTGCCTTAGTAGCCGACTCTAACGCCTCATCGGTATCCCTGAACTCGCGCACCCGGACCCTGCTAAGATCTTATTGCTCCCACGGCTCATCCGTACCTACTCGCTCCCAGCACTCCCGCCGCTTTACAATACCCATAGCAAAGAGCTAAAGTCGGCTCAGCGGTTTAGTCCAACACGTTCCTTCGACTAGGCTCAGGACAGGTTTATCCCCAATGCCACGTAGGGGATTTTGTCGAAACTCTATCCCTCAAAGGCATCAGGGATAAAACGTTATACGTTAGGCGGTAGTTGCGTCTGGCTGCAGCAACTACCTGATTTGCTTACGCAGCCCTACAAGATCGAGAGGAGTTCGTCATGACTACTACACTTTATCAACGACTGGGCGGAGCCGAAGGCATTGCCCGCCTCGTGGACGATGTCATCGCCGCGCATCTGGATAACCCCATCGTTAAAACCCGCTTCGAGAGCATCAAAGACATGGAACACACCAAACGGATGGCGCGTGAGTTTTTCTGCGCGGGCTCCGGTGGTCCGGAACCCTACACGGGCAAGGACATGCTCGCCGCACATAAGGGCATGAACATCAGTGAACAGGAGTATTTGGCGGTGATGGATGACATTGTCGGCGCAATGAACAAACATAAATTGGATGAAGCCACGAAGAATGACGTTATCGCCATTCTCTACTCATTGAAGGGCAACATCATTCGCGTGTGAAACGCCTAACAATGCAAATCCAGCCGACGCCAACAACCGGCGCGGCTGATTTGCGGCGTTAGGCACAAGGCCTCAAATGTTGTATAAGATACCGTGTGGCCAGGTACGATGAACTACTCGCTCGCATACTGCGCGGTACCGCCGACGCGAACATCCCGTTTAATCAACTCCGTTACTTGCTGCGGCGTTTGGGCTTCGACGAACGGATACGGGGAGATCATTATATCTTCACGAAGGAAGGGGTTGAGGAAATCCTCAATCTCCAACCAAAGGGACACCAAGCGAAGCCCTACCAAGTGAAGCAGGTGCGGGCAGTGCTCGTGAAATATGGTCTGGCTGGAGGACACAATGAAAAGTAAGTGGAAGGCTGGAGGACACAATGAAAAGTAAGTGGAAATACGAGATCATCATCTACTGGAGCGAGGAAGATCGATCCTATATCGCTGAGGTGCCGGAGTTACCGGGTTGCGCGGCCGACGGACCAACATACCGGCAGGCATTGGCCAACGTGGAGGGGGTTATCCAAGAATGGATCGATACGGCCAAGGAACTAAAACGTCCAATCCCCGAACCGAGGGGGCGGCTGTTGTACGCATAGGCCGTGCCTAACTCTCGCTTCAGACCGACGCAGAACATGCGCGGCTGAGCTTTGCAGTTGACCCCGTAGAAGAAGGTAGCTCGGAAAATTTACAAGAAAAACGACCTCCGTATCTGGCGTTTAAGCGACGATCTCGGGTTGAGAGACCAGTTCGTATCTCAGACGAAAACCTTTCTATTGGCGTGATCGAGTTAAGGTCATTTAAACATCGGCTAACCCATCGCTTCAGACCGATCACTTAACAGCCCCATGTTCATAGCCGTTATTGAGGGAGGTGCAAGATGAGACAAAGCAGGTTTTTTGCGATAATCTTTTTGACCTTTTCCCTTTTGCTGGTCTCCGATGCTCGGCTCCGAGGCGCAACCCTGGAGCAACTGGTCGAAGGAGCTAAAAAGGAACGGACGCTTGAGTTCTACGGCCCATCCCACCTAACTCCACCGGGCGGCCAGGCGCTGGGCGATGCATTTAACAAGACATACGCCCTCAATGTTACCGTTAATTACAGTCCAGCCGGGAATATGGCTCGCGACGTCGGTAAGCTTGTGGGGATCGCTCCTACGGGAGCGCCTCCCGAGTGGGACGTGATGGTCCTTACCGACGCGCACCATGCTACGCTCGCGCTCCGAAAACTTCACGAGCCGCTTGATTACAAGACTCTCGGCATCGATCCACGAACCATTCATTACAACAATGGCTCGATCTCCGTCGCCAACCAATTTGTCTTGCCAGCCTATAACACCAAAGTCCTCCCTGCCAAAGATGTGCCTAAGAGCTGGGAAGATCTCCTGGACCCCAAGTGGAAAGGCGGGAAGCTGGGCATGTCCACGGCAACACATCACCTCTCTCGTTTGGCAGTCGGTCCATGGGGTGAGGAAAAAACCACACGCTACGTGAAAGCCCTGGCGCAGCAAGGCCTCTCTCTCGGAACGCTCGGGGAGGTGATAAGCCGCCTCCAGTTGGGAGAGACCCTGGTGGCCATTACGATGATCGACGGATTTATTCACCAAGCCAAACTTCGCGGTGCACCCATCACCTTTGCTGAAGGGATAGAACCCTTAATCTCGCCCGCCTTCCACTCCGGCGTGGTCAAAGGGGCGCGTCGTCCGAACGCGGCGCATCTGTTTTCCGTTTTTCTTACGACTCCTAAGGCCCAGGAGATTTGGGCGAAGTACGGCGGCGAGAGTTCAGCGTTCATACGTGGAACGAGAGCATACACCTATGCCCAGGGAAAGCAGGTGCTCTACATGGCCGATAAGGACGGCGAGCTAGTAGACAGGCTCGCAATAGAATACGCCCGAATCCTTGGCTTTAAGTAAAGCTCTAAGGCTACCGCTTGCCTGAAAGATCTGTTATGGGGCTAGCCATTTCCTATGGTTGGTAGAGCTGGTTAACAAATCCGGATTTTTCCAGCTCCGCCAGGATGGAGTTATCGATGAATTGTTCCGGCTTGGCTGTTTTAGCGGCAGGATGCTTGGCGAAATTGAGTATTGTTTGCACCGCGGCCGAGGAGGTGTAGGGAACTTTTTCCCAAACCTTCACGAAGGTCTGATAGGTCTCTTCCAAAGCTTCCTGGTCCGTCGTCTTGGTATACTTGCCCACAACTTTCTTGGCCTCTTCCGGGCTGCTTTGGGCGACTTTGATTCCTTCTATATACCCCTGAAGAAACCGACGGACCCGATCCGGGTGTTCTCTTATAAACTCTCTTGAGCTGCCGAGCGACGAGTGGACCATGGGAATGTTCTTCCCGGGCACATCGATGATCTCTTTAAACCCCAACTGGCGTGCCTTTAAAGTCATGGGCGCTGAGATGATCCCCGCGTCGGCAATTCCTTGTGTCAGGGCAGCCAAGATCTCAGGCGCGCTCTTCATGTAAAGTATCCGCATGTCTTTACCCGGAGTCAGACCCGCCTCCTGAGCCAGAATACGCGCTAGAAAATCGCTCGTTCCGCCCGGCGTCAGCACCGCGAGGACTTTTCCTTTAAGACCGGGAAGCCCGTGAATCTCAGGCTTCCCGTACAGCGAGAGAACAACTCGATTGGCGATGGCGGCAATGTAAACTACCTTCTCGCCGGCCAGGGCGGCCTCGACGATCTCGCCGCCAGGCGCGATGATATCGAGGCTCTTAGCCAGGAGAGATTGGGTCGCCGTGCTCGGGGGGACGAACTTGAGGTCAACGGTTACCCCGTATTTGGCGAAAAGACCTTTGTCCTGGGCAACCCAGATAGGCGCGAAGTTCCCGCTAATAGCGGCATAGCTCGCCCTGAGACTCGCTGGCTCCGCGGCCCAAACGCGGCTCAGTAAGCCCACCCAGATGAACAGCGCCAACCCGAGCCAAATTCTTAGACCGCTTTCTGTCTTCAAGGGTTCATCCTCCCTAGGCCGCATACAGATTCTTCCACCAGGAGGCCAACTGGTCATGGCCGGCGAAGACTACCCCTTCAAACTGCTTTGCATAGGCGATAAAATCATCAAGAGCTTTCGCCCTGGAGGGGCGGCCGGTTATGAAGTCATGGGCGACGAGCGGCATCATCACCCCTCTTTCAGCGCCCCGCTCATAGAGAGCATCAAACGCCGACTTCAACGCACGGAACATGAAGTCAGGGGTATTGGATTGCCAAGTGGAATAGCGCGTGGGTGGGTTGGAAGGGCTCGTTATGTCGATACCAAGGGCCGCGTCACTATAATTAGCAAAGGGAATTTGCAAGACCTGACGGCCATGTCCCTCGATAATATAGGGCAAGTCATCATTCCACATGCTGCCGTCCCATTCAAAATCAAGATGCTCCAAAATCAAGTCTATGGTGTTGTGGCTTGCGAAGCAGGTGCGCCAGCCTCGAATGTGCTCGCCCAACAAATCTTCAAACGCCGAAACCGTCTTTTTTATAAGACCAAGCTCAGTGCGCGGCGGGAAATTGCACATCACTTCGTGCGCGTAGGTGTGCCCGGCGATACAATGGCCGGCTTTTTTGACCGCTCGGGACACCTCCGGGTACTTCTCCAACGTCGCCCCACATATGAGCCACGTCCCCCGTACTCCATGCTTGTCGAGGATCTCCAGTAAGCGCCACGCGCCTCGCCGAGCCCCGTACTGTCTTTCACCGTAATCAAAGGGATCGGGTTGGCCATCGGGAAAAGGACAAGTGGCTTCTTCTGACTGGTGGTGCACGCTTACAAGGATGGGAAGCCGGATACCATCCGGCCAGCGAAGCGGTTGGTCAGGATGCTTTTCTTTCCACATAGAGCCCTCCTTTAAGATCCCCGGCTCTCAGTATGTTCAAGCCACCACTTGGAGATGTCGCCGCAACGCGCAAACCAAAACTCCTCGTGGCCGACAAGCCGATCTAAAAACTGCCTCAGTATCCGCAGCGGGGCGGGCCGGCCAGTGGCCCAAGTCTGCAGGCTGAGAATCAGGAAACGCGGAGATCTCTCGCTCTCGCCGTATAGAACTTCGAACTCGTTGTTCCAAACGTTGGCCAGCCCGTCAGGCCCGCCCCGCTGGGGGTAGGGATAGCCGATATAGGTCTTATCCGCCGTACTCGTGCTGAAAGGGATTTCCACCAGACGCCGCGCGCCGCAGTCGAAGAGATAGGGTAAATCATCATTGAGCATACTGCTGTCCCACGCAAACCCCTCTTCCGCCAGGATATCATGCGTCTGCGGGCTAATCCGGTAATCCGGGCAGCGCCAACCTTGAATTCTCTTTCCGGTGATTCCTTCCAGCACCTGGACTGACCGGCGGATGATCGAGCGCTCTCGGTCCGTGCTCGATGTGCGAACCGATTCGAAGCTGTAGCTCATTCCTGCGATCTCATGGCCGGATTTCTGCGCTGCCTGGACTGCGTCGGGATACTTCTCCGCCGTAGTACCGCAGACGAAAAAAGTCGCTTTAACTTGGTACTTGTCCAGTAACTCGAGGATGTTCCAAATGCCGCGCCTGGCGCCGTACTGGATCGTGCCGCCGACCATGTAATTTGGCCGGTCGCCCGGAAAGAGCGGAGCGCCCTCGCCCGACTGGTGCTCGAAGGTAAGGACAACGGGCAGGCGAACACCCCCAGGCCACCGGACATGATCTGTTCTAGACTTGATTTCTATGGCCATCTTCGATCCTCCCCATACTCTCCCTAGGGTTGGTAGAGCTGGTTAACAAATCCGGATCTTTCCAGCTCCGCCAGGATAGAGTTGTCGATGAATTGTTCCGGCTTGGCCGCTTTGGCAGAAGGATGCTTGGCAAAATTCAGGACAGTTTGCACCGCCGCAGTAGAGACGTAGGGAACCCGTTCCCAAACCTTCACGAAAGTCCTGTAGGTTTCTTCCAAATCTTCTTCGTTCGTTGTCTTGGTGTATTTGGCAATGACCCGCTTCGCTTCCCCCGGGTTGCTTCGGGCAAGCTTCACCGCTGCCATGTATGCCTGAAGGAATGCCCGGACGCGCTCCGGATGTTCCCTCACGAAATCCCTGGTCGTGCCCACGGACGCGTGAATCATGGGGATGTTCCTCTCAGGCACGTTGACCACCTCTTTAAAGCCCGCCTGGCGGGCCCTCAAGGTCACCGGCGCCGATATGACTCCCGCATCGATGATCCCTTTTGACAGGGCTGCTAAAATTTCGGGACCGCTCTTGAGATACAGTATCTTCACATCTTGCCCCAAAACAAGACCTACCTCCTGGAGCAAAATGCGCACAAGAAAATCGCTGATCGAGCCGGGCGAAAGCGCCGATACCACCTTCCCGCGCAGGTCGGAGAGGGAACGAATTTCCGGCTTGCCGTACAGGGAGAGCACGACTCGATTGGCGATCCCGGCGATATAAACAACCTTCTCGCCATTTAAGCCGGCCTCGATAAACTCACCACCGGGGGTGATGATATCAAGGCTTCTGCCGATCAGCGCTTGAGTTCCTATAGCAGGAGACATGAATTTCATGTCAACAGCCAAGCCATATTTGGTGAATAGTTCATCGTCCTGCGCAAGCCAAATAGGGGTAAAAACTCCGCCGATGGCGTTATAACTCGCTTTAAGAGGCATAAGCTCTGCGGCTGGAATGCTGCCGACAAAGCCGATCCAGAAGACGAGCCCGAACACGACAGAGATGCTCCGTCGACTTGCGGTCTTGATCATTCTCCCTGTTGCCATAGCTGCTTCCTTTCTTTTTGACTTTAGTTACACGACGGATTCATTTTGCACTCGATAATCCGCCTGCCACCAGGCTGCCAATTGATCGTGCGACGTAAAGACAACTCCCTCAAACTGCTTTGCGTAGCCGATAAAGTCGTCTAAAACTTTCGCTCTCGACGGCCGCCCTGCTATGAAATCATGGACAGTTAAGGGCATCATAACCGCTCTCTCAGCTCCCCGTTCATATAGAGCATCGAACATTGACTTCAACGCCCGAAGCGCGAATTCGGGTGTATTGGACTGCCACGTGCCGTACGCGCTCACCGGGCCCTCCGCGCCGAGTGCCACAAGTGCAACGTCACTGTAGGCGTGGAATGGAATCTCTAAGACCTCCCGACCGTGTCCTTCAATGATGTAAGGTAGGTCGTCGTTCCATATGCTGCCGTCCCATTCAAAATCAAAATGCTCCAAGATCAAGTCTATAGTGTTGTGGCTTGCGAAGCAGGTGCGCCAGCCACGGAGGCGCTCGCCCAATAGGTCCTCAAATGCGGAGACAGTTTTGTTCATAAGAACAAGCTCGGTCTCACGGGGGAAATTGCACATCATCTCGTGCTCATAGGTATGACCGGCAATGGAATGGCCCGCTTTCTTTGCGGCCCGGGATACCTCCGGGTATTTCTCCAATGTCGCCCCGCAAATGAGCCATGTCCCTGTCACGCCATGCTTGTCGAGGATCTCCAGTAAGCGCCACGCGCCCCTGCGGGCCCCGTACTGCCTTTCGCTGTAGTCAAAGGGATCAGGCTGGCGGTCGGGGAAGAGCGAGGTCATTTCTTCAGACTGGTGATGCACGCTGACGGCGATTGGAAGCCGCACGCCTTGCGGCCAGCCGACGAGCTGGCTAGGATGCTTCTCTTTCCACATAGAGCCCTCCGTTAGGATCTCCGGATTCTAGCATGTTCAAGCCAGCTACACTTCGCTTGATGCCCTCCTAATTCCGGGAGACCGCGAGCCGAGGAGATCACTTCTAGGAGGCCGCCAGCGCGACTGCTTGGGGACGCTCTGAGACAGATTCCTTAGAAAAGCCTTGCTTGAGCCACCACTGAGCGATCTCGCTTCCCGTAGCGAACCATACCCCTCTGTGTTCTTTCATATATTGGATAATGTCGGCTAAGGCCTTCGCCCTCCCCGGCCGGCTGGAGATGAAAGGGTGCAGCGTGAACGGGCAGTAGCTGGGGGCCGATCCTGATTCCTCATAGAGTTCATCGAACAGGGCTTTCCATACCGTTAGTGCAACGCTTGGGTTCCCGGTTGAATTCATGGAGCCGTAAATCCATCCATCACCATAAGGCTGCCGCGGAAGCTCCACCAGCGTTCGGCCGCCCTCCTCGTAAATAAAGGGAAGATCATGAGCGAACGAGTTGCTGTTCCAGAGATATCCCCCGTGCTCCACGAGAAGCTCCAAAGTGTTGGGACTCTGTGTGCAGGAGCGCCATCCCACGGGAAGCTTTCCTGTTCTCATCCGGATCATCTCCGTTGTCCGCTTGATGACGTCCCTCTCCTCCTCTTCCGACAAGTCTCGTGCCACCTCATGATGATACCCATGTCCCGCGATCTCATGCCCCTCAGCAACGATCGCCTTCACCGGCTCAGGGTACCTCTCGGCGATACCCCCACAAGTCAAAAAGGTCGCTTTGACCTCTTTCTCCTTCAAGATCCTCAAGATCCTCCATATGCCCGTGTTTGGTCCATACTCTCCCTGGGTCCAATCCTCATAGTTGATTCTGCCATTCGCCAGAGGTCTAATAGGTTCCCCGCCCTGAAAGTCAAAGGTTAAAAAGACTGCAATCCGGCACCCATCTGGCCAGAAAATCTTTCCTTGCGCGTGATACTCACTGATCATTTTTAGTCCTCCTATCATCAGTTACTGTGCTCGTGGCCGAGCAAGAGTCGCGAGCACGGATCAACGGGTTACGGAGCGGAACTCCTCATACTATGGATAGAGCTGCTTAATAAATCCAGACCGTTCGAGTTCTGCGAGGATTGAGTTATCGATGAATGTTTCCGGTTTGGCCGTCTTCGCGGCCGGGGACTTCGCGAAATTCAGGTTGGTTTGCACCGCGCCGGCAGAGACATAGGGGACTTTTTCCCAAACCTTTGCAAAAGTCCGGTAGGTCTCCTCCAAATCTTCCCGATCGGTCGTTTTGGTGTATTTGCCGATAACCGCCATGGCTTCTTCCGCATTGCTTTGGGCAACCTTGATCCCCTCGATATATCCCCGGAGAAATGCTCGGGCACGATCCGGGTGTTCCTTCACAAAATCCCCGGTGGTTGCCACGGCGGCGTGAATCATGGGAATATTTTTCTCCCCTGCGTTGACGGCCTCTCTAAAACCGGCCTTGCGTGCTTTCAAGGTCATCGGGGCAGAAACGATTCCCGCATCGATGATCCCTTGTGTGAGGGCAGCCAGAATCTCGGGGCCGCTCTTCAGGTAGATTATTTTTACGTCCTTGCCCGGTACTAGACCCCCTTCTTGGAGCAGAATGCGCGCCAGAAAATCGCTCGTCGAGCCGGGCGAAAGCGCCGCCAGCACCCTTCCCCGCAGATCCGAGAGCGCGTGAATCTCAGGCTTGGCGTACAGGGAAAGCACGACGCGGTTGGCAACGCCTGCGATATAAACCATCCTCGCGCCGGCCAGGCTCGCTTCAATGAATTCGCCGCCACCCATGACGATATCGAGGCTTTTGGCAAGCAGAGATTGTGTGGCCGCGCTGGGCGCGACAAACCTCAAGTCAACTGTTAAGCCATAGTTAGCAAAAAAACCTTTGTCTTGAGCTAACCATACCGGGGTAAAAATTCCGCTAACGGCAGAGTAAGACGCCCGTAAAGGCGCAAGCTCGGCCGCGGAAACGCTACCGGCGAGCCTAACCCAAAAGAAGAACCCAAACAAGAAAAAAATCTTTAGTCCTTTGCCTGTTATCATAGCTATCGCCTCCTACGGCACGCACCGTACCGGCTCGTGCCACGGTGTTTATGCATGGAATTTGATTTCACGGCGGACCAGGATGGACTGACCGAGCATACACGACTACGCAGGTCGTATAGACAGCAAAAGATGTGCCAAATTAATAAGTTAACGATACAGATGTAACGGGCTCGAGAGTTCGAAATACGAAAGTCCGGTCATAACAGATTGTTTTATACCCTGGAAGAAAATGGGAAGTTCGAAAAGGAATACTCAAACCTCCAGGCTGGCGATGGATTCCGTTTTTGCGGATTTTGGAAATGTGACCTTAGGTTTCTTAATTTGTGGAAAAGATAAAGGAGCGCGCCGTGAGCCTCCACCTGTATTCCCGCCCTTAGGGCAAGTGCGACATCTACGATCTCGCCGCCGGCAAGAAAGAGCGCGTGCGGCTGAGCTACGACACGACGTTCGGCAAGCCCCCGCCGCCTTGACAAGCCCCGCCTGCTCGGCTAGCGTGGGGGCAGCTTTGCCCCGACCAGTCTAGCAACGCCTGATGGAGGAGGTATCATCACCTCATGACCGATACACTGCCGCAGCTCATCAGACTCTCCGCTTCCAAATCGGGCCGCCGTGTTGCAGAAAATAATCACGCTACGCCGTCTATTTCGTCTTTCTGCGGAGGAGCTATGAACGATCGAAGATGGGCTCGATTGCCGGTGGTCGCAGTTTCCGCCATTTTTGCTACAGCGCTTCTGGTCGCGCCGCATCTAGCATACTCGCAAAAACAGGCGCCGCTGCCCCGCAGTGTCAACTTCGGCACTCATGCCGTCGGGAGCGTCTTCAACGCCGTGGGCACGGGGCTGGCCAAAGTCGCGACCGATCGCGGTCCCATTCGGGTAATAGTGCAGCCCTTCTCCGGCCCTACGGCATGGATACCCACCATAAACCGGGGCGGAATACCTGATATCGGCATCATCAACGTGACCGAAATCTGGCAGGCCTACACTGGTAAGATAACCCCCAGGCCTCTACCGGCCGGGGCACCGGAGATGAAGCCGCCTTACGGTCCCCATCCTAACCTGCGCCTGCTCAATCTTGGCACCAACCTGGCGCTGGGGATTCTCGTTCGGGCCGATTCACCCCTCAAGTCCATGGCCGACCTCAAGGGGAAACGGCTCACCTGGGACTTTCCGGCCTTCCCGGCCAACATCCTTTCGGGCCTTGCGGCCCTCTCCACGGCGGGAGTGAGTATCCAGGATATCCTGACCGTGCCTGTCCCTGAAGTGGTGAGCGGCGTACGCGCCCTCATGGAGGGACGGGTGGACGGCGCCGTTGCGGCCGTGGGTATGGGTGTCATCAGCGAGGCCGACGCGCGCGTGGGGGTTCGCTTCCTACCTGCCGGCCAGGGCTCTGAAGAAATCCGCGTGGCCGCGGGAATCATGCCCGGGGGTAACGTAAATATCCGCCGGCCCGGCCCTGCCGGAATAAAAGTGGACACCCCACTGTGGTCCTACGGCATCTCCATAGTGGCTTCCACCCACATGTCCGAAGAGACGGCGTATACGATTGTGAAAACCTGGTGGGAGCATTGGAAAGAGCTTGAGCCCGTGCACCCGCAGTTTCGGGGCTGGAGCGCCGACGTTTTCGTCCAGGAGATAGCCACGATCCCCTATCACTCCGGCGCCATCAAGCTTTACAAGGAAAAGGGGAAGTGGACCGCTAATATGGGCCGGAATCAAGAGGCCCTGCTACGTGGCGAGCTGCCTTTCCTGAAATAAGTCTCGGGGCGAAACAGGTTTCTCTGGCCGAGGGGGTTTTTCCCTGCGCGATGACCAGGGCCGAGGTCAGGTGAGAGACCATGGATGAAGCATTTCACACCGAGCTGACCAGGTTCCGATCTCTCCGGGGGCCCGTCGGCCTCTGGGAAAAGTCCCTGCTAAGCGCGATTCCGGTAACGGGCGTCTTTTTCGTGTCGGATGCCCCCTTCTACATGGGCCTGGCCATCCTGAGGGAGCAATACCTCGGTCTTTTTCTGGCGCTCATACTGGGCGGTGTTTTCCTTAGTGTTCCTTCTTCAAGCCGTGCCGACCGCCAGAGGGTTCCGTGGTATGACCTCCTCTTTTCATTCCTGGGGCTCGCTGTCGGATTGTACGCCGCATTGTTTTTCCCCGAAATCATGCGCCGCATGGGCGACCCCGACGCTCTTAGGCTCGTGCTCGGGGTCATTGCGATCCTGCTGATTCTTGAGGCGCTGCGCCGGACGGTCGGTTGGATACTGGTGGGCATCGGCGTGTTTTTTCTTCTCTATGCGCGGTTCGCCGACTTCGTTCCGGGAGGATTCGGCGGGACAGGAGTTCCCTGGGACCGGCTGGTCAACTACCTCTACACGGACGTTAATAGCCTCTTTGGCCTTCCCATGGCGGTGACTGCCACCATCGTTCTCCCCTACATCTTCTTCGGCCAAGCTCTCTTTGCGATCGGGGCCGGAGAATACCTCACCGACCTGGCCGTCGCCATGTTCGGCCGCTTTCGTGGGGGGTCGGCCAAGGTGGCGGTGGTGTCCTCCAGTTTGTTTGGCACCATCTCGGGGAGCGCCGTCGCCAACGTGGCTGTGGACGGACCCATCACTATTCCTCTCATGATGCGCACCGGCTATAAACCTACGGTGGCTGCTGCCATCGAGGCCGTAGCCTCCACCGGAGGGCAAATCATGCCGCCCATTATGGGCGCGGCCGCCTTTATTATGGCTGAGATTTTGGCCATCCCGTACCGGGAGGTAGCCGTTGCGGCCATCCTCCCGGCTATCCTTTACTATGTCGCCTTGTTTGCGCAGGTCGACCTGGAAGCCGGCAAGGCCGGGCTTAGGGGCTTATCCCGGCAGGAATTGCCAGCCCTCATTCCTGTGCTAAGAAAGGGATGGGTCTTTTTCGTCCCCCTCTCGATCCTGGTCTACGTCTTATTCATCCAAAATTCCGACGCTGGAGACGCCGGCATCTTCGCAGCGCTGGCCACCCTGGCTTTGGGTTTCCTAAGGAAAGAGCTTCGCGTCCGCCCCCGCTGGGTGCTGGAAACGCTCCAGAGTACTGGCCGGACTCTGTTGGAGTTGGGGGTCACCGTAGCTCTGGCCGGGTTGATCCTCGGAGCCGTTCAGGTCAGCGGGCTCGGCTTCATTCTATCCTATGCCTTGGTGAACCTGGCCGGCGGTAACACCTTGGCTCTGTTGCTCCTCACCGCCATTGTCAGCATGATTCTCGGTATGGGCATGCCGACCACGGCGATTTATGTCCTCCTGGCTGTGCTCGTGGCGCCCGCCCTGGTGCAACTGGGCATAGACCCGCTGGGTGCCCACCTCTTCATCTTCTACTTCGGCATGGTCTCCATGATCACCCCGCCCGTTTGTCTGGCGGCCTACACCGCGGCGGCCATTGTTCAGGCCGATTACATGAAGACGGGTCTAGAGGCCACCCGGTTGGGAATCGTGGCCTATATCGTCCCCTTTCTCTTTGTTTTCTCCCCGGCGCTGCTGCTCAAAGGCTCGGCCGTGGACGTGTGTCTGGTCGCCGTCACCGCTGTGGCAGGAACGGTACTCCTGGGAGTTGCATTGACCGGCTACCTCTTTCGCGCGATTGGTAGGCCCAAGAGAGTGCTCTTGGGGCTAGCGGCGCTTGGGCTCCTCTTTCCCCATGTGGGCCCAGGGATCCTCTTTAGTTGGGTTACTAATGTCGCCGGGATCGCGATCGCGGGCGCCGTGCTGGCGTCCGAGATATGGGGCGGCCTCAGGTTTCGCCACGGCGTCGGCGTAAGCTTAGCCGATCCGGGACCCGCCCTGGGCCATGACCCGCCAGAGGGAAAAAATCCCCAACGATGACAAAGGGCTGAGAATCACCGATTGGCCCACGGGAGCTTAAGCGAAAACAAGCCGTCCTCATGACGCGGGATCAAGCCGAGCGGATCGCTAAAATCGCCCATCAACACTTCAAGATGCCGGGATTCCCTCGATGCTACATCTCATTGGGGCCCCACTCCCGGGGATCGCTGAGTGACAGCGACAATACGGCGGCATCTGCGCTGAGTCAGAAGCCAGCGATTTGGACTTTTTCTGGTCCGACCTCTGGAGACCAGGGGAGCAGCCATCGCTCGATCACGTGAAGGAGGCCGAACAGCGAAACACCGATCGTTCCCAGCCACGCCAAGGATGCAAAGAGGAGCGGCGTCCGTAACTCTGCATTGGAGAGCAGGATCAGATAGCCCAGTCCTCGGTCTGCACCCACGAACTCCGCCACCACCGCTCCAACCACGGCCAGCGCCACGGCAATCCGCATCCCAGCAAGGAAATAGGGGAGCGCGTAGGGCAACCGGATCTTCACGAAGGTTTGCCAGCGGGTCGCGCGATAGGAGCGCACCAGGCGCAGCAGATCCGGCTCTACCAGAACCAGACCTGCTGTAAGGTTGACTACGATGGGAAAGAAAGTGATCAAGAAAACCATGAGCACCTTGGAACTGACCCCGTATCCTACCCAGATTACGAACAGCGGAGCGACCGTCACCTTCGGGACCGCCTGGACGAAGGCCAACAGGGGGTACAAGGCGCGGTTCAGCAGGAGAGAATGCGCCATGACCACGGCGAGCAGCCCGCCCACCGTTACCGCAGCCGCCAGGCCCAGGCCGATCTCCCCGAGCGTCACGGCGGTATGGGGGAGCAGCAGCGAGAAGCGGCCCCAGAGTTCTTGCGCGACCCGGGTCGGCGCGGGCAACAAGTAATCCGGGACCTGCGTCGCCGCCACTAGGGCCTCCCAGGTAACGACCCAGAGCAACAGCAGGCTCCCACGAATTCGCGCCAGAGCCGTCAACGCTCTCCTCATCGGTGATCCGCCAGCCAAGGCGCCAGCCATCGCTCCAAGGCTCCGACCGCCAGGAACAGCAACGTGCCTGTCAGGCCCAAGTATGACGCGCCCGCGAGCATCTCCACCGTCAGCAGGCGCGCAGCGGCATCGAGGATGATGAAGCCGATCCCTTGATTGGCCCCGACAAACTCACCCACGACCGCCCCGATCAGCGCGAGAGGCGCTGCGATCTTCATGCCCGCAAGAAGATAGCCCAGGGCATGGGGAAGGCGAACTTTGACAAACGCCTGCCAGGCTGACGCTCGGTACGAGCGTACGAGCCTAAGCATTTCGGGGTCCACTTGCACGAGCCCCGCTGTCACATTCACGGCGATTGGGAAGAAGGCAAGCACGAGCGCCAGGAGGGCCTTGGGCAACACCCCCAGACCGAACCAGACGACGAGCAGTGGCGCAAGGGCGCTCGTAGGCATTGACTGGGAGAGGACGATCAGGGGCTGTAACTCTCTGCGGAGATAGGCTGAATAAGCCACCGCGAAGCCAACCGCAATCCCCAGAAGGCCGCCCCCGATAAATCCCGCCAGCGCCTCGCCCACCGTGAGGGCCAGATGTGGGAGCATTCGGCCCGCCTGACTAATCATTGTGGCGATGATGCTGGCCGGCCGAGGCAAAATAAATTCCTGAATTCCTAGAATCCCCGCGCCCGCTTCCCAGCAGGCCAACAGCAGCGCCGCCGACGCAATGGGTTCCCACGGCACGCGCGGCGACGTCCGGGACGCAGCTACCGGCTCAACGTGCGACAGCTCAGCCATGAGCCTGCTTGAAGATGCGCTGCCGGACCCGCAGCTCATACTCGCCGAAGCGCGGTTGAGCCCGCACATGAAGGTCGCGCGGGCGAGGCAGGTCAACTGGGACCACGTCCGAAACTTGCCCGGGGCGCGGGGTCATCACAACTACGCGGTCTGACAGGAAGACGGCCTCTGAGATGCTGTGCGTGACAAACAGGATAGTTTTCCGCCGCTCCTGCCAGATGCGGAGCAGCTCCCCGCCCATCTCCTCGCGCGTCATAGCATCCAGAGCCCCGAACGGTTCGTCCATGATCAGGATCGGCGGGTCGAAAACCAGCGCCCGACAGATCGCCACGCGCTGCTGCATCCCTCCGGAAAGCTCGCGTGGGTAGGCGTGCTCAAACCCCTTTAGCCCGGTCAGAGCCAGCAGGTCTTGGGCAGTCTTCAGGGCTGGCTCCAAGGGAAGCCCCAGAATCTCGACGGGTAGAAGCACATTGTCCAGGACCGTGCGCCACGGTAGGAGCACCGGCGACTGGAAAACCATCCCGATCGCTTCTTGCGGCTCCGTGACCGCGAGACCTTGCACGATGACCTCGCCGGCTGAGGCTGGAAGCAACCCACCGATAATATTGATTAGGGTGCTCTTGCCACATCCGCTGCGGCCGACGATGGAGACGAATTCCAGCGGGTAGATCTCCAGAGAGACCTTGTCCAGGGCCTGGAGCGGCTCTCGGTTTAGCACAAAGTTCTTGCTGACTTCTTGGATGGCGATGATGGGAGCAGACATGATGCCGCACTGCGCCCGGCCGCAACAAGCATCTCACTGTCGTCGGCCAGTGACGACCTGTCTGTCGCAATCGGGCAGAGACTGTGGTGACCTAGGCGAGGAATTCGTTGGTGAAGTACTCCTCGACGGGGAGCTTCTTCTTGATCTCACCGACATCATACCATACGTTTTGCGTCCACTCCCACTTCTCCCGGGACATCCAGCCCAGCTTCTGCTGCCGGGCCTCCTCTGTGAGCTGTAGCTGCAGCGAGGCCCCACAAATCTTCAGGTCTACCGGCCGGTCGCGCTCCGGGTAGTACTTGTGCACATAGCCGACGCCTTCCGCCTGGTTTTCCAGGGCATACCGCACTCCCTGGTAAATCGGCGGGATGAATCGCCGGACCAAATCTCGTCGCTTGGCCAGCGTCTCTTCGCTGACGATGAAACCCGCGCCCGCCAGGTTGCGGAAGCCGTGGTCCATCCATCGCATGATGACCAGATTTTTGCCCTCCTCGTACCCCCGCGCTTCCAGCAAGGCTTTCCATGGCACCAGATAAGAGACAAGGGCATCGGCCTTGTTCTCGAGGAAAGCCGCGAGCAGAGCGCCGGACGCCATGAACTTCATCTCGACCTTCGCCGGGTCCACGCCGTTCGCCTTCATAAAGGCGGGGAAGAGAGATCGGGCTGCGGCGGTGGCCCCCATGCCGACGCTCTTGCCCACGAGGTCCAGCGGCGACCGGATGCCTTTCTCCGCCTTCGCGAATATCGACACCGGGTGCTGGGCGAGGTGGGTGCCGATCATTTTCAGTGGCATCCCGTCGATCCGACTCTTCATCATCGTGCTGGCATCGGCAATGCCGAAGTCCTCCCGCCCCAGGGCCACGAGCTTGCAAGATTCCAGAGAACCACTCCCTGCCTTGATCTCCACATCGAGTCCATTCCGGGCCCAGAAACCTTTCTCCTTGGCGGTGAAGTACCCGCAGTACTCCCCGCTTGGCAGGAAGTCGAGGCGCAGCGAGACCTTTTGCAGTTGCGCCGCTGCCTCGGCATTTCGCCATCCCAGGCCGGCAATCCCAAGCCCCAGAGATCCAAGCATCTGGAGCGCTTCTCGCCGATTCACGTCAGGTCCCCACATTTTAGCCCCTCCTTTCCAAAGGCTGTCCTGTTTCCTCTCAGCGCGTGAGCTCATAGATCTCCACACCTAGCCGGCGACTCTTCGGCCCGCTAGATCTGCCGGGGCAGGCCGAGAGCGACACCAGGCAGTCCATCTCCGCCCGTAGCTCCATGTAATCCCCCTTCTTGACGTCCGGATCTTTATAGAAGAGTCGCCCGTCGGGCTTCACCCCGGTCTTCATGAAGATGTTGAAGGCGTCATGTACAGCCGACGCGGGCAGCCGGTAAGAGCGAATCGCTCCGGCCAGGTTGTCCTGGCAGTTGGCGTGGCCCGGCATCCCGCGTTCAATGTAGCGCTGCCGATTGCATCTGGAAAACAGTAGGTCGTGGGATTTGAGGCCCAGCCTGTTCGGACGCTGCTCCAAGGTGTCGGTCACGATAGTGAACATGGGCCGGATCCGCGGCGGGTTAGACCACAGGCGGTTCCCCACCGTTAGATGGGTCCCTTCGAATCCCCGAGTGCCACCCGACCAGAATGCCTCCGCGAGGTCGTGCCGGTTATACGCGTTGAAGTCGCAAACCTGCGGCCCATCGATGGCGATGATCCTTACGACCTGACCCTTCTTAACCCCAAACGCCTTGCCTCCCTCGCGGGGAACGATCAAGCGTGCCGCCAGACGCCGCTTATCGCCGGAACGCGCCACCTTTCGTGCCCGAGGGGAAGCCGCGGCACCGTGAGTCCTGCTGCGTTTTCTCTGCTGCGCCATATCCTTCCTCCAGTGGGTCCGAAATAACGTCGTGCCCTAACCGGGATCATCGCCAAGGCCGCTGAGGATTCCGAAACTCACCGTTATGTCCGCCCGCCAGTCTTCGAGGGCCCAAGGTGGCAGCCAAGGAGCGTGGAGTGGCTAGAGCCGACTATCTTGTATCCGATAAGCTGATCTCATGTCAAATTCGACGCGGCTCTCCTACCCCTTTACAATATCCATAGCCAAGGGGTAAAGTCGGCTCAGCGCTTTAGTCCAACACGTTCCTTCGACTCGGCTCAGGACAGGTTTATCCCCAATGCCACGTAGGGGATTCTGTCGAGGCTCCATCCCTCAAAAGCATCAGGGATAAAACGCTATACGTTAGACCCTGGCGAATAGCGTCGCGGAGAGAGGTATATAGATGGCAACTTGCTTCGTAATCCAACCATTCGACAAGGGACCATTCGACAAACGATACGAAGACGTGTTTGCGCCGGCGATTCGCGCTGCCGATCTTGAGCCATACCGAGGAGAAGGGGTCAAAGAAGGGGTCAAATCTTTTGTTGACAGTCCAGCCTCTTCACATGGTAGAGAGTCGGGCAAACTGTATTTCATAGGGGGCAAGACATGTGAGGGCAGGGTTCTAACAAAAACCATCAACTCGCAACAAAAGATTTGACCCCTTTCCTAGGGTCAGCGTTCTATGACTCAACAATCTTGACTGCCTTGTTCACTCGTTGATACTACATCTCATGGGGGCCCCACTCCCAGGGATCGATGCGGACGTCCACGGCGGCGGGCCGTTTTTCCGCCAGCGCTCTTTTTAGCGCGGCGGCGAGTGCATCCGGCCGTTCGACGCTCTCGCCTGCGGCGCCGACGGCTTGGGCGCAGCGGACAATGTCGACGTTGGGTTCGGTGATGTCGACCGTCTCATAGCGATTCTGCTGTGCGGTGGGCCCGCCTCTAAGTTTCAAAAATATCTTGTCATTGAGGTAGGAGCGATTGTTGCAGACAACCGCAACCACGGGGATACGGTAGCGGCAGGCAGTCCACAGGGCCTGAGGATAATAGAGGAAGCTCCCGTCGCCCACGAACGCGACGACTTCTCTTTCGGGGCTCGCAAGCTTTACGCCTAACGCGGCAGGAAGTCCCCATCCCAGGCAACCCGCGGTTTCAACATAGTGGAGACCGGGCTCAGGGAAATCGAAAAACCTTCTGAGAAAACCGTGCGACCCGCTCACCTCATCCACTACAACGGCATCCCGAGGTAAAACCTGCCTGAGTTCGCAGACGAGCCTCGTAGTCGAGATCGGGGTCCGGTCCCAGCACTCCGCCACCTCCTTGCGTTTCGCCTCCTCCCGCCTCGCCTTTTCTTCCTTGATCTCCCGCGCTCGCTCGCGCGCCCGAAGACCCAAGCTTTCTCCACCTAGCTGGCGCACTGTGCTGAGCAGCTCTTCGACACAAGCCCGCGGGTCCCCGTAGAGGCCCGCCGCCACGGGATGGTTTTTAGCGATCACCCGGGGGTCGGCATCTATGTGGACGACAGCGAGCCCAGGCGGAATGAGGGCGAGGTCGCGGATCTGCCGCTCGATGAAAAGGGACTGCCCGACGACGATGAGCAAATCCGCGCGCTCGCCGGCCGCCTTGTTGTAGGTGCCGAGGTGGAAAGGGTGGGTCGTGGGCAAACAGGAGGGATAGCGCGAGTCGTCGTAAAGGCGGATCGCAAGCACGTCTGCAAGCTCGATGAGCAGCGGCACGGCCCCGGCCTGCCGCGCTTGCAGCCCCGCAAGGAGAATAGGCGACTTGGCGCGCACGAGGTACTCCGCGGCTCGCCGGAGCTCCTCGCGATCCGGCCTCACCCGTTTTCCCAGCGAGCGCGTAAGCGCGTGAGGGATCTCTTCCTTCACCGCGTCGTCAAGATAATCCCGCGGTATCGAGATAAGCGCGGGCCCCGTGGGAGGATCGGTGGCTTCCTTGAAGGCTCGATGCACGCCGTAGGCGATCTCGTCGGCGCTCGTCACCCTGCACGCCCATTTGACCCAGGGTTTGGCCACCTGAAGAAGCTCGGAACCGAGAAAAGGGTCGCGGTTGAGAAGCCGACTGGGCTGCTCTCCCAGAAGGACGACGAGAGGAGTCCGCGAATAGTACGCGTTAAAGATGTTTCCCAAGCCGTGCGCGATGCCCGGCGCGGCATGGAGACTCACGACTCCGGGATTCCCGGTCGCCCAGGCATAGCCGTCGGCCATGGCGACGCCGATGGCCTCGTGAAGAACGAGAACATAATGGAGGCTCGGATAGTCGGGGAGCACATCGAGCCACGGGACTTCGCTCGAGCCGGGGTTGCCGAAAATATGGCGCACGTCCTCCGCGACCAAGGCCTCGAGAAACGCTCGATTGCCCTTTTTTTCCGCCATGCCTGAAACCTCCTCGATCAACATTATTTACCGGGAACCGCATCACCCCAGATCTCTCTTAGGAAGCCGCTCTTTTAAGCTGTTGTCCAAGAGTTCCTCCGGCTTCTTCCTGATGTTCGTACCCGTCTCTCGGGCAATCTGCACTTCCTCTGCGATTCCGTTTGCAGGTACAATCATTCTCCGGTTGATGATCGTCTTGGCAAAGGTATCATACGCCGATTGAAGAGCGTCCAGGTCATCGAGCTTGAAGACCTGGCCAATGGAGGCCTTGGCCTTGTCCGGATTCTTTTCCACGAAGTGCATGGCTTCGGCAATCGCCGCGACAAATTTCTGCACCAGCCCGGGTCGCTCCTTCAAGGTCTTCGAGTTCGTGTGCACCGAGCTGGAAATGAACGGCATGCCCAGATCGTTCAGGTGGTATACCAAATTGAAGCCATCCTTCTTGCCGCGGACATCCAGAGGAGGCATAACCGGAGTAGCCTGGATGATGTCCATCACCATGGCCTGATATTTCTCGGGCTGGCTACCGCCGATAGAACGGATCTTCACCTCTTCCTCCGTCAGATTGAACTTTTTCAGAAGCGCCTTCGAAAGCCGATGATCCACTTCGCCCGGACGCGAGATCCCGATGGTCTTACCCCTCAAGTCCTCGACCTTCTTGACGTCCTTGCGGGCCAGGAGAACAAAGGGGACCCCCACGTGCACCGACGCCACGATCTTGGCATCTATTCCCGTGACCATGCCGGGGATTGTGGCAGCGGCAGAGCAGTACAGGAACTGGACCTGATCGGAGGCGAGAGCCGGGAGGGAGGTCGTAGTGCCCCGCAGAGCGGCATGGGTGACCTTAAGCCCGTATTTGTCAAACAGACCATGATCCAAGGCGCTGTAGAAGTGGACGTAGCCCCCGCTCGTTGCGCAGGTAGCCGCGGTCACTGACACAGGTACCTCGCCCGGTTTGGCCAGATAGGGATTGGCCTCGACTGCAAGAGGCAGGAGCACACTGCCGCTAACTGCCAGGGCAATTCCGAGTCCGAACCACAATTTCTTACGCGAATTGGCTCGCTTCATCGTTTCTTCCTCCCTTCCGAATAAATAAGCGGTGGCTGGTTATTGTGTCAAGTTTTTATGGGTCGGTGAGTTGCAGGAAGACAGTTCCGTTTTGCCCATTGGGTGTTCCTGCAGAGGCCGTGATTCGAGATTGATCGAACCCGGTGATGTCTTTGTAATACATAGTTATCCTACCC
>JACPSF010000143.1 GCA_016193385.1 Deltaproteobacteria bacterium
CGCGCCCGCAGATAAACGAGTGCGCTGATGCGGCGCATCCTTTGCGCCTTTTCTCTTCCGACTTGCGCCGCCATCTGGGCAAACGTGATGTTCTCATCATGCTCCCCTACAGGCGCCTTGGTCGACGGGGTAAAAAGCGGATACTCTAAACGAGATCCCTCCTCCAAACCTTTGGATAGCTGAATGCCGCATACGCGGCCACGTTCGCAGTATTCCTTCCAGGCTGAGCCAAAAAGGTAGCCTCTCACAATGCACTCTACGGGTGCGGGCGCAGCTTTCTTGACCAGCATGCTGCGGCCTTCCAACTTATCCTTGTAGCGTTGGCAAACAGAAGGGAATTGCGCGACCTCTGTGGTCAGCAGATGATGAGGGGCTATGTCCGCCATGACCTGAAACCAATAGGCAGATAGCGCGGTAAGGATTTTCCCTTTGCTGGGGATCTCGGTAGGTAAGACCACATCGAAGCAGGAGATGCGGTCAGAGGCCACCATCAGCAAGTGGTCGCCCACGGCATAAATGTCCCGCACCTTTCCCTGTTTGAAGAGGGGAAGTCCAGAAATCAGGTTGTCACGCATGTCGACCTCTACCCATTAGCCATTTTGCTTGTACGTTCATTTCTTCTAAAGGCAACCTTGACGATCTCGATCGCAATGACAACGATGAGGCCCAGAGCTACGATTATCCCGAGGTCGGAGGCCGACGGCATTGTGATGCCAAAGGCGTCACGGACAGCCGGAAGTTGGATTAGCGCAGCGATCAGGCCCAACTCCCATGCGATGGCGAGAAGAAGCCATTTGTGGGGAGGGGCTTGGATGAGACCGTATCTCAAAGAGCGAAAGTTAATAGCGATGATGAGCTCAATGAAAACGAACATGAAGAATATTCTGGTCCTTGCAAGCTCCATGTCCGGCTGGGTCTGGAAGAACATCCACAGGAATATCGGACACTCGATTAACACTCCCATCAGGACGAGCGTTCTTACGTCTCGTGAAAATACGCTCTCCCTAGGATTTCGTGGAGGTTTCCGCATAATGTCCGGATCGGGAGGCGCCACACCCAGGGCCAAGGCTGGAAGTCCGTCTGTGGCGAGATTGATATAGAGGATCGCCGCTGGAAGGAGGGGCAAGTACTCCGGGCCCATGACCATGACCACGCCGCCCAATACGACCACCTCGGTGATGTTTGCCCTCAGAAGATAAGTGAGATACTTCTTGATGTTGTCGTAAATCCATCTGCCGCGCTCAATGGCACGGACGATAGTGGCAAAATTATCGTCGCTCAGCACCATATCCGATGCTTCTTTGGCGACCTCTGTGCCGGTGATCCCCATGGCTATTCCGATATCGGCATGTTTTAGGGCGGGGGCGTCGTTGACCCCATCGCCCGTCATAGCGACCACTTCGCCCCTACTTTTCCACGCTCTGACGATCTTGAGCTTATCCAGGGGAGAGACCCTGGCGTAGACCGTAACTCTGTCCACAACGCGTTCGAATTCGCTATCTTCTATTTTGTTGAGTTCTTCCCCCGTGAGCACGATGTCTCCTGGGCGGTAAATTCCGATTTCCTTGGCGACGGCCACTGCGGTGAGCTTATGGTCCCCGGTGATCATAACGGGTTTGATTTGTACCTGGCGACAGACCCTCACCGCCTCTATAACCTCTTCCCTAGGCGGATCCATCATCCCGACCAGGCCCAGGAACACTAGGTCTCCTTCCACGAGATCTTCGCTATATCCATCCGTCTCGGAGAGATTTCTGTAGGCTATGGCAAGAACCCTTAAGGCGTCCTTAGCCATTTCCTCGTTTGCCTTCACGATTCTTTCACGTTCGCTGTTGCTTAAGGCCGCTGTTTCATCTCCGTTTAGTAAAGATGAACATCTATCGAGGACGACCTCCGGAGCCCCCTTCACAAAAGCCCTTCCCTTGCCATCCTCTATCCTGTGGATCGTTGTCATTCTTTTCCTGTCCGAGCTAAAAGGGAACTCCTTTATCCTAGGGTATTTTTGCCTCGTCTCCTCCTGGCCCTGCCCTGCCTTAGTTGCAAGGACTACCAGGGAGCCCTCGGTTGGGTCACCTCTTACAGACCATTTCCCTTCCTCTTCGAAAAGTGTGGCATCGTTGCACAGGATTCCTCCACTAAAGAGTATGTTCCGAGATAGGTCATTGGAGGCGGGGTTGAAGTCCCCTTGAGGGGCGTAGCCCACACCGCTCACCTCTATGAGCCTTCCTCCCGCAAATACGCGGCGGACTGTCATTTCCCCCTTCGTGAGGGTTCCGGTCTTGTCCGAGCAGATAACCGTTGTGCAGCCCAGAGTCTCCACGGCCGTCATCTTCCTTATCAATGCGTTACGCTTTGCCATTTCGTGCATTCCGATGGCCAGGGCGCCAGTTACAATAGCAGCGAGCGCTTCCGGAACGGCGGCCACCGCGAGGGCAATGGCAAACATCAGCATCGTCAATGTAAATGGTAGATCCAAGCTTCCCCAGAAGGCTTCCCGGACAATGCTCACGCCGACCACCAAAACACACACGCTCACGGCGATGATCCCGAGCCATTTGCCGATCTCTTCTGTCCTCTTCTCTAGGGGTGTCTTCTCCTGCGATACGGATGCCAGCTCAGCGGCGATCTTGCCGAACTCGGTGTTTACCCCCGTCGCCGCCACGACTGCCTTTCCTCGCCCGTAGGTTACGGCGGTGCCCGTAAACACCATATTTTTTCTATCTCCTACAGGCACACCCTCGGGTAAAACGCTTAGCTCCTTCTCCACAGGAAAGGACTCTCCTGTCAGAGGGGCCTCGTCGCACTGCAACGAATGGACTTCGATCATGCGGCCGTCGGCGGGAATTTTATCTCCGGCCTCAAGGAGTATAATATCTCCTGGGACGAGTTCCTTTGCGGGAATCTCATGGTCCTTTCCCCCCCTGAGGGCTGTGATGGTTGGGGTCAGCATCTTCTTTAAGGCCTCCAGCGCTCGCTCTGCGCGATACTCTTGGATAAATCCCAACAGAGAGCAGAAGATGACGATAGCCATAATGATACCGGCATCAACAAGCTCCCCGATGAGCGCTGATAGAATCGTGGCAACGAGGAGGATGATAATGAGGGTGTTCTTAAACTGGTTGATAAAAAGGATGAAAGGAGAAGTTTTTTCTGCCTCTTTTAGCTCGTTGTAGCCGTATGTTTCAAGGCGCCTTCGAGCCTCCTCTGCGGCCAACCCTTGCTGAGGATCTGTATCCAACTCCCCGAGGAGGGAATCGATCTCCATCGAATGCCAGGTTTGCTTCGCCATGGGTCCCCTTAAATAATTAAGACGCCGTCCTTTATTCTCCCTTGGAGAAGAGCATCACGACCCCAATGACAATGAAGAGCAGTGCGGCGGCCTTGTGCAGGATGGTCTCCGGAACTATGCGGGTGAGCCCCTCCCCCACCAGCACACCCAAAGCAGTGACCAACAGCAGTGCGCCAGCCGCTCCGACAAAGACAGCGAGTGGCTGCCTGCTAGCGGCCGTGAGAGACAGAACCGCTAGTTGAGTCTTATCGCCCATCTCTGCCAGGAAGAGGGTCATAAAAGTGGTGCCAATAATTTTTGGATCCATTATTACTCCCGTGCGTGCATTCCTACGGACCTAGTCAGTTGCGAAAAGCGTTACCCTGTAAGCTTCCTTGCCAATTCGATTGCTTTGCGCGCCGCTAGAATTGCCTCTTCATAGCGCTTCTCTTCTAGCGCTGATGACGCCAGAATCAATTGAGCCTCAGCTTCGTTGAAGGTAGGAGATTTCGCTCCAGGATGGATCCGCTTGGCCTGGGCCAAATCACGCTGGGCGACGCGGATTGCCACAATGGCCTCATCCGCTGAAGGCCCTGTACTGATGGATGTCAGTTTCACTATCGCTAGAACCGCAACGACAACCGCGAACCATATCCAGACCTTGTTTTGGCGCCGGGATGGCCCTCTGTTAAGGCTCATGCCCAATCCGTCCCTTAGACCCAATCTGGGATCAGGCCCAGAA
>JACPSF010000097.1 GCA_016193385.1 Deltaproteobacteria bacterium
CAACGAGGCCCCCAAAAGCTACGAGGATCTCTTAAACCCGAAATGGAAGGGCAAGATCGGTTTAGAGGCCGAACAATATCAATGGTTTTTTCATTTGCTGAAAATTGTAGGTAAAGAAAAAGGCCTGGACTTCATGAGGAGACTTGCCCAGCAGGATCTGCATATGCGCAACGGGCACAGCCTGCTTCAGCAATTGGTGATAGCTGGGGAAGTACCTATTTCTGTGGTGTTATATGCAAATCAAGTTGAGTACGACAGACGGGCCACTGGCGCGCCTATCGATTGGGTAAGGTTTAAAGGGCCGACGATTACTGCGTTTAACGCCATCTCGATCCCCGCGAACGCGCCCCATCCGAATACTGCCAAACTCTTTGTCGATTTTTCTTTATCCCAGGAAGGGCAGGCCATACTCAAGAGGTTTAACAGGATCCCTGCGCGACCGAGTGTTACTCCCGATCCGTCGGGGATTGTGGAAGCTTTGAACCTCTATCCGGCCCGTCCCGAAGATCTGATTGCAAACTATAAAGAAACCGTAGCTCAGTTCAAGGAAATATTTAGGGTCCCATAGAGGCGGTGGCCTGCACTGCTTAAACGACTGGCCTTGGACCAGAGATCATTCCTGCTAATGATAGAGATTCCTTTTAGGGGTTAGCCGCCGGAAACTCAAGATCGCCTGCAAAAACTCCGTGCCAGCCCGCGTTCCAAGCCCCAATCGGCCACTAGAGGGAGCAGACTGGTACGCTATCCCATTTTTTTTGGGGAGAGTATCCGATAACGGCGTGTAAGGCTTATCCGCTTAGCTCCACACCATACAACTGCTTGTGGGTAGCAGGGCCATGGGTGCCAGGCTGCCTCATCATCTTGGGGCTTGTGGGGTCAAGCGGATAAGCCTTAGGTACGATTATGTCAACCTGAGGGCGGTTTCGGGGCAAAGCTGGACATTTGCTCCGGCTTGGAGTAATGGGGTTTTAAGCTAACTGGGAATAGGAAGGGTCAAAGGTCATCTCCCTTGCTTCTACGTAGTCGTCCCGATACTGCGGCCAAGACTGCTTTTCATTGGACATCTTCCACCTACTAGATCCTTCCAGTTCTAAGAAACGAGCGTAGCCGATCACGAAACATCAAGAGGTGTAGCTCACTGTCGATTCCGACCGTCTTAAGCACGACGGTTTGAGTGAGGGAATCGAAAAACCTTAAATAATCAATTACCCCTTGGTTGTGGTACTCATGGTCCCACGGGATCTGCGTCATCCACGGCTCGGCATATTTTCTGTTTATTGGTAGTTTGCCGGAGTGCGCTAGTTGATTTCTCAGAACATGGAATATGTTTGATTTGGCCAGAATGGGATTAAATTCGGATGGCCAAAAAACGGCTTTCGGTGAATTATGTCGATGCTCGCAACGGAATTTTTTCCTTGTACGAGCCGTCCGATTTCTACTCAAATTTACCTCGAAAAGCTATTTCCAGTGAAAGGCGAGTAGGTGGGTTCCATCGTGTACATCAGGCGAAATGATAGAAGTTCCTTTTCGTGTGCCAACACCGAGAGCACAAAAATTGCCCCGAGGCCATGTGGTCGCCCACCTTCGAGAAGCCCGAGTGGCTACCGGAGAGAGCAGGGCGGACCCGGATCGCGATTTTGGAGCGGACTGTATCCGATGATGACGCGTTATGTCAACCAGAGCCGAACTCAGCGTATTGGCGTGACACGGTTATAAAATGATATATTTAGACGACTTAGCCCGGCCCTATTACCGCTGACCGAGGAAAGAAGGCTATGCAGAGAATCGACATCGAAATTCCTTATTATGTCCCGCGATGACGCAACCCATCTGGATATCCTTGGGGCGGCCCATTGCATTCATTTATGGTCTAGCCACCTACGTGATCTCCCTCATGACTTTTTTGTACACAGTCGGTTTTGTCGGCAATATCCTTGTGCCGAAGTCCATAGATGATGGCCCCAAGGGGTCTTACGGTCAATCGTTGCTCATCAATTTTGGCCTCTTTTTTCTATTTGCCCTCCAGCACAGCGTAATGGCGCGGAAGTGGTTCAAGGGGTGGTGGACTCGGCTCGTTCCCCAACCCGTTGAGCGCAGTACTTATGTCCTGGTCGCCAGCCTTCTGCTCCTCCTCCTTTTCTGGCAATGGCGGCCGCTAACCGTTGTGGTGTGGGAGGTGGAATATCCTCCTGCCCAACGCATTCTAGAGGTGCTCTTTTGGCTTGGCTGGCTGATCGCCATCCACTCGAGTTTTCTCATTGATCACGGCGACCTCTTCGGTCTCAGGCAGGTTCGCCTATATACGCGCGGGCAAGCATACACGCCGGTAAAATTTCAGATGCCGGACCTCTACCGCTACGTGCGCCGCCTTCTGGTCAACACCGGTCATGACCATGGGACACTTTGTGTTCGCCACGGCATCGACGGCCTATATTCTCTTGAATATCCGAAACGAGGAGCAAGAGCTGGTCGAGCTCTATGGTGCGGCGTATCGAGAATACCGCCGCAGGATACCGATGCTGATCCCGCTGCCAAGAAGGAAGGACTGAGTAATGAGGACTCAAGTCCTTTGAACGATTTGAACGTTTTGAACTGTTCAAGTTGTTTAAGCCGTTCAATCCCTTAGCACTCGGTCCTCGACACTTTCTTGGTTGGTTGACACCCCTTCTCCCGGTCCATTATAGTGAAATGGTTAAATTCAAATGGCGACGACACGGCGTAAGACCAGGCAGATTCAGGTCGGCAAGGTCAGGATCGGCGGGAACGCACCGATTACAGTCCAATCCATGACCAAGACCGATACCCGGGACGTCGCGGCTACCGTAGACCAGATCTGGGCCCTGGAGGCGGCTGGATGTGATATCGTCAGGGTTGCGGTTCCTGTGCGCGAGGCGGCCGAGCGCCTCGGTGAGATTTGCGGACGGATCCGAATTCCCGTGATTGCGGACATCCACTTCAACTACAAACTTGCGCTCATCGCGTTGGAGCAGGGAGTGGATGGACTCAGGCTGAATCCGGGCAACATCGGCGCCCGCTGGTGTGTTGAGGAGGTGGTCAAGATGGCCTCCGAGCACAGGATTCCCATCCGTATCGGGGTCAACGGCGGCTCCTTGGAGAAAGATCTTTTGAAGAAATTCGGCGGGCCGACGGCCGACGGGATGGTGGAGAGCGCGCTGCGTCACATCGGCATTCTGGAGGACGTCGGATACCACGAGATCAAGGTCTCGCTCAAGTCTTCCGATCCCCTGATGATGATTGAAGCCTACCGTTTGCTGGCAGATAAGGTGGATTATCCCTTTCATCTGGGAGTGACCGAAGCTGGCACGCCCTCCATGGGCACCATCAAATCGGCGGTCGGGATCGGGACGCTCCTGGCCGAGGGGATCGGCGACACGATCCGCGTATCGCTTTCGGCTGATCCGGTCGAGGAGGTGCGGGTCGGGATCGAGATCCTGAAGTCGCTCGGCCTGAGAAAGCAGGGGATGACCTTTGTTGCCTGTCCTTCTTGCGGCCGGGCCGATGTGGATCTGGTCGCCCTGGCCAAACAGGTGGAGGAGCGCATGTTCCCATACAGCCATACCGATATCCATGTGGCCGTGATGGGGTGTGAGGTGAACGGTCCGGGCGAGGCCCGCGCCGCTGATCTCGGCGTGGCTGGGGGAAAAGGGATCGGTCTCATTTTCAGAAAAGGCGAAGTCATCCGCAAAGTCCCTGAATCTCAGATCGTAGAGGCGTTGATGGAGGAAGTGGAGAAGCTGGCGGCCGAAAAAGAGGCTGAAAAGGGAGCCCCCACCATCGACGACTAGCCACCGCCCGCGCGTCGTGACTCGTGGCTCGTGCCCGACGAACACGGCACACGATCACGAACACGTCCAAGAGGAGATTGTGCGCTGGAGCAAGACCTTTATCCCCACACTCAAAGAGGATCCCGCCGATGCGGAGGTCATCAGCCATAAGCTGCTCGTCCGCGCCGGGATGATCCGCCAGATCAGCCGCGGGATCTATAACTACCTTCCTTTGGCGCTGCGGGTGATTCGCAAGATCGAAACGATCGTACGGGAGGAGATGGATCGGGCGGGGGCTCAGGAACTCCTGCTGCCGATTGTCTCGCCCGCCGAGCTGTGGCGGGAAAGCGGCCGCTGGGAGGTCTACGGCAAGGAGCTCGTCCGCTTTAAGGACCGCCACGAAAGAGACTTTTGCCTGGGACCGACGCACGAAGAGGTCATCACTGACCTGGTCCGACGCGTGGTGCGCTCCTATCGGGAGCTGCCCTTCAATCTTTATCAGATTCAGACCAAATTCCGTGACGAGGTGCGCCCACGGTTCGGTCTCATGCGGGGCCGCGAGTTTATCATGAAGGATGCCTACAGCTTCCACGGGGATGTGGAGGACTGCCGGCGCGAGTACGAGAACATGTTTCACGCCTATAACCGGATCTTCACTCGCTGCGGTCTCAAGTTCCGCCCGGTGGAGGCGGATACGGGGGCTATCGGCGGAACCCTCTCGCATGAGTTCCAGGTGCTTGCGGATACGGGGGAGGATGCTCTGGTGAGTTGCACCCGCTGCGAATATGCGGCGAACGTGCAGAAGGCCGAAGTGAAGGCGCAGAGGCTTGCGGGCAGGAACCTCAAGGAATCCTCGCCACCGATAAAGAAAGTCGCCACTCCGGGGAAAAAAACCGTAGCCGAGGTGGCTAACTTCCTGGGGCTTGCCTCCGAGAGGTTTATCAAGACGCTCGTCTACAGAATGGATGAGGGCGAGCTGGTGGTGGTTTTGGTTCGCGGGGATCACGAAGTCAATGAGCTTAAACTCAAGACGGTGCTGGGATGTCGGGAGGTTGCCCTGGCGGGCGAGACTGCGGTAGAGCAAAGCACCGGCGTCACTCCCGGCTTTTTGGGACCGATCGGGCTCGAGCTTCGGATCGTGGCGGACCAGGCGATCCAGGGGATGCGCGGAGGTGTCACGGGGGCCAATGAGGCAAATGCTCATTTCGTGGATGTCGATCAGGAGCGTGATTTCACGCCGTCCGTTTTTGCTGATCTTCGGATGGCGGCGGCAGGGGACCCTTGCCCTCGCTGTGAAGGAGGGACGCTCGAGGCCTGCCGGGGAATCGAGGTAGGCCAGATCTTTCGTTTGGGGAGAAAATATAGCGAGACCCTGGGTGCGACTTACCTTGATGCCGAAGGGCGTGAACAGCCGATCGAAATGGGCTGCTATGGCATCGGGATCACGCGCCTGCTCGCTGCTGCGATCGAGCAATATCACGATGGCAACGGGATTATCTGGCCTCTATCGATCGCCCCGTTTCATGTCCTGCTCCTGCCGATACAATACCGGGAGAAGGCTATCGCAGAGGTGACCGATACGCTGTATGACGAGCTCAGGAAACGCGGCGTCGAGGTCCTGCTCGACGATCGCGATGAGCGCCCCGGGGTCAAATTCAAAGACGCGGATCTCATCGGTGTCCCTCTACGGGTTACTGTTGGCGCCAAAGGGTTGCAGCGGGGAGGGGTGGAGTTGCGCTGGCGCCGCGATGGAAATACTGAGGAGGCTATCGTGGGAGAGGCCACCGGAAAAATCGAGGCGCGCATCAAAGAGGCGCTGAAAATCTGAGACGCATGGTGCCCCCCGTCGAGCTTGTGCGCCCCCCCGTCTCCATGCGAGAGCGGTTGATCGTCGCTCTCGATGTCGACGATCTGGAACAGGTCAAGGCGCTGGTCCGGCTCCTGGCAGGCAGGGTGGGGATGTTCAAAGTGGGCAAGCAGCTCTTTACCCATGCGGGGCCACAGGCGGTGAAGTTGATCCGGGAGACGGGAGGTGAGGTTTTCTTGGATCTCAAGTTCCACGATATCCCCACCACCGTGGCCAAGGCGGCGATCGGCGCAACCCGTTTGGGCGTTAGAATGTTTAACGTCCATGCCTCCGGGAGTCTGGAGATGATGCGCCTGACCGCGCGCGAGGTGCGCCGGGTCTGTCGTCAGGAGAATCTCAGGCGGCCGATCATGCTGGCAGTCACGGTTTTGACCAGCCTGAACAAAAGCGATCTCGAGCGTGTGGGTGTCGGCGGAGAGGTGATGGACCAGGTGGTCCGCCTGGCGCTCCTCAGCCAGGAGGCGGGCATGGATGGCGTGGTGGCCTCCCCTCATGAGGTGGCCGGTATTCGCGCTGCCTGCGGACGCCGCTTTATCATCGTCACCCCGGGAATCCGGCCGCAGAGGGGGAAGCGGAACGATCAGAGGCGCGTGATGACGCCGCAGGAGGCGGTGCAGCAGGGCGTGGACTATATCGTGGTCGGACGACCGATCCTCGAGGCTAAGGACCCTCTGGTGGCCGTCCGCGATATGATTGCCGAGATGGAGCGCGCCGCAGCGAGCTAAAGGATGAGGGATGAAATATGAGTTCGGGAATCCTTCCGCCGTTCGCCTGTAGCCTCAGAAGGGGCCCGGCTCGCAGATCGCTCGCTACGCTTATGGAATACCGGATCCAGCAGGGTACTCTGGAAAAAAGCCCGGCATCGAGAGCCTCTTTCTCCCCCAGGTCCCTGACCTCTAGGCAGATAGAATTTTAACGCCGGCCTTCTTTGACCAGCTCACGGACCTTAATCATTCGGGGAATCCGCTTCCGCATCTCACGGAATTCCAGCAAATTTTTTTTAAGTCTACCGCTTCGCCTTCGCTTACCGGAGGAACCAAGCGAGCTGGTGCGGCCGCAGATGGGGAGGCCTCCCCCTCAGGTAGGTCGCAGCGATCCCTGCCCCCTGCGGCAGCGGAAAGAAATACAAAACGCGCTGCCTCGGAAAAGTATCGCCCCAACCTTAAGGCAGGCCCCAAGATTTAGCTAACCTTAGTTGTTTCCAAAACCAATTTTTGCTATCGTTTTACGATATCCTGATCGATAGGAGTTTTGTATGGAAACTGTCACCGTCTCTCCAAAATTTCAAGTCGTCATTCCGCAAAAGGTTCGTAAGGCCCTGGGGCTCAAACCTGGGCAGAAGGTTCAAGTTATACCTTATGAAGGCAGGATTGAGTTGCTCCCGGTTGAGCCGATAAAACGGGGTCGAGGCTTTCTCAGAGGGATCGACACCACAGTTGATCGCGAACCCGACCGGGTATGAATGTAGTTGACTCTTCGGGCTGGCTGGAATACTTCGCTGACGGCCCGAACGCCGACAAGTTTGCCCCTGCGATTCAGAACACGCGCGAGCTCATCGTGCCTACTCTGAGCATCTATGAGGTATTTAGGCGGGTGTTGCAGCAGCGAGGCGCGACTGCGGCGTTGCGAGCGGTGGCATTGATGCGGCAGGGGCGCGAGGTAGTTCTTGATACAATGATCGCCCTGAGCGCCGCCAAACTGTCCGTTGAGTTGAAGCTGCCTATGGCGGATAGCATTATTCTGGCGACCGCACGGTCGTACCGAGCGACTCTGTGGACCCAAGATGCGGACTTTAAGGGTACGGACGGGGTCAAATATTTCGGGAAGCGGTAACGCTAACTACTTGCAGAAGCGGCGACCTTCTTCGACCAGCTCGCGGACCTTTAGTAGCATGATTTCAAGGGCAGTTGGTGCTGTTCCGGCATCGATTGGTGCGCGGCGCTGTGTTAGAGGAACGATATCGGGCATCCGAGGCGGCGGCATTCTTGGAGTGCCCTGCATCGAGTGTGACTCGGGCTTTACAGGGACGAGAGACAGAGGCTGTTGACAGGTTGTAGCCGATTGGCTACAGTGGGATTGAAGTCATGCGGGAAGCCGTTCCAAGGAAAGTTGAGACGTATGTGACACGGGATGGAAAGGATGTCTTTCAGGAATGGTTGGACGGCCTGGCAGATCACCGGGCCAAGGTGCTTATCGACAAGACCATCGCCAAAGTCCGGCTGGGGAATCTCGGGCAACATAAATCCGTCGGGGAAGGCGTGCAGGAAATCATTTTGGACTACGGGCCTGGCTATCGGATCTACTTCGCTGAACATGGAGCGACGCGGCTCATTTTACTTTGCGGCAGCGCGAAAAAGAGGCAGCAAGAAGCGATCAAGCAAGCCAAGCGATATTGGAACGATTGGCAGGAAAGGACAGGGAGATGAAAAGAAGACAAAAAAAGGTTTATCCGGCGAGCAGAGCCTACGAGGAAGGTCTGGATGAACGGCTCAAAAGCCCGGAATACGCAATCGGATATCTAAATGCCATTCTCGAAGAAAACGATCCAGACCTTCTGCTTTTGGGTCTTCGAGACGTCGCCCGGGCCTACGGCTTCACCCATATCGCTGAAGCTACAGGCCTCAATCGGGAGAGCCTTTATAAGGCGCTTTCCAAGGGCAGGCAACCAAGGATCGGGACCGTCATGGAGGTTTTGTCCGCGATGGGGTGCAGGATCAGGTTAGAGCCAGCCAAGAAAGCAAGACGCAAAGCAGCGTGAGGGCTGTGTTAGAGGAAGGATATCTGCCATCCGAGGCGGCGGCATTCCTGGGATGCCCCGCATCAGGTGCGACTCGGGCTTTACAGGGACGACAGGAGGAGAGATAAACAAACTGAGCAAGTCTGACATGGTCACGACGGTCACAAAAAGTGAGCAGGTCATTAGTCGCAGGAAAAGCTCGGGTTTTGGAAAACATCAAAGAGAATGCTACTTCCGCTTGGTGTTTCCCATAATTTCAAGCAGACGAGAACAGGCGTACTCGTTTTTCCTCTTGCAACCCAACTCGAAATACCCAATCGCCTTGACGAGATCTTGGGTCCTCCCGAACTTTCCATAATAAAACTGGTCAGCTATGTTGTTACAAGCCCAGACTACCTCTAGGGCACAAGCTTTGTCATAGGCATTGGTGGCTTCTGAGAAAAAGTTCTCTGGGTTGGAAAGCTTCAAGAGCCGGTTTGCCAACTGGGCACAAGCCTCACCGTTGTTAAGAAGACACAATTCTCTCAAATGAGCCAAATCTCCACCAGGCGACTGAGCTGCTGAGGATAAACATAGGAGGACCGTTAAAGAAACAATCAGACTGAACCAAGAGATGCCGAGGAACAGCCTAGAGAGCCATATAGGCATCTCAGTCCTTTCCGACCCATGATGGTAATGGCTCTCCACTCCAGCTCAATTGACAATGAACATAGCTATGTGGGTTAAGATAATAGAAGAACTACTGCTTAAGCTAAAACCGTGGAATAGACAACATGCTGAGTGCTTGGAGAGACCTCTAACTAAACGTGGCACGAACACTTCAGAACCGCCGCGAGGCTGGGGAATTAATAAAAGGGGTGGAAATGAGTGATAGAATTCGCTCTTCGACCGTCGACGCAGAGAACTGAAAGTAGTCCCCGCCGCGCCCGGTTGCTAGATGAACTCTTCTGCATTAATATAAACTTGGCATGCAAATCCGTGTAGAGAGAAACTCATGAAACGGCTGAAACTTGGAGAATACATTGTCATGGATCCCGATATCTGCCACGGCAAGCCCACCTTTAAAGGGACGCGGATCATGGTCAAGCACGTTCTGGACATGGTCGCTGAAGGCTGTACGTGGGACCAGATCATCGCGGAGTATGGTGGCGTGATTAGCTGGGAAGCAATGGCCGAGGCCGTACGGCTGTAGGTTCAAGGAGAGTCATATGCGCCAAGCTGCAGTAAAATCTCTTCCCATTGCCAAGGCCCAAACGAATTTGGAATCGGTGGTGAAGCGTGTCCACCTGAAGAAGGAGTATTTTATCCTCAACAAGGATGGTGTTCCTTTGGCTGGTCTCATGGACATTGACGAATTCGAAGACTACCTCGAGCTTCAGGACCCCAAGGTCAGGGCTCACATCAAGAAGAGTTACCAGGAATATCGGGCCGGAAAAGGCCGACCTGTTGAAGAGTTTATTGCTGAACTCAAAGCGAAGAAGCGCAAAATAAAAAGTGCGCGTCGGAAGGTATGAAACAGCCCTTCCCCGTCCACAACACCCCTCACTACGAGCGTCTCGTCCGAAAGCTCCTTAACACTCACCCTGAACTCGATCTGATCCAGGAGCGCGTCCGTGAGATTCTAAGCGCTGACCCATATAACCGAAGCAGGGCTCACCCGATCAAAAAGCTTAAAGGTGTCCCGCAAGGCGAAGGTCAATACAGACTACGGCTCGGCCGGTGGCGTTTCCGCTACGATATTTATGGCCGGCAAGTTTGGCTTTTTTACTGCGGCCTACGAAGAGAGGAGACCTACCGCTGATTCCTTCGGCAAGACTCAGCGTCGTATTTCACACCTACTCACTTCCAGAAGCGATAAAAATGGTTTACCGGGCTGTGGCCGGAGCCGATAGCAAAACCTTTACGGATCGCATGCGTGATATACCGCTTGGCTTGGACCACCGCTTCCTCCAGCTTTTTACCCTTCGCTAAGCTAGCTGCAATAGCCGCGGAAAAGGTGCATCCAGTCCCGTGAGTATTCCGCGTGGGAATCCTGGCGGCTTTGAGCTCGCGAAACTTTTTGCCGTCATAAAAGATATCTATCGCTGGACCTTTGCGGTGGCCTCCTTTGACGACCACGCTCTTCGCTCCCATGCCCAGAATCCGCTTAGCTGCCTCCTGGATGTCTCTCTGTGTCGAGACTGCAATGCCCGCAAGCTCCGCCGCCTCGGGCAGATTCGGCGTCACCGTAGCAGCCAGAGGGAGGAGGCGCGAGCGTAAAGCCTCAATCGCGTCGCGCCGCAGGAGCAAGTCCCCGCTTTTGGCCACCATGACCGGATCCACGACCAGATTCTCCAAGCGGTGTTCCTTGATCTTCTCGGCGACGACCTCGATGATGGCGGCGTTGGCAAGCATGCCGGTTTTGAGGGCATGGGCGCCTATATCTTGGATCACCGCGTCGATCTGGGCTGCGACGAGATCGGGTGGCAGCTCGAAGACCTGCGTGACCCCCACGGTGTTCTGCGCCGTGATTGCCGTGATGACGGAGGTCCCATAGACCCCCAGAGCCGCGAAAGTTTTAAGGTCCGCTTGAATTCCCGCGCCGCCACCCGAATCGGACCCGGCGATCGTAAGCGCCTTGTAAACCTTTTTCACAGCAAGCTATCCTAGCATCATCATGTTGAAGGGTTAAAGGGTTGGAGGGGTCAAAAACCATGGAACCCTTGATCCCTTAAACCGTTGTACTTCGACGCCCTTGACTACCCTACGACGTCCGGCATATAGCGTGCTAGGGGTCGAAACAATGTGGCGGGGAATGGCTGTTTCCATCCATATCGCCGCGGCAGCCGAGGGACCGATGGTGTCGGTGGCCGAAGTCCGCGCTGTTCCTGGAAAGGGATTGGAAGGAGATCGCTATTTCCGACAAACCGGAACCTACTCGAACTATCCCGGTCCGGGACGAGATGTCACGTTGATCGAGATCGAGGCGATCGAGGCCATGAAGCGCGACTGTAATATCGAAATCGCTCCGGGTGAAAGCCGGCGCAATATCGCAACTCACGGCGTGCCGCTCAACCATCTCGTGGGGCGGGAATTCGAGGTCGGCGAGGTGCGGCTTCGCGGCGTGCGCCTGTGCGAGCCGTGCTCGCATCTGGAAAGGCTAACTCAAAAAGCGGTTCGAAATGGGTTGATTCACCGCGGCGGGCTGAGAGCCGAGATTCTTAGCGGAGGCACGATCCGGGTCGGAGATGAAGTTCGACCTCGCTCGGCTCGCGAAGCTTTTGTGCGAGGTCGCGAGACCTCCGCCTAGCCATCTTAGGCAGTTCCCAACCGCGGCTGCTCGGTCAGATCGGCTTCGCCGTCGAGGTACTCCTTCAGGTAACGCGCCGTGTATGATTTCTTGCCGTTCCGGATCATTTCCAAGGGCGGCCCGCAGGCCACCACGTATCCCCCTTCGTCACCGCCTTCAGGACCCAGATCGACCAGGTAGTCCGCCTCTTTGACGATCTCAAGGTTGTGCTCGATGGTGATGACCGTGTTTCCCATCTCCGCGAGGCGGTGGAGGATCTGGATGAGCTTTTCGACGTCGGCGAAGTGTAGGCCGGTCGTCGGCTCATCCAATACGTAAAGGGTTTTCCCGTGCGATTCCTTCCCCAGCTCATAGGCGAGCTTAATTCTCTGCGCCTCGCCGCCGGAGAGAGTGTTGCTGGCCTGCCCGAGGGCGATGTAGCCCATGCCGATATCGTCGAGGATCTTGAGCGGGCGCATGATCTTCGGAAACGCTCGAAAAAAGGGCACGGCCTCTTCCACGGTCATGCGCAGCACGTTGGCGATGGTTTTGCCGTTGTACTGGATAGACAGGGTCTCTTCGTTGAAGCGCTTGCCGCCGCAGGCATCGCAGTCCACGAAGACATCCGGTAGAAAACTCATCTCCTTGCGAATCTTGCCCTGTCCGGCGCACTCCTCGCACCTTCCGCCGCGGACATTGAACGAAAAGCGGCTGGGGGCATAGCCGCGCAGGCGGGCCTCTGGAGTCATGGAGAAGACGCGGCGTATCTCGTCCAGGAATCCGACATAGGAGGCCGGGATGGAGCGGGGAGTCTTTCCGATCGGGCTCTGGTCGACCTCGACCACGCGCTCCAGCCGCTCCCAGTCAATAATCTCGTCGTGGTCTCCGGGCCGGCCGGCGAAAGCGTGCTCTTTCCCGACCCCGAAATTCCCGTTACGCAGCTCCAGGATCCCAGAGGGAAGCGCACGGCGATGTTCTTCAAATTGTTGGCTCTGGCGCCGCGCACGACGAGCCACGGAGAGCCATCGAACAAGCGCGGGGGCCAGATTCTCTTTTTTCCGGACCGAAGGAAAGCGCCTGTGAGAGATGCGGGATTCTCTCTGATTTCTTCGGGGGTACCGATTGCGACCACGTTCCCGCCGTGCACCCCTGCACCCGGACCGAGGTCGACGATCAGGTCCGCGGCGCGAATCGTGCTCTCGTCGTGCTCGACGATAAGAACGGTGTTGCCCACCTCCTCCAGGCGTCTCAGAGTTCGCAGCAGCATGCCGTTGTCGCGCGGGTGCAGGCCGATAGTCGGCTCGTCAAGGATGTAGCAGACACCGCGCAGGTTCGATCCGAGCTGGGCGGCCAGGCGGATGCGCTGGGCCTCGCCTCCCGAGAGCGTGTCAGCCCTGCGATCCAGGGTCAGGTAGGGAAGCCCAACCTCGGAGAGAAAGCCCAGGCGCTGCTGAATCTCCCGCAAGATCTTCTCCGTGATGGCGCGGTCCCGCTCAGATCCGTTACTTTGTCCATCCAAACCGAGGGACCGGAAATATTCCTGCGATTCCTTGACGGAAAGGGAGGTCACCTGCCAGATTGCCTTCCCACTGATCTTAATTGCCTGGGCGCGTGGGTTCAGCCTTCTGCCGCGACAGGCAGAGCAGGGGGACTCCGTCATCAATTGGAAAAGCCACTCGCTGACATCCTCCTCAGCCTCATTCCACAATCCCTTGAGATAGGGGATTAAGCCGACGAAGTCGGGTCCGCCTCCCAACACCAGTTCCCGCTCCTTTTTCTTCAGGCGGGAAAAGGGCTTGTCGGTGTCGACCGGGTTTTCCGCTTTGAGATCGCGCAGCAGCTGCGTCAGGCCTCGCTTCAGTTCGGGTCGGTTTGCCGGCGGGAGGGCGAGGACGATTTTAGAGATCGGCCTTTGGGGATCGGCGATGACCAGCTGCGGGTCCAGCTCCATGTGGAAGCCCATCCCGTTGCAGTCGGAACAGGCTCCCTGCCGGCTGTTGAAGGAGAAGAGCCTGGGGTCGGGGGGTTCATAGCCGATGCCGCACTGGAGGCAAAAGAGGCGTTGGTTGTAGATCTGTTCCCCGGATGGTGAGAGTAGGTGGATCACGCCATTGCCAAGGCGCAAGCCCTGATCCACCATCGCCTCCACTTCCCTTCCGCCGACTTTACCCTGGCCTATAATGATGTCGATGTCATGCTCTTGATACCGTTCTAACCCTTCGCCGAGCTTAGGGGATTTAAGGTCTACCAGGGCGCCGTCGATCCGCGCCCGGCGATAGCCGAGCCTCCTGGCACCGGCGATGACGTCTTTGTGAAAACCCTTGCGTCCCCTGACAATCGGGCTCAGGATCATCACTTCCTTCCCACGAAGGGTGCGGGCGATTCGGTCCAGGATCTGGCTCCGCGTGAGGGAGCGGATCTGGCGGCCGCACTGCACGCAGTGCTGTTTGCCCACCTTGGAGTAGAGGAGCCTGAGATAATGGTAGATCTCGGTGACCGTGGCCACAGTCGACTTCTTTCCTCCCTGGCTGAGGCGTTGTTCGATGGCGACGGTTGGAGGGATGCCGGAGAGGAGATCCACGTTGGGGCGAGCCATGATGTTGAGAAATTGACGGGCATAGGTAGAGAGGCTGTCGATGTAGCGTCTCTGCCCCTCGGCGTAGATGATGTCGAAGGCGAGCGTCGACTTTCCCGATCCGCTCAAGCCGGTGATCACGACAAAGCGATCGCGCGGAATATCCAGATTGATGTTCTTGAGATTGTGCTCCTTGGCTCCCACAATCCTGATCGCATTCTTGCCATTTCCTGAACCCTTCAACCCTTGAACCCTTAAACTTTTCTCTAAGAGGGGTTGGAAGGGAGACGGGGTGCCCGTTTGCAGGTAGGGTTTGAGATAGCGGCCGGTATGAGAGGTTGGGACTTCGGCAATCTCGTGGGGAGGGCCGACGGCCACGATCCTGCCTCCTTGGTCACCTCCTTCGGGCCCGAGATCGATGACATGGTCGGCACATTTGACCACTTCCATGTTGTGTTCGATGACGATGATCGAGTGACCCTGCTCGATCAGCTCGTTGAAGGCCCACAGCAACCGCTCGATATCGTGAAAGTGCAGACCCGTCGTGGGCTCGTCGAAGATGAACAGCGTGCCCGCTTTTCTCGCCTTGGCCATGTGGGCTGCGAGCTTGAGCCGTTGCGACTCGCCCCCCGAGAGCGTGGTGAGGGGCTGACCCAAGCGGATATAGTCGAGGCCGACCTGCTTCAACGGGCGAAGCCCTTCGCCGATCTCGGGCGAGTCTTTGAAGAACTCCGTCGCCTCCGCGACCGTAAGATCGAAGATCTGGCGGATGTTGCGCCCGCGATAGGTCACCTCGAGAATCTCTTCGCGGTAGCGGTTGCCGCGGCACTCGGGGCAGGAAGTGTAGACATCGGAGAGGAATTGCATCTCGATTTTCTCAAATCCTTCGCCGCGGCAAGTCTCGCACCTTCCGCCCTCGACGTTGAAGGAAAAGGTCGAGGGGCTGTAACCCCTGAGCCGGGAAACGTCCGTGGCGGCGAAAAGGCGTCGAACCGTGTCAAAGACCTTCATGTAGGTGGCCGGGTTGGAGCGGGGAGTGGTTCCAACCGGCGATTGATCGACCAGCACCACATCGGAGACCTTGTCCGCTCCTTCCATGCCAGCGCAGTGAACCAGGGCGGCGCCGGGAGACTCTTTGAGCTTCTTGAGGTTGCGGTAGAGGAC
>JACPSF010000191.1 GCA_016193385.1 Deltaproteobacteria bacterium
CCCCAACAGAGCGCCCCGCGGATGACAGAGGAGGTGGTTCTCGTGCCCCCGGGCGGAAAGGCTCGTTACGAGGCCAAGGACCTGACACTCTCCTCCCCCCCAGGCCTCCTCCGGATCGATGTGAAGAATCTTGAGAGGTTGCCTATCCCGGCTCACGCCCCTCCCCACTCTCACCCTTAAGCTCTAGCTCACGTAGCTTAACATATCTGAGAAAGACATAGATTGCGGCCGTCAGACCGACAAACCACCCCGCGAACCCTTCGACAAACCCCCTCCTCCATACATAGGAACGGAGCAAACGTGCCACCGGGCGTCCCAGATTATCCACCCACCGCCAGCGCCTCCCCGCAGCCCTCAGCTCCCTCGCGGCAACGCTGCTAAAATGGTTGATGCGGTTGATGTGATCGCTGATGTCCCGGTAAGAGTAGTGGTGCAGGGGGTTCCTCAAGCGCTTAACTTTTCCCTCCACCAGGATCCTCTCGTGAGGATCCGTCCCGCCCCAGGTGGCGCGATCACGGCGAAATACTCTGACGTCATAATCGGGATACCACCCACCACGCCACCACCATCTGCCCAGATAATAAACCAGCCTGGGTACGGCAAAGGCGGCGCATCGAGACCCAAACCGGACAAGGGCCTCCTGAACCTCTTCCCTAAGCTCTGGAGTGACCCGTTCGTCCGCATCCACTAGGAAGACCCACTCCTTAGTGGCCTGGGAATGGGCGAAGGCCTTCTGGTCTCGGTAACCCGCCCAGGGCCGCTGGATGACCCGATCCGTGTACCTGCGGCAAATTTCCACGGTACGGTCGGTGCTGTAAGAATCCACCACCACGATCTCGTTGACCCATCTAAGACTCTCCAGGCAGTCGCCGATATTGTCCTCTTCGTTGAAGCAGACGACGATGGCGGAGACTTGAGCTGGGACCATGAGCACCATTGAACCTCGAAGATACGGGCTAGAAGATAGAGGCACAGGGCAAAAAAATCAAACCGCCTCTTCAACTTCAAGTATCCTGATGCTATAGAAACCCACGTAAAGCAATGAAGAAGGCCGGCTTTAAAGGACTCCGAGATATCAGCAAAGTGGAAGGGATGCTGACCCAGGACGAGGCACAATATCTCTATCATATGGCACAGACGAACCCGGGTAAAGGAGTCATCGTAGAGATTGGCAGCTGGAAGGGCAAATCAACGATCTGCCTTGCGCGGGGTTCCAGGGCCGTGGGCGGAGAAAAGATTTACGCAGTCGACCCTCACAGGCCATTGGCGGACGAGGGCTATTTTGAGGACACGGAAGCGGAGTTTTTAAGAAACCTCGCAGAGTCCGCTGTCACGGAGCAGGTCGTTCCCATGGTCATGGCTTCCGAAGACGCCGTCCGGAAATGGGATCGACCCATTCGTTTGCTCTGGATTGACGGAGATCACCGGTACGAACAGGTGAAACGAGATTTCCTCTCGTGGGAACCCCATGTCATCGAGGGCGGAATTATCGCGATGCACGATACGATCCGCAAGAAAGGACCGAAAAAGGTTCTCTGGGAGTGTATCTTCTCGTCGGATCGTTTCAAGGCGATCTCCATCGTGGACAACATTACAGCAGCAAGAAAAGTTTCCAAGATCTCTTTCCGGGACCGCTTCGTCAAATGGCTCGTCATCGGCTGCCGAGGGATCTATATCTTCGCAAGGAAGATACGCTTACCCTACGCCAAGCCCGCGGGAAGGTGGTTTCTGAAAAGGCTGACCGACTACTATAGTGACGGAATTAAATAAGTTGACATCAAATCCCCTCTCGCTCTCCTAAATCCCCCTCTATCCCCCTTTACCAAAGGGGGAGAAAGGGGGATTTGAGGGAGGACAGGGTGATTATGGTAATTTTCTTTTTTCCTACTTTCTTCGTTCATTGCCGATTAAGGAATACCAAGCAAAGGTCCAGATGGACCGCAGCAGATTAGGAATGATAGTAAAAACCGAGCTGTTTTTCTGTACAAGACGGCTCCGGCCCTGGCGCTCATGTCGTATGCGGAAGGATTCCTCTGTTAAGCGGCTTGGGTCCAGTTCGTTATAGACCGAGACTCTCGGGTCATACCCGATCCGTAAGCCAGCCTTAAGTAACCTCTTAGCAAACTCCACATCCTCAGAATAACCAGCGCGCCCAGGGCCTAATCTCTCGTCAAACAACCCGACCAGTTTGAAAACCTCGCGCCGAACCGCGATATTGCCCCCGGTAAGGGTTCGTAGGTCCGTCCCCGGCAGGAAATCATAATCAATAAAGTCTATCGTCCGGTAACGCTCCAGGGCCTTCTGTAGTTGAGGGTCCCTTCGGTCCTCGTCCCGCATTTGGATCGAGCCCTGCATAACCTGATGAGGAAACGAAGCGAAGAAATTAAGAATACCTTGAAGCCAGCGGGACGTAACCTCGACGTCGTCGTCGAGGAAGGCAAGAATGGACCCCTTGGCTAGCGGAATCGCCCGATTCTGAGCCCGACATTTTCCGGGAAGCGGTTCGCGAACCTGCCAACAGTGGTATCGACCCCGTTGAGCGTACTCGCTCACCAACTCCTTTACGGCCTGCGCACTGGCCTCGTCAGCCGCGTTGTTGGCCACGACGATTTCGCAGCTTATCTGATCGTCCCCCTCAACTCGACGGAGGCTCTCTAAAAGCCTGCGCAGACTTTCAACGCGGCCCGCGGTCGCTATGATTATGGTAAGAGAGGCATCCAACGCTTAATTCCAGAGCGCAGACCAAAAACCTAAAATCCCCGCAAACGAAACAAAAGCCGCTCTGGAAGCCCCTTCATGTAAAGAAAGGTATCTTCGATGGCCTGGTTGCGTCCATATCTCGGTTCCCATCCAAGCTCTGAGATGGCTTTAGAGGCATCGGGAAATTTGTTATTGGCCTCCTCATAGAGAGGTCCATAAATGGTCGCGGGATCTACAAACACTATTCGACTTCTCGTTCGCGTGATCCTTTTGACCTCTTCCGCTAATTCGAGGATGGAACAACGGTTCGCCGGATTCCCCAGATTATAAACCTCTCCCTTTTTCCCATTCTTCATGACGCAAGCAATCCCGGCGACCATATCCTTAACATGCGTAAACGCCCTGACCTGTTTACCGTCACCAAACACGGTAATATCCACCCCGGCTATGGCCTGGCCGATGAAGCGAGGCAGCACAAACCCTCCCCTCCCCGATTGGCGCGGGCCCGTAACATTGAAAGGACGAACGATCCTCAAATCCAAATCCCGAGTCCCGCTCAGGTTCAGAAGGGCGGTCTCAGCGGCGAGCTTTCCCACGGCATACTCCAAGCGCGCCGAAGACTTAGCCGGAACGACCTTGAACATCGTCTCCGAGCAAAACCCGTCTTGCCCGCCGCCGTAGACTTCGCTCGTAGAGACGTCCACGAGCCTGGCACCACAGCTCATCGCGAGATTCGCCACCGCCATCGTGTCATTCACGATAGAAGCGGCAATTCGACCCGCGTGCGGCAACACTCCTGCCGGTCCAACTACAGACGCGAGATGATAAATCTCCTTGTAGCGTTCACCGCTCCAAGAATCGCAAAAATTCTCTACATCCGTGATGGAATGAGATATTCGGTCAGGGTAATCCAATTGGCTGAGCAGATCATCGATGGGCACCGGATTGGTGCTCAGGTTATCCACTACATGAACCTGGTTGTCCGTATCGCTGAGCAGCAACTCAACCAGATGGCTCCCTAGAAATCCAAATCCTCCTGTAACCAGTATCTTCTTCACCTAGGATACCTCGCATGCTGGGGATGTGCCGCCGCGGGCTGAACGCCAGAGCCTCTACACGCCATCCCCCTAAACTTATACCTCAAAGCCACCGAAGCTGATAGAGACGGTACTTCAACGAAAAAGGTTGAAGCGCGGCGGCCAGACCGATCGCCTCACGAGCCCCTGGCCCATCCCCCTTCATGGCCAACGCCTTGGCCAGACGGTAATAACGATGGGCCACCATGCGGTAAAAGCCGTGCCGGCCGATGAGCTCCAAGGACTCGGGGTAATCCTTTTTCAACTTCTCGAGCGCGCGCAAGTTTTCTCTCGACCTCAGCTCATCATCGGCGCTGATGTTGGTGCCGTGCTTGCGGTAGAGATAGACCACCTCGTTGACAAACCCGATCGGGTGCCTCTTCACCAAACGCAGGGCCAGGTCCAGGTCGTAAGAAAGACGAAACCACTCGTCCAGGAGGCCGATCTCCTCAAGCGCCGTTCGTCTCGACATCGTCCCCTGCAGCCGGATCACTCTGCCGTCGAAAAGATCCTCTACGGACACGCCCTTTTCTTCCAGCCTTTTGGCCTTCTTCGGCGAGATCACCGTGGATCGGTTGTGGAATTTCCCTTCAAAGTACGCCCCGTTCCCGATAACCATGGCGTGACGGGCGTGACGCGCCAGGAAGTCATGCAGCTTTTGCAGATGATGGGGCGTGGACAGGTCATCGGAATCCATGAACGCTATGTAACTGCCCCGGGCGTGCCGCACGCCTAGATTGCGTGCCGCTGCGGCCCCGCGGTTCTCCTGGCGGATATACCGGATTCGGTGGGCATAGGATCGCAGGACTTCCTCGGTCCCGTCGGTGGAACCGTCATCCACAACGAGGATCTCAAAATCCCTGAAAGTTTGATGCAAAACGCTCTCCAGGCTCTCCACAATGTAGGCCCGCCGATTGTAGGTTGGGATGACAACCGAAATAAGCGGGTTCTCGTTCGTTTCCGCGTGGGACTGGGTTTCCATCAATCAAAAAGTGTTTTTCTTCTTTGCCCGGTGCAGAGTATCCTTCAGTTGAGTAATCACGCGCTTGACTTCTCGCCCGGTCATCTTCGGAAAAAGAGGCAGAGAAAGAAGCCTTTCGGAGGCATACTCGGCGTGGGGGAAGTCGCCCGGCTTCAAACCGAAGGTTTTGCTATAGAACGATGTGAGGTGAAGCGCGCGAAAATGGACGCCGACCCCGACACCCGCTTCTTTCAAAGCCTTTAGGACAGCATCCCGACTCACCGTGAGATCTTCCGTCTTAAGCAGGATGGGGTAGAGATGGTGGGCGTGCTTGACATCGCCCTTCGCCGGGATCAGCCGGATCTCTGGAACTTCCTGCAAGGCTGCGTCGTACAATTCGACCCACCGCTTCCGTCGCTGCCAAAACGCTTCGATCTTTTTGAGCTGCTGAATGCCCAAGGCGGCATGGATGTCCGACAGGTTGTACTTGTAGCCTGGACAAACTACATCCCAGTGGGCGAACTCCCCGTCCCCGTGCCTGTGCCACGAATCGGCTGTGATCCCGTGAATGCTAAGCAGCCGGACTTTCGCGGCGAGGTCCTCTCGATCGGTGGTGACCATACCCCCTTCCCCGGTGGTGATATTCTTCGTCGCGTAAAAACTAAAGCAGGTGAGATCTCCAAGATTTCCCACTTTTCTCCCGCGGTATTCTGCCCCGAGCGCATGCGCCGCGTCTTCCGCCACCAGCAAGTGATGTTTTTGGGCCAACCGGAGGACAGTTTCCATATCGCAGGGCTGGCCGTAGAGGTGAACGGGCAGGATGGCTTTGGTCCTGCTGGAAATCCGTGGTTCGATTTGCTGCGCATCAAGGTTCAGCGTATCCGGTTCGACATCCACAAAGACCGGCTTGGCGCCTTGAAGGGCAATCACGTTGGCCGTGGACGCAAACGTGATCGGCGTGGTGATGACCTCGTCTCCCGGCCCCACCCCCAACGCCGCCATGGCCAAATGCAGAGCAGCCGTACCCGAGCTAACAGTGACCGCATGTTGACAGCCAACATATTCCGCCACGGCCCGTTCGAGCTCGCGGGCCCTCGCCCCTGTTGTGAGCCAACCCGACCTCAGGACGGCCAAGATCTCGCGTATTTCTTCGGCTCCCAACCAGGGGCGATGAAAAGGAACAAAGTTAACTGATTTCTTCATAGCCGGAACGCTTATACCCAAGGCTGCCTGCCCAGCCTTCTCTGGATCATACCCACCAGGTAGCCCCAATATTTCATGATACGCTTTTCTGTTTTGTAGACCTTTTCCTTCCTCCTCAAGGTCCAATAGAAACCATACCGAAGGATATTGACCAATAGGTTCGGCACGACATTTGAAAAAATGGGATCCGTATGATGGAGGCTTCGGCTCAATCCTTTGCGGTACTGGGATAACCGGGCGTAACGAATACCGTACCTTCGAGGGTCTAGTTCATGGTAGGCAACCACATGGGGTGTATAGCCTATGGAGAAACCGGCCTCCCGAATTCGACGTGAAAGATCCGTATCTCCCTCGTATCCCGAGGCGGGAAGCCGCTCATCAAAAAGGCCAACTTTGTCGATCACCTCGCGCCGCATGGACATGATGACCCCGGTAAGTCCCCGTATGTCCCTCGGCTTATCCCCGTAGTCGATTACGGGGATATTATACTGATACAGATTTTCCGGATCTGCGCTCCGGCCTTTAGGATCGGTACCCGGCAAAACACACGGCTGCAGAGCATCATATCCAGTAGATTGGTAGTCTCGGACCAATCCTTCCAACCACTTTCTATCAAGGACGATATCGTCGTCCATCATACAAAATATTTCGCCCCTCGCTTCTCTGAGAGCCTTGTTTAGGGCGAAATTCTTTCCTGGCCTTCCTTCATTCAAGGTCCTAAGGTGCGGCCATTCCCGCTGGACCGCTGACAAGTACCCGGCGGTGTCGTCGGTCGAAGCATTGTCCACCACCAGCACCTCCCACGGGATTTCACGCTGATTTTGAGTGGTTCGTAAACTCTGCAGCAGCCGATCCAGGCTGCCGTAGCGGTTCCGAGTGGCGACGATCACACTTACCTTGGGTCGGTCATTGAATTCCATTTGAAGTGCTTAGGGTGAAGCCAATGGAAAGCTCGAGATGGTGGCCCCGTTCAGGCTTTGGAGGGTCGACTCAGCAAGGTGCCTCGTCACGATAAAAGTCAATAAGGAAATCCTGCAGCCCGGACCTCCATTTCCATCTCGTCGCGGGCTTTTTGCAACTCTTCCCGACCGAGGGCTGAAGTGTTTACGATCTGCCGAACCGCCCCGACCCTACCCTTGTAGAATATTTCGTCCGGCTTCAATCCCCCATCGAGCGTTTCCGGCTCATAGAAGAAATTATCCATGAGGGCCGCGTCGACGCTCCACTGCAAATCAAAGTCAAAGAAGCTTTCCCCCGGATGGTACCCGTAGCTGTCAAACTCCTCCTCTATATCCGAGCCTTCTTTTCTCTTGCGCATCACAGCCTTATAAATGGGGGTTCCAGCCATGGGGATGTAAGAACAGAGGTCGACTTTATGCTGTACTCGGCGGTTCGCCCGGAGGAGGTGTCTGCGCAGGAACTGTTTGGTCTCCTCTAGAGTCTCGCGAGTTTCGCCGGGCAGACCGATGATAAATGACAGCTTGCAGCGAATACCGATCTGGTCACACCATTCAAGCACCGTCGCGTTTTGCTCTACTTTCGTCTCCTTATGGATATTGTCCAGTATCCTCTGAGAACCTGATTCGGCGCCGATGAGCACCTCGCGAAGTCCGTGATCATACATAAACTGGAGATAATCTTTCCCGCCGTGTTTCGTGATGATGTCCACCCGGCAAAAACAGCGCCAGATCAGGCCGAACCGCTTTAAATAAGCACACATCTCCCGGACTCTGCGCGGATTGATCGGTAAAATATCATCATAAAACTGAATGGCGTCAAAGCCGAGATTTTTGATCTGCTGGAATTCTTCGACGAGTTTAGGGACGGGAGTGTAGCGGACCATCCGGGACCATAGATTTGGAGAATCGCAAAAATCGCAACGCTTGGGGCAACCGCGCGATGTGAACATCGTGGTTCCGCGACGTTTGTCCCCCGTTTCGTCCGCGATGTAGTAATGGTAATGGTGTGCATAGGATCGGTTCGGAATTGGAACCGTTCCGAGGTCGGCAATAAAAGGTTCCTCAATGATCCCTCGCCGGTATTTTTCAGCAGCCTGGACATCTCCGTCCCTGGATCCTGCCAAATCTTCATCCGAGAGGTATTCCAGTGGCTCACCGTTCTCGATATGAGACATAGCCCTTAAAACCGCTTGCTCTCCTTCACGGCGAACAACTAAGGGATAATACTTCCGACTATTTCGCGGATAGTTAGTGGCATGAGGCCCACCTAAAACGGCCGGCACCCCTCGTCTTTGAAATTCTACTCCGAGTTTTCGTATCTCCCTACCCTGAGGTGAAGTGCCGGAAACCATATAGGCATCAAAATCGTTGGGAATATCCTCGGGCTCGAGATTGTGTTCAGACATATCGACAAAACCGACCTCATGTCCCGCTTGTTCCAGCACGGACCAAAGCCACCAAAGCCCTAACGGGGGGAACACCATAGGGTCTTCCAAAAAAGTCGATTTCGGGAAAATCAAACAGACACGCATGGCATTCCTAATTAGTCGGCGTCTTTAAAATGTTGTAAATCTAACAGATAAAGATTTCTTTGTCGAGCTTCATTGTGTTAAAACTGCTCTGTCGGGGTTCCACCCGACCGGCCATGTTTTGCCTCGTTTTGATAGGAGTGATATAAGCCACTAACGAATGAAGTCAACAGGGAAACGCTTGCCTTCTTTTCGGGAGGTCAGGAATACTATTCAGAGAGTTGACGGGTGGCTGACGGAGCATGAGGCCAGATACCTGTATTCTTTGGCCCAGTACGGGCCCGGCCAGGGTGCTATAGTGGAAATAGGTAGCTGGAAAGGAAAGTCCACTATCCTATTGGCTGCGGGCTCCAAGTCCGCAGGAAGGGAGAAGGTTCATGCGGTCGATCACCACAAGGGTGGTCCAGACCAAGCGGGGTTGGGTTATCAGGATGTCAATACGGAAATCGATTTCCGCAAAAATATCAAATCCGCGGGCATCGAAGACCAGGTCATACCGCTCGTGATGACGTCTACTCGAGCAGCCCAAGGATGGTCCGGTCCGATCCGACTTTTATGGATTGACGGGGACCATAGCTATGA
>JACPSF010000192.1:0-2492 GCA_016193385.1 Deltaproteobacteria bacterium
ATCGTCAACCCCGCCCATGCCGAGGGGCTCAGCGCCCACAAGCCCGGGGCCCACGGGCAATGGCAGATCCAAGCCGTCGAGGCTCTCGGGGAGCACGCCCGGCGCTACCTGGCGCTGATCCGCGCGGGCACGCGCTCCCTGCGGGCCGAGCTGGACCACCTGCTGCTCCTCACGACGCTCTACGGCCCGGCGGCCGTGGAGGAAGCCCTGGGGGCGCTGCTCGGGCAGGCGATCGTAGGCAGCCACCACGTGGAGCAATGGCTCAATCTCCAGGAGGCGGGGCCAGTGGCGCCCCCGCCGCTCACGTTGGGGGATCCGCGGCTCAGCGTGCCCCCACCCCGGCCGAACCTGCAGCGCTACGAGGCGCTTCTGTTGGACAGCTCCCCGAACTCGGAAGAGGAGAGAGCCGATGACTCCCCTGAGCCTTGAGCAGAAACTCACCCAGCTCCACCTCGTGAGTGTCCCGCAGAGTCTCACGGCCTGGGAGGAGCAGTATCCCGAGCACCGGGCCCTCGTGCGCGCCGCCCTGGAAACCCTCGTGGACCGGGAACTCGCGCGCCGGGCGGAGCACACGGTGGCCGCGCGGATCAAGGCGGCGAAGTTCGTCCACGTGCAGACCGCGGACACCTTCAACTTCGAGTACAACGCGGCCACCCGCAAGCTGCGCAGTCGCTATCTCAATCTCCTGGCCACGGACCTCGTGGCCGAGGAGATCGGGGCCCTCTTCGTCGGGGGCAGCGGACTGGGAAAGACCCACCTCGCGCGGGCCTTGGGCTACGCCCAGTGCCAGCAGGGGCACCGCGTGCTCTTCACGCCCCTGTCCACGATGGTCAACCGACTCAGCGCCGCGGAGGCCACCAAGAGCCTCCACCAGGCCCTGCGCCTCTATCAGACGCCGGCAGTCCTTATCGCGGACGAGGTGGGCTACGTGGCCCTGCGCCAGCCCGAGAGCCACCTGGTCTTCCAGGTGCTCTCCGTGCGCCACGACCGGCGGCGACCCACGATCATCACCACCAACCGGGTCTTCGGCGAATGGAACCAGATCTTCCACGACGATGCCGTGGCCCACGCCATCCTGGATCGCCTGGCCGAGCGCGCCGAGGTCTTCCATCTGGAGGGAACAAGCTATCGGGAAACTCACCGTCGCACGGCCCCCCGCGTGCCCAAACCCTAGGCGCGCGCTTCCTCTCGGGTTCAGGGCCTACCCCCTGTCTGCAAGTCTGCACAGGCAGGCCGCTGGCCCTCCTGGGCGCTTGCTCCTCCGAGCGTCGCAACACCGGTCTGCCTCGGACTAGAAAACTGTCCCCTCAGAGATCGAGCTGGCCACCTTCTTCCCGGCGAAAACCGGCCACTTCAAAGCCGGTGCTTCCATCGGAGCTGTCCAACCTGAGAATTATTAAGATCCACCTGTTAATTTGTCCGTGAGAATACTCGACTAAATGTCCTGACTTGGATGAATCATCAATTACAACGAAACGAGCTACTGAACCTACCGCGACAGCCTTTTGCTGAAGGTCGTAATGGAGATCATCGGGGATCTCATCTAAGAGCAAGGGCGCATAGCCGAGCTGAACCAGAGCTCCTTTAATCTCTTCGAGTCGTTTTCTGCCTTCATTTCCATAGTCGCCCAACACAAGAACTGTTTTTTCCTTGTAATTGCTCAGATACTGGCTAAGAGGTATAGATCTCTTCTCGGACTCTCTGAGGTGAACTAGGGCAAGCAGGACTTCATCCTTTGCTCTCAAGATCGCGTTCGTCTCTGACCAGAACGCAGCTGTCCGGTTTCCGTACAGCTCAGCGTAATGGACCAGACGGTGCCAATCTTGGGCTTTGAAGCCTACGTCGATTAAACGAACGGAAGCTTCCTCGGAAGTTAAGCGGAATGGAAAGGACCCCTCGATCGTCAGGTGAGCAGCTTCCAGCAATATTTATCCCCGATCGCAGTTTTCTTACGTGCACTGGCGCTCCCAAGAATAATTCTTCTATTCGTGCACTAGACCTTCGGATTCGAATACCAGATGAACCTTCACCGAGATATTCAAATCCCGCACCGAAGTTTGTTGAAACATAGCCGATCGTGCCTCCGAGCAAAAAGGGGTAGCGCGCTAGACGGCGCGGAGTGTCTTTGGGAAGGAATCTTTGAACGGAGTCTAGATAAGTTTGATGGAAAACCACGATGTATTTATGCAAAAGGCATTCGGTGACATTCATAACTTAGGCTTCCATCTGAAAGAGTATAACCTTAGCGTATAACTCGTTGGGGGACGTCGAATCAGGGGACGAGACACTGACATGACCTGACCGCTTTGCCACAAGGGGAACGGAGTGTCGTTTTTAGAGCGAGAGTGTTTTTCATTTTGGTGTATTGTTCCCGGTTGTCAGGAGATCTTATTCCGGGCCTAAACGTCTCAAGTGCCTTGGGCCATACTCCGTGTATTCGATACCTGTAGATTTCGTATGTTGCTCCACGAAGTAATCCCCATTAAATGAAT
>JACPSF010000192.1:2511-3535 GCA_016193385.1 Deltaproteobacteria bacterium
TTTTCATATCGCTGAGACCTAGGAAATACTCGCCAGCGCACTATCGGACCACAAATGTAAAATCTGTCGCCATTACTACAAATCACAACGACTGCTGTGTCGAACTCAATGATAACCCCATAATACGCAGTTCCGGCCCAGACAGGGTTTCCCATGTCCTTGATGTTTAATTCTATGTCTTCAATCAACTGGAAAGGGGATTCGGTTCCGGGATCGCTTCCCACACGCTTCTGCGTAAACCGTATTGCACGAATGAGATCTTTTTGGATTAAGTAGAGTTTTTCTTGTGCGCCCCAACTGAGATGTTCCAAGTTGGGTGTGTCTGCCAGGCTTGGTTCTACAAAATCACCAAATATCTCGTCTTCTTCGCACATCCGCTTGAATATCCGTTCTCGTTGTCTTTCTGCGTTTTGGCCTTCAACGTCTCTCCAACCATACGCAGCTAGAAACCCAGGCGCGAGGTCTGATGATGCATAAATGCTTGCAAAGGCCCAGTTGACGAACATAGTATGGCGATTGGTCAACTGTAATGGATCCGTCCTGACTCCACGGGGGCTTTGATAAGTATACTCGAAGAGACCATCGTTTGCAGCCGCGATGGCAACACCGCCTCCCCCAGGTTGAAGAGAACTTCCTCGACCATCCCATATCTTGTCTGCTCGTCGATCGACCTTAAATTTGTTCTTCTTGGGCTTGTGGGTTGCTACTCTGAATAAGCCTTGTTCTGTAAGAGCATAAATCTCGTTTCGGTAGAACCCCAAGTCGTCGTGGATAGTACCGAAGGGGCTATCTTGAATGCCAATTCTCGATTGCTCCAATTGGTCCGCATGGACAACCCAAGGTCCTTTTGATACATCTTCAAATTTTGCAACAATCAACTGCTGAATATCTCGGTCCTGAAAAATCAACGACCAGTTCGATTTGTTGTAAAGAAAGTCCCCCCGGGTAAAAGCACATGACAATGGAAGCTTGAGGTTGTCATCTGAGAGACCTTCCACTAGGTTATCTAAGTCGAATATGTGGA
>JACPSF010000098.1 GCA_016193385.1 Deltaproteobacteria bacterium
AAGCGGAGAGTTGGCGGCCTATAGTGACGGAATTAAATAAGTTGACATCAAATCCCCCCTCACCCCCCTAAATCCCCCTCGATCCCCCTTTACCAAAGGGGGAGAAAGGGGGATTTGAGAGGGGATGGGGGGATTATGGTAATTTTCTTTTTTCCTTCACTATAAGTGGTGTCATTCTGAGCCGTAGGCGAAGAATCTCTAAGTGGTCCTAGATCCTTCACGGAGCCTGCCCTGAGACTCTTCACTTCGTTCAGAGTGACAACCGAAGGGTTCAGGATGACAAGTTCTCCCATCTCGAAAACCAGCGCCAAATTTAGTCAATGAACTTCGGAGACAGTACACTAGCCTTTCTTTGCCATAAAAACCGCCAGGTCGGCCACCCTGCAACTGTAGCCCCATTCGTTGTCATACCAGGCGATGACTTTGGCCATTTTCCCCTCCAGGACCACGGTCGATATGGCGTCGACGATCGCCGAGGCGGGGTGGCCACGGAAGTCGCTGGAGACCAGAGGTTTGTCGCAATAGGCGAGGATGCCCTTCAGGTGGCCTTCAGCGGCCTTCTTGAGGGCTTCGTTGATCGTTTCGGCCGTGGCTGCGTGTTTGAGGTCCGCGACCAGATCCACCACCGAGACGGTCGGCACCGGTACGCGCAGCGCCATGCCGTGAAGCTTCCCGCGCAGTTCGGGCATGACCAGGCCGATGGCCTTGGCCGCCCCGGTGGAGGTCGGAACGATGTTCAGCGCCGCCGCCCGTGCCCGTCTCAGGTCGGTGTGCATCAGGTCGAGGATCCGTTGATCGTTGGTGTAGGCGTGCGTCGTTGTCATCAGCCCCCGTTCCACGCCGAAGCTTTCATGGAGGACCTTCACCACGGGGGCGAGGCAGTTGGTGGTGCAGGAGGCGTTGGAAACGATCCTGTGCTTCTTGGGATCGTATTGAGCATCGTTCACCCCGAGAACCAACGTGATGTCTTCGTTCTTCGCCGGCGCCGTGATGATAACCTTTCTGGCTCCCGCCTCGAGGTGAGACTTGACTTGCAGGCCGTCGGTAAAGACGCCGGTCGATTCGATGACGCTATCCACCCCGAGTTTCTTCCACGGAAGCCTGGAGGGGTCCTTCTCATTTAAAACCGTGATCGTCCACCCATCCACCAGGAGCATCCCTTCCCCGACTTCCAGCTTTCCCGCGAAAGTTCCGTACGTGGAATCGTACTGAAAAAGGTGGGCATTGGTCTCCAGCTCGGCCATATCGTTGACGGCCACTACGGACAGTTGCCCTTTCTGCCGCTGCAGCATGGCCCGCAAGCATAGCCGCCCGATCCTTCCGAATCCGTTGATGGCTATTCGCGTTGGCATATCTCCTCCCTTTACGTTCCCCCGCGAAGCTCCTTAACCACGTGATGGAATTGGCTGCGGAACTCTTCAGGCCTTACGGTATTCTGCTTTGTCGATGCCGCGCGGGCCAGGGCAGCCAGTCTCTCCGGGTTTTCGAAGTCTTCCTTCTCCAAGCGGATCATGTACTCGCGCGCGATTCTGTAGGAGGGCTTGGTCACATCGAGCAGGCGGATGCGAGTTTTCCCGGTCTCCGGGTCGAGCAGGTCGGCGAAATCCAGGTAATGGAGCTTACCGTTTTCCTGGCAGACGAGAGCACCATTGAGCTTGGCGGCTTCGGGGCTGGGGCTTAAGAGGAACTCGACGGCGCCGTAGCCCAGCGATCGAACATATTCGCAGTCGAAGGCCAGCGGAGGAGCACTGCGGACTTCATAGCCGATGGTTTTGTGCACGATCGCGATGGAGGCCCCGCGATCGGCAAAGCGACGCTCCACCTGGCTCTTCAGGATGAAAGCCAGATCCATCTCCGCAAGGCGCAGGTGGCCGTAGTCATCGCGCGTGATGCGGGCGCCTTCGATGCCTTGCATCTCGGCGACGGGGACGCGCTCAAGCAACCCCTCGCCGATTACAGCCACGCCGTCCTGGCGGTCCCACAAGGCGCGGCGCTTGAGGATCGCCCCTTCGAGAATATCGCACAGGGTTTGGAGATGGATGGGCCCGGGAAACTCCTCCGGTATGATCGCCAGGGTCGCCCCGCTGGCCTTGGCGATTCCAAGGGCGAGATGGCCGGCGGATCGCCCCATCACGACCACGAAGTACCAGCGGTTCGTGGTGCGGGAGTCTTCCATCAAATTTTGCAACAGAGCGAAGCCGACCTGGCGCGCAGTCTCAAAACCGAAGGTGGGGATCTCACCCGGCAGCGGCAAATCGTTGTCGATGGTCTTGGGCACGTGGCAAAACCTGATTTTTCCGCCGGCGCGGCGCGCCAACTGGCTGGCCGCAAACATGGTATCGTCGCCGCCAATGGTCACGAGGTGGCCGACCCTCAAGGCCTCGAGCGACGCCAATACGCGATCAAGGTCCTCGGGGCTTTTGGTTGGATTGGCCCGCGAGGTATTGAGAATCGAGCCGCCCTGGAAATGGATCCGCGAGACGTCGTCGTGGGCCAGCTCCTTGACGTGTTCCGTGTTGCCGGCCATAAGCCACTGAAAGCCGTCATAGATGCCGAGGACCGGATGGCCCCGGTTGCGTGCCTCCAGGGTCAAGGCGCTGATCACGCCGTTGATCCCCGGCGCGGGCCCTCCGCCCACCAGAACCGCGATTCGGTTCGCGCCTTTACCGCGGCTGACCGTCTCTCCAGGCATACACCCTACCTGTCATAGCATCCGTGCCAGTTAAATGGAGCGTTTCCGCCACAGAAATTTTATATCGTCAATTTCCTCTATCGGCAAGTCGCCGGAATCGGGATGGCTCCATCAGCTTGAAATGAGCGAAATAAAGGACTACAAAATCTCATGAGAGTGTCGGGGGTAAGGGGGGCGTAGAGGGTGAGTTCTGAAGGCAGGTTTGATCCGCTGTTGGCTTTTGCCGAGATCGAGAGCCTTGTCGCCAAGGTCTACTTCCGCTTCTCTCATCTTTTTATGGATCGGCCCGATCTCAGGGATTTCTGGTGGGAGATGGCCAAGCAGGAGGAACAACACTCCGCGATCCTCATGGCGTGTAGGGCGGTAGTCGAGAACTATCCGGACGAGGCGGTGGACCCGAGCCTTAGCGGGGAGAAGGCTGAGCAGTTCAGGGTCAAGCTAACCGCCGATCTCGCGAAGGGCACTCCTTCGATCACCGTCGACGAAGCTTTTAAGATCGCTTTGGAGATCGAAGGCTCGGAAATCGATGCCATCTATAGCAAGCTGCTCCAGCTAGGGGGTCCGAGTGTCGCCAAGACCATGGAAAACCTCGGAGTCCCGGCCAGCGTGCAGCGGCATAGGCTCAAGTCTGCCCTCCGACAGTTCAGCAAAAATCCCGAATTGCTCCAGGCCGTCGAACGGCTTTAGCCCTCTCTCCAGGTTGTGGCTAGGGGCGACTGCGGTGGAGAGCCCGCCTCGGAATCTAACTTCTCAATAGGCAACTCGGAAAAAGACAGCGCAGGATGAACGAGGAAGCAAAAGCGGCAAACTCGAAGCTGATGTCGGAGCAAGAAGCGCACGAGAGGTATCGGGCCAACTATCTCACCGAGATGGATGGCATCGCGTTGTACCGTTCGCTGGCGGCCGCGGAAAAAGACGAGAAACGGACGGCGATTTTCGAGCGGCTGGCGCGCGCCGAGGAGCGCCATGCCAATCGCTGGGCCAGGTTGTTAGAAGCCACTGGAGAGAAGGTCCCCGTCTATCGGCTCTCGGCGCGGGTGCGGGTCTTGGGCTTGCTGGCCCGTGCTCTGGGGACACAGAGAGTTCTCCCGATAATCAGCAGTCTGGAGGCCAGCGATCAAGCGGGGTATCTCGGGCAGCCGGAGGCTTCGGGACTCCCCGCTGAGGAGAGGGCTCATGCGCGCGCCCTGCGGGCGATGGAACCCGTCGTGACCGGCCAGGAAGCGATCATGGGGCGGGAGCGCTGGCATCTCATGTCACGCGGAGGGACCCTGAGAGCGGCCGTGTTCGGCGTCAACGACGGGTTGGTCTCAAATTTCAGCCTGGTGATGGGGTTTGCCGGCGCCGAAGCGGGGCCCGAATATATTCTCCTTGCCGGAGTAGCCGGTCTTCTGGCTGGTGCTTTTTCGATGGCGGCCGGGGAATATGTCTCGATCCGTGCCCAGCGCGAGCTGTTCGAGCAGCAAATCGCCATGGAGAAGCAGGAGCTTGAGATGTCTCCCAAGGAGGAAGAGGAGGAGCTGTCGCTCATTTATCAGGCAAAAGGGATACCGGAGGAGGAGGCGAATCTGCTCGCCCACCGTATTATCCAAAACCCCAAGACAGCCATTGATACGCTGGCGCGCGAGGAATTAGGCCTGGATCCATCGCAGCTGGGCTCGCCTTGGGGCGCGGCGGTGAGCTCTTTTCTCGCGTTTGTCCTGGGAGCAATCGTTCCCGTGATCCCATATCTGGCAAGCTCCGGTAAGACCGCTTTTGTCTTCAGTGCTTCAATGAGCTGTCTCGCTCTTTTCGGCGTGGGAGCCTTGCTCTCGGTCTTTACCGCCCGCGGCCCGCTGAGCAGCGGTCTCAGGATGCTGGGCATCGGTTTGCTCGCCTCCGCGATCACGTTTAGCGTAGGCTGGCTCCTGGGAGTCAGTGTGGCGGGTTAAAGAGCTGTATGGACACATCCGAAAGCCATCTCGAGAAAGATCCGGTCTGCGGCATGGATGTGGAACCGGAAAGCGCCGCCGGAAGTTACGAGCACGCCGGACGCGTCTATTATTTTTGCTGCGATCATTGCTTAGAGCGATTCAAGGCTGATCCGGCGCAATTCTTGACCGACGCGGCGGTTACTCAGGCTCAGGCCAAGCCGGTCGGAAAAGGCGGGATTTATACCTGCCCGATGGATCCCGAGGTCAACCAGTCGGAGCCGGGCGCTTGTCCCAAGTGCGGGATGGCTTTGGAGCCGCTTCTAGGCGCCTTTCCTTTCAGTGCAGTCGAATACGTATGCCCCATGCATCCGGAGATCGTTCGCGCCGAGCCTGGAGCTTGCCCCATCTGCGGTATGGCCCTGGAGGCCCGAACTGCAGCCATTGAGGAGGGCCCCAATCCGGAACTCGTGGACATGACCCGGAGGTTCTGGACTAGCTTGGTTCTCTCCGCGCCCGTATTATTCCTCGCCATGTCGGAAATGATCCCCGGCCTCCGGCTCATGGAGGCTTCGGTACGCGGGTTCCTTCCCTGGATTCAATTCGCGCTGGCATCGCCGGTGGTTCTGTGGGGCGGATGGCCTTTTTTCCAGCGCGGCTGGGTGTCGATCATGAACCGCAGTTTGAACATGTTCACTTTGATCGCCATCGGCGTGGGGACGGCTTATCTCTACAGCACGGTCGCGACGCTCTTTCCCGGGATTTTCCCGCCTTCGTTCCGCGGCCATGGGGGTGAAGTGGCAATCTATTTTGAGGCCGCCGCGCTTATCACGACGCTGGTTCTGCTCGGACAAGTGCTTGAGCTGAGGGCGCGGAGCCGCACGAGCAGTGCCATCAGGGCACTTTTGGGCCTTGCGCCAAAAACGGCCAGACTTCTGCGCGATGACGGGAGCGAAGAGGACATCGGTCTGGATCGAGTCAAGGTAGGAGACCGGCTTCGGGTTCGGCCCGGGGAAAAAGTTCCGGTCGACGGGGTTATACTGGAAGGGGCGACTTCCGTAGATGAATCGATGGTG
>JACPSF010000187.1 GCA_016193385.1 Deltaproteobacteria bacterium
TGTGGAATCACATCAAGGAGCTCTCGGAGGTTCCTCCCCACCTGCTCAAGGAGATCGAACATTTTTTTTCGATCTACAAGGACCTGGAGAAGAAAAAAACGCGAGTCGAGGGATGAGACAACCGGAGCGCGGCGATCAGGATCATTGAAGAAGCGCGGCAAAGGTTCCGGCAACACGCATCCTAGCCCGAATCTCGATCCCGCTACTGACTTTCCAGAACTATTGGAATGCAATTGAGAGCTTTACTCCGAGCCCCCGCCCGTCTCTATTACGGCTGGCGCATGATCGCCCTGGGAGCGTCGATCCGCATGCTTGCGGGCGGCCTTCACATGTACGGTTTTACCGTCTTTTTTCTCCCTCTAAGTCACGAACTCGGGTTGAGCCGGGCCGCCACAGCACTCGCGTTTTCCCTGGCTCGGGCCGAGGGGGCGATCGAGGGCCCTGTTGCGGGATACATGATCGACCGCTTCGGGCCCCGGCCGATCATGTTGATCGGGGTAGTCATGACAGGTGTGGGCTACATGCTGTTTTCCCGGGTGAACAGCTACCTGACGTTTCTGCTGGTTTACTTGGGCGTGATCTCTCTCGGTTTTGGCGCCGGCTTCATGCATTCGCCGATGGTACTGGCCAATACCTGGTTCATTCGTAAGCGCGCCCTGGCCATGACCATGATCAGCGGTTCGGTGGCATTGGGCGGGGCCTTCGTCGCGCCCCTGCTTTCCTTGGCTGTCCAAAGATGGGATTGGCGCACGGCCGCGCTCTTGGGCGGTCTTGGCGTACTGGTTGTAGGCATTCCAATGGCCGCCATGGTACGCCGTTCACCGGAAAGCATGGGCCTTCGGCCGGACGGGGACAGCCTTGACGGTCCGGCTTCTTCCGCCTCGGCTCGAGGCGAAGCGTCGCGCCGCGGCGTCTTCGAAGTTGATTTCACCGTGCGCGAAGCGATGCGGACCGCGGCTTTCTGGATGCTCATCCTGGCGACGATGTTCCGGGTTGCGGGCTTGAGCACGATCCTGGTTCACTTCATTCCCATTATGGTGTGGAAGGGACTGAGCGAGCAGAAATCCGCCTTTCTCCTCGCCAATCTTGCCCTTTTCGGCCTTCCGGCCCATTTGTTTCTGGGCTGGCTCGCCGACTACGTTCCGAAGCCCCGGCTGATGGCCACCACCATGCTGGTAGCCACGACGGCCCTGCTCACCCTGATCCACGGCCAGGGGGAGCTGTCGATGTGGCTCTTCACGGTTCTTTTCACGACGGTTGAGGCCGTTTTCCCCATCACGTGGGCCACGGTGGGGGATTTCTTTGGTCGCAGAGCGTTCGCAACGGTTCGTGGAACCATGAGTTTCTTCTACATGTGGGGTGCGGTGCTGGCTCCCGTCGTGGCGGGCGCCCTCTACGACCGAACCCAGAGTTACGGTCCGATGCTCTGGGCGTTGGTCGGGCTCTTCCTCATGGCGACCGCCTTTTACGCCTTGCTCTTCAGGCCTCTACCCCATCGCGATGCCGCGTAGCGAAAACAGCCGGCAGCGCCCGGTTTGCCTTTTGCCATTGGTTGACATCAATCGCCATACCGGCGCATATGACTTTGGTGATGGGGCCACGCACCGAAAGTTCAATCGTCGTCGAGGCCTCCTCGGTTTCAAAGCGCTTCGGCAACCGCTTGGCCGTGGACCAGTTGAGCCTGCGCGTGTCAGCGGGCGTGTGCTACGGCCTGCTGGGGCCGAACGGGGCAGGAAAGACAACGACGCTGCGCATGATTTACGGCGTCACGCGGCTAGACAGCGGAATGATCCGCGTCTTCGGGATCGACATCGACCGGGATCCCAGGGCCGTCCGTGCGCGGCTTGGGGTCACGCTGCAGCAGAATGCGTTGATCGAGGAATTATCCGCCGAAGAGAACCTGCGCGTGTTCGGCCGTTACCACCTGCTCCGCGAGCCTGAGCTCTCTCGGCGCGCGCGCGAGCTGATCGACTTTTTCGAGTTAGGCTCGCATGGTCTAGCGCCGGTGCGCCAGCTCTCGGGGGGTTTCCAGCGGCGCCTGGCGATCGCGCTTTCGCTAATGAATCGCCCGGAAGTTCTCATCCTCGACGAACCCACGACCGGCCTCGACCCGGCGCTGCGCCTCGCTCTGTGGTCCCGCATCCGGGACCTCAAGGCGGAGGGCGCTACCGTCCTTCTGACCACTCATTATATGGATGAAGCCCAGCGGCTCTGTGATACCGTGGCGATCATCTGCGGGGGAAAGGTCATTGACGAGGGCGCGCCGTCCGACCTGATCGCCGCGCGCCTGGCGTGCGAGACGGTGGAGTTCGATTGCTCCCCCAGCGAAGAGTCGGTCCTACTGAACAGCATCAGCCCCCGCCCCCAACGGCTCCGGGTGGGCAGGCGCCTCATGATCTACATGGACGACACCACTCCCCTGATCGAGCACATCCGCGATTTCGATCGGGGACACCGGCGGAGTTTGATCGTCCGCCCGACCAATCTCGAGGATGTTTTCCTGGCTCTGACCGGAACCAGCCTGGAGGGGGTTTTGTGAGCGTCTCGATTCCCCATGCGTTCTCTGTGTGGCGGCGCAACGCGACCATGTACCGGCGCACCTGGAAGTCGAATATCCTACCCAATTTCTTTGAGCCTCTGCTCTACCTCGTATCGATAGGAATCGGCGTAGGGGCTTACATTTCGGAAATGGGCGGGACCTCCTACATCGCCTTTCTCGCCCCGGGGCTGGTATGTGTCGCGGCGATGAACGGGGCCAGCTTTGAAGTGACCTACAACATCTTCGTCCGGCTGACCTTCGAAAAAGCCTACGACGCCATGTTGACCACTCCGATCGAACCCGACGATGTCTTGGCCGGCGAAGTCCTATGGGCGGTAACAAGGTCGGCCATTTACGGCGGGTGCTTTTTCGTCGTGATCGCCCTGGCCGGGCTTGCGCCCTTGCCGTCAGCGCTCCTGGTTCTCCCGCTGCTCCCCCTGGCGGGTTTGCTTTTTGCGGCCATAGGCATCACCTTCACCCTGGAGATCAAGAGCATAGATCTGTTCAGTTTCTACTTTACGCTCTTTCTGACCCCGCTTTTTCTCTTCTCAGACGTCTTCTTCCCGCTCAAAGAGCGCCTTTCCGGTGGCTGGCTGTGGGTCGCAGAGCTGCTGCCCCTGCTCCACCCCGTACGCATAGCCAGGGCGTCGTTCAGCGGCCAGGCCCTTCCTATTCTGCTTTGGGATCTGTGCTATATCGTCGCCGTCTCGATGCTCCTCCTGGCCCGCGCGCGGGGCCGAATAGAGCGAAGGCTGACGAACTAACCTTGAGCCGATAACTCCATAACAGAAATTGCTTTCGGGCTATGCCGAGCTAGGACCTTAGCATCGCCCTCTGGACCACGGGCCAGCTTAGATTGGATTCCAGGCAGGGATGGACACTTCCTCGGTCTTGGAGCCTGTCTGCGTGTACCTGCCCGCGCAGCAGCAGGCGGGTGCACATGCAGATATGGCGGCTAAATTACCTGGGAGAAAGATGGGTCAAAAGTGATCTCTCTTTTTACGAGATCTCTTCTGGTGGGCATGGGACCCTTCCCATAGACCTATAGTGACGGAATTAAATAAATTGACATCAAATCCCCCCTTGCTCTCCTAAATCCTCCTCGATCCCCCTTTACCAAAGGGGGAGAAAGGGGGATTTGAGGGAGGATAGGGGGATTATGGTAATTTTCTTTTTTCCTTCACTATAGGTGTTGAAGGATTTTTTTAATCACCTCGGGCTGGTCGATGAAGCTGATGATGGCCATCTCTCTGGCACTTCGGGCGCGTGAGTGGGTCTGTTTCATACACTTTTCTGATGCAGTAGGACCAGCGCTTCTTTACTTCCTTTGATACCGCCGGCGGATCGATCTCTATAATCTCCACGTTTTCTTCAGACGTTTCCTTTTTCCTCTTTCCCCTTGAAACATTGCTGTAGTAGCCGTAGTAGCGGACCAGTTGCTCGCCTTTGTTGGGGATGTGCATTGTAAGGGTTGCAGGCCGGGGTCATGACCCGGCCCACACCCATCGCGGAGTCCGAGGTAAAAAAATGGGTACACCGTCGCCGTTAATCTGCGCGGGACTTTTCTCGTAACCAAGGAAACTCTCCCCCTCACGACGCACCAGAAGGGCGGCTCCATCATCAACCTGTCCTCCTCTATCGCCCGGGGGGCCTACGCTAACTTCGGCGCCTATGCGGTCTCTAAGTGGGGAATCGAGGGGTTCACGCAGACCTTGGCCGCGGAGCTGGAGTCATACCGTATCCGAGTCAATTCCGTGGACCCGGGTACGTGGCGACAAAACTCACCCATTATTCCGGCAGCAAGCCGGAGTCGGTCACCGAGCTTCTTGTCTTTCTCGCTGCCGATGAATCCAAAGGGATCACGGGCAGGAGACTCAGTTCCTCCGGCTGGCGATCTGAAATCAGATAGAGACATTGATAGAGACAGACGGAGTGGGGTGAGGCGTTCTCTGTCTCGAATCTCTGTCTTTTTCTGCTTACTTCTTCTTGAGCAGGTCTAAAGCCTGGTTAGCCGTCTTCACGCCGTTCGTGTGATCTCCGGCGTCGAGATACTTCTGGGCTTCATCCAGCAGTGCCTTGACCTTGCTCGATTGTCCCGCTGAAAGATTTGTTTTTGGTAAGAGCTCGCGGCCCTTCTTGATCAGCGGCGCGCACCCGGCCCATAAGGGCTGAGCAGATAGGATCAAAAAGCCCAGCAATCCGATTAAAGATAACGCTTTTCTCATTTTTTTCCCTTCTCCTAGCTTAGAGCTTTCTTGAAAAACCCAATCGTTCGATTCCATGTTTCTTTGGTAGCCTCAGGATGATAGCTCCGCGGGCTTGGATCGTTGAAAAACGCATGCCGAGCACTTGTATAGACCTTGTATTCATAAGATTTTCCGTACTTTTTCATAGCCGCCTCGGTCTCCGGCGCTCCTCCGGTAATTCTTGAATCCAACTTCCCATAGTGCGCGAACACGGGAGCCTCGATTTTCTCAAGCAGCTCCAACGGCCTGGGAGTGCTCCCGTAGAAAACAACCACTCCTCCAAAGCCACGCACCTCAGTCGCGGCATAAAAGGCGATTCCACCTCCCCAACAAAAATAGGAAGTCGCTTTTTTAGATTTAGCCGCGGAGAACTCATAATTGCCCCCGGCGACGCTGTGCCGACCGGCGTTCGAGAACCTCTAGCTTGCCTGCGCGAGCGCGCAAGCAGGCAACCATCAGAGAAAGCGAACCGGCTCCGCACCCCTGTTTTTGGGGAAAGAGCATCCGATAACGGGCTGTTTATGTCAATGACCTGAGGCTGGCTTGCATGCAGACCTGGACGTTTCCTTCGGCTTGAGGTAGGTACGCTCCTAGATTAGCTGACTATAGGAAGGGTCAAAATTGATCTCTCTTTTTACGAGGTCTCTATTCGGTGGGGCATGGGCCTCTTCCCATAGGCCGAGGTGTTATAGGATTCTTTAATCACCTCTACGCTGAGAGATCTTACCTCCGGGATAAGCAGAACGCTCTGGTCTCTTGCGGGTTAGACCTATTGAAAGTGTGGGGTCGGCTGAGCGCGGTGGCTTTTGCTCGGCTGGTACACTAACGAGCGGGCTAGTTTACCGCTGCTGCGCCGGGCAGGCCGGTTTCTTTCCCGGGGAGATCAGCCAGAGCACAAGAGAGACCGCCAGAACCATCAGGAAAAGGTACGTGAGACTCGTTTCCATGGGTGCATTCCTCTCCGAAGCTAGGGATCCTCTCCTCCTCCTGCTCCTCACGCTACATTAGCCTCTCCCAGCAAGATCCATACCATCTGCGATTAACGGCCCCCGACCGAAGAAATTCTGCGCCCATCCTGGTCAAAAGGCGAAGACGTAGCGGCCCGAAAGGACGAAATTTGCTACAGGAACA
>JACPSF010000188.1 GCA_016193385.1 Deltaproteobacteria bacterium
ATCCTGAGCGAAGCCTGCCGAACGGGGATTCAGTAGGCAGGAACGTGCAGAGACTAGAGGTTGAGGATCCCCTTTTCCAATAAACCTCAGAAGCGCCCGACACCCTTTTCTTGTAAATGATGAGAGAGGGGTGGTGAGATAGTCCAAGCCTGGCAGAAATGTCAGGGCACTTGTAACCACTTGGTCGGGGGTTCGAGTCCCTCCCGGGGAGCCAAAAATTTGAGAGGTAGAACTCCTGTGGCGGGGGTTCTACCTTTTTCCGTTTCAAGGATTTGCGACCTCAATCGAGGTTGCCGTCCCGGCCTTGACCGACCGAGCTTTTTTGCCTTATACAATCTATCGACATAGATTTACCCGAGAAAAAATCTTTAGGTGGAGAATGATAGACAAGCTGATGGCGGGGAGGCCGCCCGATGATTTTTGAGGGCAAGATCGGCGTGGGAGTTCCGGCCTCGAAGGCGTGGGATTTTCTGATCGACATCAATCGATTTTCCTCTTGCCTCCCTGGGCTCGAAAAGGTGACGCAACTCGATGACCGGACTTTCGATGGAGTTATCGGGGCCACCGTCGGTCCCATCTCAGGCAAGTTTTCCTTCCGCGCCACAATCGTAGAGAGCACGCCGCCGAAAGGAATGGTGGTTCAAACCGAAGGGACGGATTCGGTGACCAGGAGCACGGCGAGCGGGAGCCTGAACCTGAATCTGGCTGAGCTGGAAAAAGACCGGACGGAGTTGCGCTATCAGGCCAACGTCGAGATCAAGGGGAGGTTGGCCATTTTGGGCGATATGGTGCTTCGGGCCACCGCCAGCTTGATTCTGGAAGAGTTTGCCCGCCGGCTGCGCCAGCGTCTGGAGGAGGAATCAACGAGCGTCTGATGGAGGAGACTGCGGAGGAGACCCTATGACGGATCGTTACGACGTGATCATTGTCGGCGGCGGATCAGCGGGCTGTGTGGCGGCCACTCGGCTTTCCGAGGACGCCGGGCGGAAGGTGCTACTCTTAGAGTCTGGTCCCGATCCGCAGCCAATCCCGGATCTCGTCGCCGAGGCCGGCAACCAGGTCCGTCTGCTGCTGGAGTCTTCCTACGTGGCCATGTATCCTACAGAGCGGAATAGCGATGGGAGCGTGTTCTACTCCCTGGCGGGGAGGATCATGGGTGGTGGCTCCTCAGTCAATGTCATGTCCGTTTTGCGCCCGCCCAAGTTCGATCTCGATACCTGGGTCGAGCACGGAAATCCAGATTGGTCTTACGAACGCGTGCTGCCTGTATTGAAGCGCATCGAGTCGGACCAGGACTATCCGGATGATCCGCTGCACGGCCGAGACGGGCCGCTCTTTGTCAAGCGGCCGTTTACCTTCGATATGCCCAGTTCGGCTCCGGTACAGGCGTTCATCGAGCGGGCGCTGGGTATGGGACTGCCTCTTTGTCCTGATCTCAACGTGCCGAATCCCCTCGGTGTCTGCGGGTCGCCGTACAACATCAAGAACGGCAAACGCCAATCCACTGTCGTCGCCTATCTCAACGGCGCGCGCGGGCGTCCAAACCTCACCGTCATCGATGAGGCTCAGGTGGTCGCGCTTGAGCTTTCCGGCGCCAGAGTCGAAGGGGTGCGTTATAAGAAGAACGGCGAGGTCCGGACGGCGAGAGGCGGTCAGATTGTCCTTTGCGCCGGCGTTTACCATTCTCCGCAGATCCTGATGCTCTCGGGCATCGGGCCGGAAAAAGAGCTGAAGCGGCTGGGCATTCGGGCCGTCCATGCCTTGGAGGGAATCGGCGAGAACTATCAGGACCATCCGGTGGTTTACATGACTTTTGAAGGGCCCAAGAGTTTTCGTGAGGACTGGATTGTGCCGCGCTTCCGGCTCCTGATCAAGAAAAATCCCATCGGGGATTGCGCCAATTTTCACATCATCATGCGCCCCGCGACGGAGGTCGCGGGGATCAAGCGGATGATGCCGATATCCGCGCACCTCTTGGAGCAGCGAAACTGCGGCCGGATTTTCCTGAAGAGTTCGGATCCAGATGAATTGCCTGAGGTCGATCCGCAAATGCTCGCGGACCCCGAAGATCTCCGGGCGATGGTTTCGGCCATGGAGTTTATCACCGAGCTCGTCGAGGGAAATCCGGTGAAGGAATTTTACGGCCCCCTGCTCCAGCCGGGGCCGGGCGAGGATTGGGCGAAGTTTGCCCGTTCGACCTACGACAGCTATCACCATGGAGTGGGGACCTGCAGGATGGGTCCCGCTTCGGACAGGACCGCGGTGGTCGATGAGCGGCTGCGCGTGCATGGGATGACGAATTTGTGGATTGCCGACGCCTCGATCATGCCGACGGTGACACATGCCAATACGAATCTCACGGCGATCATGATCGGCGAGCGCCTGTCCGATTTCATCAAACAAGCGGATTAGTCACTGTCGCGGAGAGATCGGCTGCAAAAGCCCCCTCCGGTTTGAGTCTCAGGGCCGGTTTATCTTACCAATGCTTCAGTTTGCGACGCGTTGATGTCCGCTCCGTTCACAGCCTTGGTTACGGCGGTTTTCTATGCCGCGGCTCTGGTTTCAGCCCGGCGCGGGTTGAAATATTCCACTCCCGCTACCGTGACGTGCGTCTCGGCGAGCGTGCACGCGGTGAGCCTATGGTCCGCTGTTTTTCTTACCGGGGGAATTCCCGAAGTTTCTCCGGTCGCTGTTTCATTGTTCGTCCTCGTCGGGGTCACGCAGTTGGGAGTTCGGCTGTTCGCCTATACCGGCGTCCATAAAATTGGCGCTTCGCGGAGCAGCACGCTCCAATCCATCAGCCCGCTCATCAGCGCCGTCTTTGCGATCTCGCTGCTGCACGAAACCGCCGGCGCCGCTGTCCTCTCCGGCACGCTCCTGGTCGTGATTGGGATCGTTCTCATCTCCTGGAGACCCGAAGAGGAGATCTCGTCCTTTCGCTGGTGGCATCTGCTCTTTCCGCTGGCTGCGGCGTGTCTTACCGGGGTCAATCATCCGATCCGCCGCTATGCCCTGAGCCTTTCCAATCAACCCCTGTTCTTCGCTGCTCTGATGGGCAGTGTCTCGCTGGGGGGCCTTTTAGGATATCTGGTTTTTTTCTCCGGCTTCAGGCGCCTGATCTGGCATCGCAAGGCGCTCGTGCCTTTTCTCGTCACCGGCGTCTCGGAAACACTATCGATCCTGCTGATCATCACCGCCCTGAGCCTTGGTCCCGTGGTGGTCGTCGCGCCGATTGCGTCCACCTATCCTGTGTGGGCCCTGCTAGGAACGGTGATTTTTCTGCGTGATTTTGAGCGGATCAATTGGCGCACGGTGCTGGGGACCTTGAGCGTAGTTACGGGAACCATCGCCATTCACCTGGGCCACTGAGCCGGGAGGCAACTTCGGTATCGGACGTCTCCGCGCTTCGGTGCAGGCCCCCTCCGCAGTCCTGAGCTCATGGAATTCTGAGGGGGGAAACCTGAAGGACCGAGGCACAGGGACGAGGAGGTTGGCAGAGCCGACCCCTAATTGACGCGAGCTTGGAAGCGATATAGATTGACCCCTATTCAGAAGCGCGTGATTTTTGCCGGCAGAGGTCCGGCCCATCGAAAGGAGGAAGCACAATGTGTGCCATGATGGGAAGCGGAGAGTATCTCTACGAGGTTGCCGAAGGGTGGGGCAAGTTGCCTGACGGTTGGAGTTACCGCGAAGCTGCCGCAGTCGGGGTGGACCGGAAGGACCAGATCTATGTCTTTACCCGGGGTGCCCATCCCGTGATCGTGTTCGACAGCGAGGGGAACTTTCTCCGCTCCTGGGGAGAAGGCCTCTTCAAGCGTGCGCACGGGGTCACGATGGGTCCGGACGATACGATTTATTTGACCGACGACGGCGACCATACCGTGCGCAAGTGCACGCTTGGCGGGAAAGTGCTGCTCACGCTGGGAATTTCCGGTAAGCCGGCTCCTTTCCAGAGCGGCGAGCCCTTCAACCGATGCACCCACGTCGCCTTCTCCCCCAAAGGGGAGATCTATGTCTCGGACGGCTATGGCAATTCCCGCGTCCATAAATACACACCGGACGGCAAGCTGATGTTTTCCTGGGGAGAGCCTGGAACCGATCCGGGCCAGTTCAACATCGTCCACAACATCTGCACGGACAAGAACGGGTATGTCTACGTCGCCGATCGGGAAAACCATCGGATCCAGGTCTTCGATCCGAGCGGCAGGTTTGAAACCCAATGGCACAATATGCATCGTCCCTGCGCCCTGTATATGGACACGGGACCCATTCCGCTCTGCTACCTGGGAGAGCTCGGACCAGGGCTTCCCGTCAATAAAGATATTCCGAACTTGGGGCCGAGGCTCAGCATCCTCGATATGGCAGGCAAAGTGCTGGCCCGCTTGGGGGATATCCGTGGTGGGGAGGCCCTGGGCCAGTTCATCGCGCCGCACGGGCTCGCGCTCGATTCGAAGGGAAACATTTATGTCGGTGAGGTCTCCTGGACCATCATGGGCCAGCGTCTCGATCCGCCCCGCGAGCTTCGCACCCTGCAAAAGCTCGTCAAGCGCGCTTAGGGAGCGGAGATGGCCACCCGACAAGCCTGATAGGGATTTTGCCGGACGCAGGCAAAAATCGACGGAGTAAAGGGGAGGAACTATGTGCGAATATCACGCCGATGCAAAGCTGACTGCGAGCGGGAATGGAACGTACCCGTCGGTCAAGGTTTTGGATATTTCATCGCTCATGTCGTGCGCGAAGTTTCTGTGTGAAGAGGAGGGATTGCGCAGGACGGCGGTGGGCTTCATCGGTTACTCCGCCGTCGGAAAAGGCGATAAGGTTTTGATCGGCGTGGACAGCCATTACGATCCGCGCATCGCGGAGTCCATTGCGGCGGCCTTGAGGGAGAAAGGGGCCAAGGCCGATATCATTGTCGTGGACGTAGGCCCGGATCGACACTTCGATGAATACGATGAAATTCGGGTCGTAATTCGCAGGGGCCCATCGCGTACCAACCCGCGGCGCTGGGAAGGCGCCAGGTGGATCGAGGAGCTGGCGGAGAAAAACGGTTACCAGTTGCTGATTCATGGTCGGGGCGGCGGAATACCGAAGACACCCTATCACTACGAGCCGATTCCCTGGCAGGTCCTCGGGCAATTCGCGAGCGCGGCTACGACGTATCCGCGGGAAGTCCAACGGCTGATCAATTACAAGGCGTGGGAGCCCATCTGGAAAAAAGGCAAGGGCGGCAAGATTCACGTTACCGATCCCGAAGGGACGGACTTGAGCTACACCCTTTGGGAGGATTATTTTACCGGCGACTGGTTTGCCTTCAATGAGACTCCCTTTTGGGGCCATCTCATGGCCCATCCGTGGACGCCCGTTCTCAAGCAAGAGGACGCGACAGGCTTGATTTGCGGCACCACTAGCCACTACTCGAAGCCATTTCCGCTTGTCAAAGTGACGGTCGCAAGGGGAAAGGTCGAGAAGGTCGAGGGCGGGGGCCTTTACGGAGAAGCCTGGCGGGAGCTGATGGATGAGACGAGGAACACACAGTATCCTTCGTTTCCCGACAAAGGGCTCTTCTGGCTCTGGGAAATGGCGATCGGAACCCATCCTAAGATCATGAGGCCTTCGAACATTCATATGCTCTCTTCCGGCGGGGCGGAGTGGGAGAGGCGAAGGTCGGGAGTGATCCACACCGGTTGCGGGACCGCGTGGCGCGCGACGGAAGAGGAATGGGCGGCGGAAAGAAAGATCGCGTATGGCCATCTCCACGTTCACTTGCTATTTTCCACCCTCGATCTCACCACCAAACAAGGCGAGCAGATCCGTATCATCGAAAAAGGCCGGCTGGTTGCGCTCGATGATCCACAGGTGAGAAAAGTCGCAGAGAAATACGGGGATCCGGATGAGCTTCTTAAAGAGGACTGGATCCCCGAGATTCCCGGAATCAATGCGGCGGGTTCCTACGACGACTATGCCCGCGAGCCGGCCCGCTGGATCTATCCGAAGGACGCGTAAAACATTGGCACCTAAAAAACGTTCCGCTGTTCAGTATGCTTCTCTACTCGGCGAACGAGCCTTTCGACTGTGGCCAATAGGCCGGTACCTTAACGGCCTAAACGATTTGAACGGCTTGAACTGTCGGGCGTTCAAAACGTTCAAACGGTTCAAAATGGTCAGGGCCTGACGGAACCTACGTTATCGGATGTCCACAGTCTCCAGGCTCGCTCTCCTCGGAGTGTGCGGCACGGGGTTGGAGAGGGCTGACGAAAGGAAAAAATGGCAACGTGGAAAGCGCGCATCGGCTATCTTTCTCCATCAGTATTCGAGTACCCTTCAGACTGGAGCCGGATTCTTCCCGCCGGCTTCACCCTGGTGACGACAGGTCTTAACGTACGGGCTCACACGCCGGAGGAGTTTGACAGAGCTATCGAATCGCTGGAGTCCAGCCTCTCCGTCTTCGTGGCCGAAGAAGTCGACTGCATTCTTTTGGCCGGTATCACCGTCGCGGTCCAGCGCGGCTACCGCGCGGAAGAAGAGCTTGTCGCCCGCCTGAGCCAGCGTCTCGGTCTTCCCGTGACTACATCTCTCTGCGCGAACGCCGACGCCTTGAAGCAGGTGGGAGCCAAGAAGATCGTCATTGCCACGGCTTATTTGGAACGGATCAATCAGGCCCTGAAACGCTACTTCGAAGACGCTGGCCTTGAGGTTCTAGGCATTCGAGGACTTGGCGTCGCTAATCCCGTGGGCCAAGTGAAGCTTCCGGAGGAGGCTTCTTACGAGGTCGCTCACGGCGTATTTGGGGAGCACCCCGAGGCCGATGCGATCCTAGTCCATGGCAGATGGAGCTCGCTCGCCCATGTCGAGAGGCTCGAGCGGGAAACCGACCGTCCGGTCGTCGCGAGCACGGCCGCCTCCCTCTGGTGGGTGCTGAAGACTCTGGGGTTGAAGGAACGGCTGGAAGGCTTCGGGCAAATTCTAAGATAGGTCTAGACCGTGCCTTTTATCCGTTACTACGCCGCCTTTTCTCGGGCGGCGGATCGGGGAGGACGTGGAGCGATGGCCGTCAGTCCTTGGTGCGGTTTAAAGTGCTGCAAACGAAAATAGACAGGTGAAAAAGCGTGGAAGCTAAGGGACAGCAGAGGCTCATATGAGAGCCATGAAAGCAGGTAAAAAAGTCTTAAGCGAGGCGCTGCTACAGGAAATCGTCCGGCGGATTGTGGAAGTCGCCAAGCCGGAGAAGATCATTCTTTTTGGCTCCGCAGCACGTGGAAAGATGGGACCTAATAGCGATGTGGATTTCCTGGTTGTGAAGAGGGGCAAATATAATCGAAGCCGCCTTGCAGGAGACATCTACATGAATCTTCACGGCGTAGGTCAGGCCGTGGATGTAATCGTGGTTACTCCGGAAGACGTGGAGCGGTACCGCAACACGCACTGCCTCATCATTAAGCCCGCCTTGCAAGAAGGAAGAGAAGTCTATCATGCCTAAACGCTACCCTCCCGACGATCCCAGGGAATGGCTAAACCGGGCTCGAAGCAACCTTGCCCGGGCTAAGGTTAAGCACAAAGGGGTGTACCTAGAGGATCTCTGCTTCGATGCTCAGCAGGCTGCGGAAAAGGCCATCAAGGCACTCCTAATCAAACGTGACGTTGCCTTCCCTTACGTTCACGATCTTGCCGAACTGCTGACCTCCCTGGAAAAGGCAGGTCAGGAAATCCACGAATCCATCAGGCAAGCGGAACGCCCCAGCAAGTTTGCGGTCTTCACCCGATACCCAGGTATGGGACCGCTTATCAAGGAGAAGGAATACAAAGAGTCCGTTAGGATCGCGGAACGAGTCGTGAAATGGGCGGAAAAAATTATCTCGGGGAAGCAGCGATAAAAAGCCATGGCCGCTAGTCTAACCTCCGAAAGAGCCGCGGTTCAAGATCCGCTTCTCGGGGATGCGGTCGAGATCGGGCGGGCTTGCCTGTCCCCGGAAGAGGGTTTGACGCTGCGGCGGGGAGAGAGTGGCACGCTTCTATATCCTACACTTCGGGACAAGCCCATCGCGGTCAATCCCGGCATCCTTAGGTAAGAATATGGATCTGAAGCTCGATGGCAAGAGGGCGCTCGTGACCGGCGGGAGCCGAGGTATCGGCAAAGCGATCGCCCGCCAGCTTGCCCGTGAAGGAGTCAATTGCGCGATCTGTGGCCGCACGGAAGGGGCGCTTAAAGCCGCGGGTGAGGAGATCGAGCGGGAGACGGGAAGGCGCGTCCTGCCCCTCGTGGCCGATATTTCTCAAACCGACTCCATCAAGCGCCTGGTGGACAGCGCCGGCGCGGCTTTGGGCGGGATCGACATCCTGGTCAACAACGCGGGTCGTGTCTCGGGCGGAGTCGCCGAGGATTTTACCGGCGTAACCGATGATCTCATCCTGCGTGATTTCGAGGAGAGAGTGCTCGGTTATCTGCGCTGTGCGCGCGCCGTGGTCCCTTTGATGAGAAACACCGGCTGGGGCCGGATCATCAATATCGGCGGTATGGCCGCGCGGACCGCCGGCGCCATTAGCGCAGGCGCAAGGAATGCGGCGACGGTGCACCTGACGAAGTCGCTTGCAGTGGAGCTGGGGCGCTGGGGGATCAATGTGAATGCGATTCACCCTGGGGCCACCGTTACGGAGAGGTTGGGCGAGCGCCTGTCCGCTCGCGCGGCGCGCCGGGGAGTCACCGTCGAGGAGTTGACCCAACAGATCGCTGCGAACGTTTCCATCGGCAGGCTCGTCACTGCGGAAGAGATCGCTTACGTCGCGGCATTTCTTGCCTCGCCTCTTTCCGTGGGTATTAATGGCGAAGTGATCGTGGTCTCAGGCGGTGTGGGTCTCGCCGTCCACTATTGAAAGCTCGGACAGCTTCCGCCCGCAATAAAAAGACATGCGTGCCCTCAATTGGAATGGCAGGCAACTCAATCTGGATCCGGCCTATCCCACGCCTGAAGCCGACGATCTTTCGTCCCTCTTACGGGTTCGGTTCGCTGGCATCTGCTCCACGGACCTCCAGATCTTGCGCGGCTACATGGGATTTCGCGGTGTTCTCGGACACGAATTGGTGGGCGACGTGGTGGAGGGACCTGGGGAGCTTGTCGGCAAACGGGTGGTCAGCGAGATCAATTTCGCCTGCCGCCGGTGCGAATTCTGCGCTCAAGGGTTGGACCGGCACTGCCGCGAGCGTCGGGTGATGGGCATTCTCGGCGCCGACGGGAGCTTCGCCGAATATGTGGCGGTTCCGGCTGAGAATCTCCATCCCGTGCCCGATGGCGTATCGGACGAGGAAGCGGTTTTCACTGAGCCCCTGGCTGCGGCTTTTGAGATCCTCGAGCAGGTGGAGATATTGCCCACGGATCGGGTTCTTGTACTTGGCGACGGCAAGCTCGGGATGCTCTGTGCCCAGGTGCTTCGACTCCGATCGAGCCGCGTGCGCGTGGTCGGAAAGCATCCCAGGAAGCTTGAGGTGCTCAGGAGGCTGGGGATCGCGACCGTCCTTCTATCAGACTGGCGTGGCGGCGAGGCCGATCTCGTGGTTGAGGCTACGGGTTCGACGGTAGGGCTGAAACTCGCGCTCGAGGCGGTGCGGCCGCGCGGCACGGTGGTTTTGAAAAGCACCGTCGCCGAATCTCACTCCCTCTCCCTTGCACCGCTTGTCATCAATGAAGTTACGGTCGTGGGTTCGCGTTGCGGACCTTTTCCGCCCGCGCTGGAGGCTCTGAATCGAAAGTGCGTTTTGGTGCAGCCTTTGATCGATCGGGTCTATCCGTTAAATGACGGCCAGGAAGCCGTGCGCCACGCGGAGAGGCCGGGCGCGCTCAAGATCCTCCTGCGTCCGTGACGAGCGCTCAAAGCGGTCAGCTGCCGGCCAATAACGGGTTTAACTCTTTGAAGAGGCTTCCGATGGCGCCCCGTCTTGGTCCGCCGCCTGTTGCAGCGGAACTAAAAGTCCCGGGTGCCTTACTTCGGCACCACAGCCGTGATGTCGATTTCAAGCAGCATCCCGGGAATGGCGAGTCCGGAGATGACCAGGAACGTGTTGGCGGGAATCGGTCCGCCTTCGCCGTATTCCTCGCGGCGGCATCTGGCCACGTCGGCCTGGTATCGCACGTCGGTGACATAGACCACCTGCTTTACGACATCGGCGAGCGTACCGCCGTGCTTGGCCAGGTGGCGTTTCATTTTGTCGTAGGCGTACTTGCACTGCTGGTAGGGGTTACCCAGATGGCGGATCGTGCCCTGCGGCGCATTCTCGTCCTCGGCGCCGACGCCGGCGAGGTAGATGGTTTTGCCAGGGCCGTTGACCGTTACTACCTCGGTGAAGCGACCTTTGGTCCATTCGGCATAGTTGTAGCGCTTCACCTCCAGCGACTGCGCCAATGCGCTCGCCTGAAAGAGCACCGCCGACATTAGCGACACCGTTACCCACGCGATTTTCAGCATGATTTGTTACCTCCGTTTGGCTTAAAGAAGCGTTGGTTGCACTCCATCAGAAAGATCTATGAAACAGACCCTCTTACGTGTCCCAGGTGCCGGGGAGACCTGTCTGCCGTCGCAGGGATGCGGATCATCAGCCCCTTTTCCCAATTGGTCTGAACGCCTATTACTCCAAGCCGGAGAAAATGTCCAGCTTTGTCTGGAAGCTCCGCCTGAGTTGAGACAACGGTATCTTATCGGCTACTCTCCGCCCTAAATTGGCGATCCAGAGCCGGCCCCAAGGATTTCTTTGACAATCGCTTCTTTAAAGATTTAGAAGATACAGGTTTCGTTCACCAACTTTATGGCAGACGGTAACCTAACCAGGGGGAGGAATCGATATGTTGCTTGAAGGTTTACTCGCAGTGATAGCGCTGGTGTTGTTTTCCTGGCCGCTCTCGGTGTTGGGCGCCGACAAACTGATCGGTATCCACTCGGCGCGTGTCATGTCCCAGTCTTTGCCCTGGGTGGCGGAGGAGGCGGGGCTATTTAAGAAATACAATTTAGATTTTCATCTGGTGTTTATCTCATCTTCGAGCATTGTCACCGCAGCGTTGCTTGGTGGAGACGCGGAGATGACCGTGACCGGCGGCATCGGCAACGTGCGCGCTTACGTGCAAGGATCTACGGACGTGGTTTTCATAGGCGGAGTGAAGAATGTCATGACCCATAGCATCTTGGGGGGCGGTAATATAAAAAGGCCGGAGGATCTGAAGGGCAAACGCATCGGCGTGAGCCGCATCGGTGGAAATTCGCACTATTTTACCACCCAGGCGCTCAGGCGTTTTAACCTGGAACCGGGGAGAGATTTTGCTTTCATTCAGACCGGGGGAGAGCCCGAAGCCCTTGCTGCGCTAATTGGCGGTGGAATCGACGCGGCCGTGGTGACCGCGCCAGCAGACGCACAGGGAATTGCCCAAGGCTATCGCTACGTTGTGTACGGTCCCGATCTCAAAATTCCCTACTCCGCAACGGCCTTTGTTACCAAGCGCTCCGTCATTGCCAAGCGGTCCCAGGTCATCAGCCTGTTTATGCGTGCTATGGCGGAGGCATCCAAACTCATGCACACGGACAGAGAGTTTATATACAAAGTTTTGGGAAAGTATCTGCGCTTGACCGACAGAAAGATTCTGGAGTCCGCCTATAACACGGAGAGCAAAGCGCTGGAGCCAAGGCTGGCGATTAAACTGGATTCCTTACAGGCCATTCTTGATGAGGTCGCGCCGACGGACGCGCGGGCGAAGAAGGTGAGACCGCAGGAGTTGGTTGATAGTCGCTACTTGGATGAAATGGAAAAGAGCGGCTTTTTCGGTCAGCTCTGGCCTAAAAAATAGCGGTAGCCCATGCCAGCCGGGCAGGAGCGCTCAAAGTTTTGCTGCGGACTTAGTGTCTGCCGTTCGTTTGACAATACGTATAAAGTAGGGTAGTCTATACGTACATTAGGAGGTTATGATGAAAGCTCTGAAGCGCAAAAACTACTGGCTGGACGAGACCAAGATCAAAAAGGTAAGGCGTCTTTTAAAAGCAAAGACAGAGACAGAGGCCATACAAAAGGCCATTGACCTCGTCCTTTTCCAGGAAGAGGCGACTAAAGCGTGGGTGGAGAATGCGGGAGTGGGCGGGGTCGAAGACCTTTATGCCCGCTAAGTATATCTTCGATACCAACATCTATATCCACTGCATGCTGGATCGGAGTTTTGCTTTACAACATGCAGGCCAATATGCCAGGCACCTTCCCTCCACTTTTTTCTCCAGCGTTGTCGCCCAGGAACTTATCGTCGGATGCACGGATGACCTTGCAGTGCGCAGGGTACAGAAATTTCTGGAGCCTTTTGAGCGTGTCAGGAGGATTGTCAATCCTGCCTACGAAGAATGGAAGGAAGCCGGTTTTATAGCCGTTAAAATTGGGCTGAAGCGCCCTGATTTTAGAAGCAAGAAGATAGCCCTTATCAA
>JACPSF010000189.1 GCA_016193385.1 Deltaproteobacteria bacterium
AAAAGATGGTTTTCGCAGGCTGTCAGTTGACGAGCAAGTCGCGCTGCTCACGAAAATGCTCGCCGCCAGCCCCGGGTTTGAACTTCGCAATCCTGATATTTCAAGCTGGCGGCAAGATCATCGTGACACGCTGTTTGAAAAGCTTACTGTCCGGGGTCAAAATGCCGCGCCCGCCCAAAAAAATGGAAAAAAGAGCACCTTTACCCTCGCCGAGGCCACACGCATCGCCGAGGAGATGCGCGCGGTTCTCAGAGTCAAGTACCCGGATGCAGACTTGCCGGCCGTCAACGATCGAAAAACCGTCGAAAACCCGGCGCCCGCCCAAAAAAATGCCGAAAATGGCACCTTTTCCGAGGAAATACCGTTCACACCCCCGGATACAGAAAATGCAGCAGGACTTCAGAATGCAACCCCCGGAGGTGTTGCATCAGGGGTTATCAGGTCTTCAGGGGTATTCAGTGGTCTTCAAGGCTGTTCAGGTATTCAAGGGGTTTCAAGGTTTTTAGCGGCTCGTTTTCACTCGCCGCGCTCCCCCGATGATTTAAACGAGATTGACGTCGGGTCAGTAGCGGAAAGAACCGCCGATGAGATCGTAGAGCGATTGGATGCACGTGAAATCAAGCCGAACCGGGTGCTCTTCTTATACGCGAAGAGGCTGAAGGCTGTTATGGGATCGAAGCCGGGCTTCGATCTGCTTTGGAGAGTTTTTAAAATCTTGACTGTTCGGATCGGTGATCTGCCTGGATGGGAGGATGAGGACGACGAAGAAAAAAAGTGGTTACAGTTTATGAATGCGTACAAGGACGTGCGGTTCCCCGATGGTTGGAGTGTTCTGGACGTCGCCGTCGACATGGCGCAGGTGACCCAGGTCGAGCCGGTGGAAAACCTGCGGATGAAAGACGCGATCCTTGTCGCGAGTATAGCTTATGCACTGCGTACGCTCCTGGGCGACGAGAAAGCGTTGTTACTGCCTGTGGCCGATCTAAAAACCAGGTTGGGTAAGAGCTGTCAGCATTGGAGCGACGTGCTCGGCTGCCTTGTCTTTGCCGGTATCCTCGATGAACTGAACGGTGGTAAGTGGAGCAAGAAAGACCGCCGGGCGAAAGAGTACCGCTTCACCGCCGACAGCCGTCGCTACCGGGTCGTAAAGCTCCCGTTGAGCTGAGGGGAGGTTCTATGAAGTCGGTGAAAGCTGCTGTCGTAGAGCCAAGACTGTGGATCGAGCCCGAAGATCTGGCCATCGATGAGGCGGTGGCGTATGCGACCCTGTGCAAGCGGATGGGAGTCGAACTCAAAGTTGAGAGGCAGAGGTGAACGATGAATTTACTGCCCGAGGAAAGCAAAAAAGCCCTCGACGAGCTGTTTGAGCTTTTACCGGACGGGCAAGCCAAGGATGCGGTCGCCAAGCTTCGGCGGGATTTTACGGCGACGAACTATTCGCGGGCGACAGTGGCTCTGCTGATACAAGACGAGATCAGCGGAGCTTTGAAGCGACGCGAACTAAACCCTGGAGTCAAGCTCCTGGAGAAAGCCTATGCGCCTATCAAGGCGGCGATAAAAGCCAGAAAGTGACATGAAATCCGATTTCATCTCGCAGCAGCACCAGTCCGAGGCCGCCGACCGTCTGGTTACGGCGGTGCAGGATCTCGCGCAGCAGTTCGAAAGGCATCAAGCGCACATGACGACTCACGGATGCGTCAGATGCTGTGAGTTCTTCAAAACGTCAGCAGAGGCCGCGTTGGCGTTCGTAAATGCCCTCGGCGATCTGGCTGTATGCCAGCAGCGTATTTTGCATTAATAGGAAAAACGTATGGCGAATATTGGCGAGGTGATGGTGAAGCTCGGTGGTGACGCCCGTGGATTCGGCCAGGGCATCAGGGAAGTCCACTCCGGCCTTAGCGGCCTGCCCGGGCTGCTCAAGCAAGCGACGGCGACGATGGTCGGATTCGTCGGCGCTCAGGTAGGGCTGCGGGCAGTAGGGTTCGCGTTCGAGAGCATTAAGGGCTCAGTGATCGGCATGAACAAGACGCTGGAGATGTCGACTCTGCAGTTCGAGGTCCTGCTGGGTTCGTCGGAGGCGGCCAGGAAAAAGATCGCGTCTCTGTTCGAGTTCGCTGCGAAGACGCCTTTCGAAACCGGGCCCGTCATCAAGGCCAGCAAGCTGCTGCAGTCGTTCGGCAGTGATGCGCTGAATACAGATGAGAATCTGCGTCGGGTTGGCGACGCGGCTGCGGTGGCAGGCGTTGAAATCTCTGAGATAGCGTTTTGGATCGGTCGGGCATTCGGCGCGGCGACTGCCGGAAGGCCGATGACTGATTCGATCAGACGCCTCCAGGAGCTAGCTGTCTTGACGCCGCAAACGGCCATGGAGCTTGAAAAGCTGACTGAGGCGGGTAAGAAAGGCGATGAAGTTTTTGGCCTGTTGATCGGCTCGTTCGACAGATTCAAAGGCGCGATGGAGAAGATGGCCGGGACATGGGAAGGTTTGACGTCGACGATTAAGGACGCTTGGGGCATTTTGACTGCCGGGGCGTTCAAGCCATTTTTCGACGCGCTCAAAGATGGCCTCAACGCCGTGGCTAAGTTTGGAGCCTTCGTGCAAACGATGTCTGCTCTTGGCGTCAACTTCCCGTCGATTGCGCGAACGGCGTCTGTCGTCACGCTTGCGCTCTCGTTAGCCGTGAAAGGGCTAGCGGCAGGGTTTGTGACGTTGGGGCTTGGTGTTTGGCCGGTGGTGATGGGACTTGCCGCTCTTTCCGATTTGACCGGTAGAACAACCGGTGGGTTCGACAAAATGCTTGGCGTCGGCGAGAAGATGTCCGCCAACCTGGAAACACTGGGTAAGTCGATCACGGCTGACGTTGCCGCACTGGGGAGCCAGGTGATGGGCATGTTTGGCGAAGTGATGACGGGGCCGACCCAACAGATGATGACGAGTTTAACTGGCGTCAGCGACAAGATAATCGGGATCGGCCAGTCGATGCAGACAGGGTTTGCCGACAAGGTGCAGCTGGCGCTTCAGGGAGCGGGCGATCGTTTGACTGCACTGGGTCAGAAGGCCACAGCTGTTGGTGCGCAGGTAGCGACACCAGTGGTGGCCGAGCTCGGCGAGGTGCGTAAAGTCGTCAGTGAGAACGGCGCGATCCTGCTCACGAATTTGACTGACGCTGGCCTGGCCGCCCAAAAAGTTGCCACCGGGCTTGAGCAGGCGGCAGTGGAGACTCAAGAGATCAGCGCCGGCGTCGGAAGTGCGGCCGCCAACGTGAAAGACTTCGTCGACAAGGGCGCGGGGATTGGCGTGATGATCTCTGCAGCAACGGGCCAGGTGTGGACGTTGAATGGCGCTTTGGCGGAAACCAAATCAATGGTCGAGGCCATTCAGAGCAAGCTGCCACTTAACTTCGCGGGGGCCAAGTGAAACCGATGCGGAGGATGACAGGTGGCCGATAGTCCGCAGGAAGAGAGTCTGGCTAAGATCAACGCGCAGCTTCGTGAGACGTTGGTGCTGGTTTCTGGCATTAACAAAGCCGCCGAGCGGCGCGGAGATTCGCGGATTGAGCAGAATCTTGAGACTGAACTTCGGCGGACGAGGCTTACGACGAACGAAGCTGAGTGAAACTGTTAGTGTGTTAGCCGTGATACCACCAAGCACCGATCTTGCCGACTATGAAGACCAGTATGCCAGTGAATAGGCTGAGGCTTGCCAGGCCCAGAGCGGGGAAACCGCCGAGGAAGGAGATGCCATCTGTCGGACCGATTGCCACACCTGTAATGCCAGCGATTGCTGCAGCCGCGCCGGTCAGTTGCGTAGCTTTCCACGCCCGACCAGTGGCCTGGATGGTGACGGCTGATCTAATTGGCGCGCCGCAGCCGGGACAGGTCACAGCGCGGGAGGATATCTCCCTGTCGCAATCGGGGCAGCGGATAAGCATCCGGTTCTGTTGATTCTGAACGGCGGTCACAGGCGTACAGGGTAGGTTAAAAGGCGTATGTTTGTCAAAGGCGCATGAAATCCGATTTCAAATTTTGAGGTGAGCGATGAAGCCGAAAAAGCCGCATAAAACGAGAGAAGAGAAAAAGCCGTCCAAGCGGGAGCTTGAAGAACAGCTCGCGCAAAGGCGGACGTTTCTGGAGAAGGCGATCAAAAAATAGGAGGGGAACATGAGACCGAGAGATGTTTTTCCGATCTTGGATTTAGACGCCCTAAAAATAGCCATCCAATCCTCGATTCGGCGGCAAGTCAGTGAGTTTATGGGAAGATTGGTGGATGATACATCAAGCCCGTCGAAGGGCGGAGACTTCGTACTGACGCTCAAAGAAGGACCCTCGCTTCGCGGCGCCAGACCTGATGAAGTAGTGCTCACCATCAAAGATTCGCCGCCTTCGTTTTCCGAGTTGGCGTCACGATCGGTTCGTTGGGCCAGATTAAGAGACGAAGCTAAGCCGGGAGCAGCGCCGGCGTCAGGAACAAATCGAGCGGGAAGCCGAACTGGATGACGGCCGGCTCGTACTTGTGAGGTAGTTATGAGTATTTTTTCGAGAGAAAAAACCCGCATTGAAGTCCTAAGAGAAGAACTTCGGGCGTGCGAGTTGATCGACCACGAGAATGCCGTCGCAACGGCGGCGGAGGAGCTCGGCAAGTTGCAGCGCGACCGAGAAGAGTGCTTTCAGCGCCACGAAAAATGGCGGTTGGCAATCGGCGGCTATGAGGATGCAGCTGTTGATCGGATGCTTAAGGGCGAGGAAGTGGGAGCTGATCTCGCCGAAGCCACGATGAAATTTGGTCAGGAAGCGGCGAACCTGATACTGCTCAACCGAATGGTTGAAAAAGCGGAGCAAAAACTTCAGAACGCCCGCGAACAAGCCAAAACCCAACTGGCGGAGAAATCCGAGGCTCTTCGCAACGAACTCGTGGCAGTTCTCGCGGGCAGGCTCAAATTCGCCCAGGAAGTCGAAGTTGACTTGCTGGCGCACGAGGAGTGGGAACGCCGAATACTTGAAGGCGGTTGCTCGCGTGCGTCGATGTCCTTCCAACCGATCGCCCCTGAGACGGCAAGCAAAGATTCTTTGTTAGCCCTGTGGCTGCGGCACATCCGAAGCAATGGAATTGATGTATGAACACGGGAGTTAGCACGCGACAGCCGGTAGCATCCTGGCTCGACGTTCGTATCGGGCAGCTTAGTAAGATGCTGCGGGAGTTGCTGGACGGGCTGTTCAGGTTCGTCGATAGGTCATGGATCGACGTATCGCGGGTCTTCGGTTCGAAAGAAGACGTTAGCCTAACTGAACGGTCGGGCGGCGGCGGCATCGTGCTTGAGCCTCCTGTCGTTACGATGCCATGCAATGTCGCGAATCCGTCAGTGACTTTTACCGTTAAGGGCAGTGGGCCGTTCCGATGGTCGACGAGCGGGGGCGGACTTGAGATAGCGGCGGACTCGAAGACTGCCGTGCTCAGGCCGTCAAAGAATGACGGGGCTGCAGTACCAGGCGATGCTTTTGTGCATGTCGTGAAATCTATCGTCGCTGGTTGCGGGGATGATGGCTACTACAGGCGCCTTGGATTTTGCAATGGTTCTCTAGCGCCGGCTGGAGGCACCCCTCCATGCTTTACGAGTGGGAATCCTGCTCCGGGATGCGCAGAAGGAGCGCCTGGATGCACAGTCCACGGATCTGGCGTCGAGGGGCCATGTAGCGTACCGGCGTGTGGTGATCAGTGCCAAGCCCCTGTGAATTTCGGCATAGTCTGTGATCTTAGAACGCCGTCGATGATAGCTCAGGGTTGTCGGCCCTGTCAGGTCCAGTTCAAAAGCGGCGTCGTTGTTACCGTAACGGACGCTCTAGGGCGGAGTGTGCAGGCAGTGGTCAGATCGGGATGAATGCGCAGGACGCAGAAGGCCAGTAAGTCGTGGAGATTTTCGAGGGAGGCGCGGTTGACGGTGACAGGCTGATTGCGGCCACGCGGTTTTTTGTCGACAGCCGGGAAAATCGAGAGCGACTGGGCGCGCATTTGCAGCAGAGGCTTGAGAAAATCGGTGTCCGGTTCAGCCCGCCCGATCTTCCATCGTGCCCGTCTATTGAGGTAGTCGCGCCGGCAGAGTGGCCGGAAGTCGATGGGGAGAGCTACGGCGTCGTCTGGGTTGAGTGCGCTCGGTTGCCCGACGGCATTGAGTGCACTCGATTGCCCGAAAGCCTGTATGAAATCAAGTTCATAAATTTCAAGATCCGCTGCGGTCGAGTTTGGTATCCGCACTTGTTTGCAAACGCCCTGCACGAAGCAGCGCATCTTGCGGAATGGCATGCCAGAATCGAAGCCAACGGAAACAGATTCACGTGGGCGGAGTGGCAACAAATCGAAAAGCTCGGTCACGGACGGTGCTTCGCGGAGATCGAGCATCTTCTGCAGCAGCGCAGCGTAGACCTTGGATTTTTTATTCCTGAGAGACCCAACGCGGTTCCGGACGAAGTTGCGGACATGTTTGACGACGGCGCATGAAATCCGATTTCACCCTGGGTTGCCGGCTCGGTTCGCAGCGAGAATCTCCCTCGCGAGTAGCGTCTCCTGGTCGGCGTAAAAGAGTCAAATGCGAGACTTGACTTTTCCCCGGGGTTGCTAGAGCGACTGCGACGGCCGCTCGGCGTAAAAGCTGACAACGCTTTCCCCGGGGTCTGGGTTTTGTGGGCGATGGGTGAGCAAGGCGTTGTTCGTCGTGGGGGTTGGGGGGAAGCCACAGATAGTTTGAAACAGATCGTCTCTGCGGCTGTGAGATAGTCTTGGGATGATCGTTTGGTGGCGCACTGATGGTAGATAGTCTTGTAAGCTGCGAGTTAGTCTGTCCGCTGTGAGATAGTCTTTGGATGATCGTTTTGTTCGAAGGCGTCGTGGTCGAAGTGAGCAAGGAGAAATGGGGGGATCATCGGGTAAGGCTCGGGCTAACAGCGTGAATCCTGGGGCAGCGTAGAGCGAAATTTTCATGCAGGAAGAGGCCGAACAGCCATTTGAGCTGTTTTTTGAGGAGATGTGGGTAAGGTGCCAATCGATCGGCTCCACTGCTGGTGCATCCGGTGCGAAAAGATAACGCGGCTCGAGATCTCGGAGATCGCGTTTATCGACGACTCCGGCGTGTATGAGGGCCGGGATTTGAAGTGTGGTTCTTGCGGATCAACGCTCTTGAGTTTACTTCTCGAACGGAGGCTCAACGGTCATGATCGAAGCTGAAACGTCGTTTTTGCCGCTATGGGGGGGGTTGCCGCGACCTGTGCTAACGTCGGCGTGAACAACAAGACGCTGGCGAAGATCCTGAATGGCCAGGTCCCCAGGCGGCTCGATGCGTTCTACAGGGTCATCGACGGTTTGAATGTTCCGATCCAGGAGGCTTTGAATGGCACCGCACCTCAAGCAGAGAAAAGACCGAAGCTCCACGTGGTACCTGGTGGACGGGTCGCTTAGACGTAGCCTCAAGACCGCGAAGAAGCTGCTCGCCGAGCACCTTCTGCAAGAGTACGTCAAGGGTAAGTACGGGCTGAAGCCCACGCCCACGGTGAGTGAGTTCTTCGACCGCTGGATCGAAAAGAAGATCGAGCCGCTGTTCCGCCGCTCACTGATCCGGGACTATCGCCAGCATTTCGAGACCTACATCCTGCCGAAGTTCAAAGACGTGCGGCTTTTGGCAATTGGGACCGGGTATTTGACGGAGTTTCGGGTTGAGCTACTGAGGCGAGGGCTGAGCGTGAAAACCTGCCGCAATATTATCGACGGTTCGCTCCGCGCGCTTTACAGGGACGCGCGGGCCGAGCTTGACGCGCTGAAGGGCAGGGACCCGTTCATCGACATTCACTGGCCGGCGGTCGAGAGACAAAAGCCAGACCCGTTCACAGCGGAGGAGCGCGACCACATCCTCGCCTTTTTTCGCGAGCGTGAGCCGTTCTATTACCCCTGGGTGCTCACCCCGTTTGTCACCGGGACCAGACCGTCAGAAGCATCGGCGTTGTTGGTGACGGACGTGGACCCGGAGCGCTGTGAGATCAGCATAAGCAAGTCCCGTCATCTTGGGGCAGATAGCAGCCCGAAAACGCCAAAAAGTTGCCGCATGATCCGGGTGCCGAGAGACGCGATCGAAGCGCTGCTGACCCTGCCGTCATGGTCGCTTGCGACCGCACGGCTCTTCCTGAACAAGTTTGGTGATCCGCTTGATGCAAACCAGTGGGCCCGGGTCTACTGGCCCCGGGTCCTCAAGGGCCTGGGCATCAGGTACCGGAAGTTCTATGCGACCCGCCACACGTTCATCACAGAGATGGTTAAGCGGGGGGAGAATTTGAAGGCGATCGCCGATTACTGCGGGACGTCGGTGATGATGATCGAGCAGGACTACTGTGGGACGCTCACTCTGAGCGATCGCACGATTTCTGCACCGGAGTGGGCTAAGCCTACGAAAGGATTGGTGGTCCCAACGGGAATCGAACCCGTGTTACCGACGTGAGAGGCCGGTGTCCTAACCGCTAGACGATGGGACCATGGCTGAGGAGGTAGGACTCGAACCTACAATCGCCTGATCCAGAGTCAGGTGGCTTACCAATTAGCCGACTCCTCAACGAACAGCGTTTAAATTAAAAGAATCACGCGGGGGAGTCAAGACTACGCATGTAATCGAGGGCCTTCCCAAGCCGCCGCAGCGTGCGCTCTTTTCCCAGCACGGCGATGACCTCATAAATTCCCGGGCTCGCGGTTGAGCCAGTCAGCGCAACTCGGACTGGTTGGGCCAGTTTTCCCAGAGGCAATCCCTTTTCCAGGAGGATTCCTGTGAACACCTGTTCGATGGCTTGCTCGTTGAAGTTCTCCAGCACAGAAAGCCCGGCTGTCAGTTGCCGCATCGGCTCGCAGACCTCAGGGTTGAGGAATTTTTTTGCCGCCTCTTCGTCGAAGGTGATGTCATCGCTCAGGTAAAAATGGGCCAAGTCCACGAGTTCCGTAAGTTTCTTGGCCCGCTCGGTCAGTGTCGCCAGCATCTTCTCCAGCCATGCATGATCTTCGGGCCTGGGATAGCCCTTGGCCTCGATAAATGGGAGCACTTCGTCAGCCAGCCGGGAAAGCGGGCGGCTTTTCATGTAGTGAGAATTAAGCCAGAGGAGTTTTTCGGGATTGAAAATGCCCGCCGACTTGCCCACGTTCTCCAGGTTGAACTTTTCGATCAGCTCATCGCGCGAAAATATCTCCTGGTCGCCATGAGACCAGCCCAAACGCACGAGGTAGTTGACCAATGCCTCGGGAAAGTAGCCCATGTCTCGGTACGCCGTCACTGACGTAGCCCCATGTCGTTTGCTCAGGCGCGCCTTATCGACCCCGAGAATGAGCGGCACGTGGGCGAATTGGGGTGTGGGGTAGCCTAAGGCCTGATAGAGAAGGATCTGTCTGGGGGTGTTTGCAAGGTGGTCGTCGCCCCGGATGATGTGCGTGATTTCCATGTCAATATCGTCCACGACCACACAGAAATTATAGGTTGGGTTGCCATCTGAGCGGGCAATGATGAGATCGTCCAATTCGCGGTTTTCGAAAACCACGGGCCCTTTCACCGCATCCTCGACGATGGTGGTGCCGCTTTGGGGGGAAAGAAAGCGGACCACATAAGGCTTCCCTTTGGAAAAGGTTGGGATTCTCCCGTCCTTGGGCCGGCAGGTCCCGTCATATGCCGGCTTGCGCTTCGCCTTGATGGCTTCCTGCCGCTTGGCGTCCAGCACTTCCGGAGAACAAACGCAAGGATAGGCTTTCCCTTGATTCAGGAGCCTCTGAATTTTTTCATGATAAACAGACAAGCGTGCGGTCTGCCGATAAGGTCCTTCGTCCCATTCCAATTGCAGCCACTCAAGCCCCTGAAGGATCGCCCCGATGGCCTCCTCGGTGGATCTTTCCCTGTCTGTATCCTCGATGCGCAGGATGAACTTGCCGCCATGGTGACGGGCGAAGAGATAGTTAAAAAGAGCGGTGCGCGCGCCGCCGATATGGAGATATCCGGTAGGGCTGGGGGCGAAGCGTGTACGCACCGATGCCATGAGTGTAAAGTAACAAGGGGTCGCGGTCACAGTCAACAGCGGGACGGCGAAAAAGCCGTGAACTTTAGAAACGCTTAAAAAAAAGCTAGAATCTCGAGATTCCTAGATCTATGGATAAGGAGCTGTGAGCATGCCCTCGATGGATTCCACCCCCTCCAACTTCATCCGCAACATTATCACGGAAGACCTGAGGCAAAGTAAAAACGGCGGGCGGGTCCACACGCGATTTCCGCCCGAGCCGAACGGTTACCTCCATATCGGGCATGCCAAATCCATCTGCCTCAATTTCGGTCTCGCGGCCGAATACGGTGGCCTTTGCAATTTACGCTTTGATGATACCAATCCAAGCAAGGAGGACATCGAATACGTCGACTCCATCAAAGCGGACGTGCGCTGGTTGGGGTTCGATTGGGCCGATCGGGAATACTACGCGTCCGACTACTTCGAGCAACTCTACCAGTACGCATGGCAGTTGATCCAGTCAGGCAAGGCGTACGTTTGCGACTTGAGCGCGGAGCAGGTCCGGGAGTACCGGGGCACCTTAACAGAGCCGGGCAAGGACAGTCCGTACCGCGCTCGCTCTGTCGAAGGGAACTTCGATCTGTTCGCGCGCATGCGGGCAGGCGAGTTTCCGGACGGCTCCCGCACGCTCCGGGCCAAGATTGACATGGCCTCTGCCAACCTGAATATGCGGGACCCGGTCATGTACCGAATTCTCCGGGCCACGCACCACCGCACCGGCGACAAGTGGTGTATCTATCCGACGTACGACTTCGCCCATGGCCAGTCGGATTCCATCGAGGGGATTACCCATTCGATCTGCACGCTGGAATTTGAAGATCATCGGCCGTTGTATGACTGGTTCTTGGACCAGTTGAAGATCCATCATCCCCAGCAGATCGAGTTCGCCCGCCTCAATCTTAACTACACCGTGATGAGCAAGCGAAAACTGCTGGAATTGGTAAAAGAAGGGTATGTCACTGGATGGGACGATCCGCGGATGCCGACCCTAGCGGGTTTGCGGCGGCGGGGCTACACACCGAAGTCGATCCGAGATTTCTGTGAGCGGATCGGCGTGGCCAAGAAGAATAGTACCGTCGACATAGCGATGCTTGAGCACTGCCTGCGTGAAGACCTAAACAAGCGCGCGCCGCGCTTCATGGCTGTGTTACGTCCGCTTCGGGTGGTCATTGACAACTATCCGGAAAACCAAGTGGAAGAGCTGGAGGCCGTGAACAACCCAGAAGATCCCAGTATGGGGACGCGGAAGGTTCCCTTTTCACGCGTGCTATATATTGAACGAGAGGATTTTCGTGAGGACCCGCCGAAACAGTATTATCGTTTGGGCCCTGGTCGTGAAGTGCGGCTGCGATACGCGTATATTATCAAGTGCGTGGATGTCGTTAAGGATGCCGAAACCGGCGAAGTGGCCGAGCTGCGTTGTGTCTTTGATCCCGATACCAAAAGCGGTTCAGCTATGAGCGGACGCAAGGTCAAGGGCACGGTTCACTGGGTTTCGGCCCGCCATTCCCTCCAAGCCGAAGTGCGGTTGTACAATCATCTCTTCACAAAGGCAGACCCGGAGGATGTGGAAAAGGGTGGTGATTGGAGGAGTCATTTGAATCCCGATTCGCTTGAGCGATTGACATCGTGCCGGGTGGAACCCAGTCTGGCGGGTGCGGCGCCAGGGAGTCACTACCAGTTCGAAAGACTGGGCTATTTTTGCGTCGATTCCGTCGACTCGTCAGATGAGAAGCTCGTTTTCAACCGGACGGTAACGTTACGTGATTCGTGGGCCAACATCGAGAAAGCGTTGAAGGGAGAGGTGGAGAAATTGTGAAATCCATTGCAATCTCTTAGAAGCGGTAGCGGAGATGGAGAGAGACCAGGTTCTGGAAGGTTTCATACTTATCACGGCCAGGCGTGAAGGGGAGAGCAAGATCTGCTTCTAGGACGTTATTAGTTACCCGCCTTGTCTTGTAGAAGACCGCCATGTAGCCAAGATCGATTGTCAGGCCCTGCCAATTATAACCGATCCCGCCAGTAAGGGTTAACCAGTCGGCACCGGGTATGGCGGGACTTAAAGTACGCCCCGGGATGGGCGTCTCGTCCAGTCCGAGGCCGCCTCTTAGCTCGAGGTTTGGCTGGAGCTTGTAAGATGTACCAAAACGCAGAGTGCTTGTGTCCTTCCAGTCCTGCGGGATGAAAAAACCTGGGATTAGCCCTCCCAAGAGGGGTGAGCTAAAGCGCGCTTTGAGGTGTTTAAACTCGCTCCAATGGGTGAAATCATAAGCAAATTCCACAGCCCAGGCGGGATTGATTTGCCAGTTGATGCCCATGCTGATAACCGGGGGTAAGGGGATTTGCGTCCCCTTCGATTTGGTAGAGGTCACCGGTCCGGTGCCGAATTTGACATCCGCGGTATCGAAGTTTAGATCAACCCTGCTTCGGTATTTTAGCCCCAACTTGAGCCGCTCATGGGGTTTGACCAGGAGGCCCAGGCCATAGGCGTACCCATTATCGGTATCCGTAATGCGCAGGCGTGCCTCAGGGCCGCCCAGGAATATAGACCGGGAGAGAAGGGCGGATGAGTGGACAAAGCTTACCCCTCCGCCTACCGATAGAAAAGAGGAGAGACGCCAAGCAACCGCCGGAGTGATGTATGCAGTTCTCAACTCTGATCGTATGGCAGCGAATCGGGTGAAGCCGCCAGGGGCATAGCTGGTTGCCAGGCCAAAGGGGGTAAAACTGCCAAGCCCCAGTGTGAATTGAGTGCCCGGAACGTGGTAGTTCGCGAAGAGGGTTGGGATAAGATCGTCATCGTGTTTGTTCACCGACCTCCTGCCGCTGTTGGTTACGCCGCTTGCCGTATTGACATAGATGGCTCCGACCATGATCTGATTCCCTTCGACTTCGGTGAGTGCGGCCGGGTTGGAATAGACGGCTGAGGGATCATCCACTCCTGCGGTTACAGCGTTGGCCAAACTGGCTGCCTTCGCTGTTTGCGGGGGAATTGCAAATCCTCCGCCCAAGGCATTTCCCCTTCCAAGGACGATCGGGACGAGCACGAAAACAACAATTGCGATTCTTCTGCTTAACATCCTGTCCGGGTCTTTACCGTTGACTAACGTAGCTAACTTCTGTATACATTAGCCAAACATTAGCAAACATTGCCATAAGGGGTGACAAAGTGCAAGAAAATTTATTAACCACGGAGCAGGTCGCCCGCTATCTTAAAGTCGACAAGTTTACCGTCTACCGCCTGGTTTCCCAAAAGAAGCTTCCAGCCTTTCGTGTAGGCAATCAATGGCGCTTCAAACGGAAGATGATCGAAGCGTGGCTGATGAGAAACTTGAACATTCAAAAGAAACCCTCGCACTAAAATAAACATGGCTGAAGCAGAGTGAAACAACCAGTATTCTTAGTTCTTTACGCGATCGAGAGAATCCTTGAGAGGTTTTTTGTCGCGCCACGATCTGCAATGGGGATTTCCGGGGTGGTGCCGAGGGTCCGTGGACGATCATAGAAGACGTAGAGTAGTCATCACAGGGTTAGGGGTTGTTTCTGCCATCGGTGTCGGCAGGGAAGCTTACTGGAATTCCCTGCTAGGTGGAAGGTCCGGTGTGCAGAGGATCGATGCCTTTGACGTCTCGAGCTATCCCTGCCAGGTGGCGGGCCAAGTACGAAACTTCGATCCGGTAGATTACATGCCCGCCCAATTGGCAAGACGAATCGATCGTTTTGCCCAGTTTGCGCTGGCGGCCGCACAGCTGGCCGTCGAAGATGGAAACCTACAGATTGCCCAAGAACGCCCGGAAAAGATCGGTGTTGTGCTGGGGACTTCGGTTGGTACCCTTTGCTATGCCGAACAGCAGATTGCCCTTTTTCATGAGAAGGGCGCCGCAAGAATCAATCCTTTCTTTGCTACTTCGGTAATCCCGAGTAGCGCTGCGACCCAAATCTTGCTCAACCTTAAGATTAAAGGGCCGTCTCAAACTATCACGACAGCTTGCGCTTCCAGCACTTGGGCCGTTGGGCCGGCTCTCCAGTCCGTTCGCGATGGAATCACCGATATCGTCCTGGTTGGCGGGTCCGAAGCGCCAATCACGCCTTTGGTTCTCTCCGCCTTATCTTCGCTGCGCGTGCTTTCGGCGGAAGATGGCTCCTCCGGCGCATCCTTTAGCCCTTTCAGCAAGGAAGCGTCCGGTTTTGTTTTAGGAGAGGGCGCCGGAATTTTAGTCCTGGAGGAGCTGGGCCATGCCTTGCGACGGGGCGCCAAAATTTATGCGGAGGTGGTTGGTTTTGGCTGCTCGTCGGATGCGTACCACCTCATGTTCTTCGACCCTGGTTATGAGAGACCCGCGGCGGCGATTTGTTCTGCCTTGGAGGAAGCTCGATTAGGGGCCGATGAGGTGGGTTACATCAATGCTCATGGGATCGCCATCCGCGAGAGCGATCGCGGTGAAACGAGTATTTTTAAGAAGGCTTTTGGAGAGGTCGTCTATCAAATTCCTATCAGCGCCACGAAACCGCTCACCGGCCACACCTTAGGGGCGGGTGGAGCCTTGGAGCTCATTGCTTGTTGCCTGATGATGGAGCATGGATATTTGCATGCCACGATCAATTTCCAGGAGTCCGATCCTCTATGTGATCTCAACTACCTTCCTAACGTGGGGATTCGGCGCAGCGTCGGCGCGATGGTTTCGGTGTCGTTTGGTTTTGGGGGTTATAACGCTGCTTGCGTCATTCGAAAATGTGACGTCGGTTGACCCCTGATTCCTTCATGATGAATCCTTACTCTATTCCCACCCTGCTTACCTCTCTTCTTTCGCTGTTCCTCGGCGGCTTTGTTTTATCGAAGAACAAGAAATCTGTTTTGCACAGCACTTTCGCCCTGTGGTGTTTTTTGACGGCCTATTGGCAGGGGATCTGGACTGTACTCTTCAATATCCATAGCCATGAGGTGGCGGACAGACTGGTCCGGCTGGGCTATTCAGGGATCATATTCATCCCGATCGTTTTCTTTCATTTCGTGGTGGAATTTACCCGCAGTGAAAATAAGCGTCGATTATCCACTTGGTTTTATATTTTCGGCGCCGGCTTTCTGCTCAGCGTGTGGACGACAGACGCGTTCATTAAAGGCGTGTACGTTTATTTTTGGGGTCCCTATCCCAAAGCGGGTCCGCTGCACACGGTTTATCTAGTCACCTTGAGCCTGATGCTTTTCACGGGATTGGGCTTGTTGCTCCGATACAAGCGCGAATTGAGCGGGCAGCCTATAAAAGTGAACCAGGTCAGTTATGTTTTCGTTTCCACAATAACCTACTCTCTGGCAGCGACGGATTTCCTGGCCAATTATGGGTTTGAGTTTTACCCCTTGGGCTTTATCTTCACCAACATTCATGCTGGTCTGATCGCTTACGCTATTATTCAGTACCGTCTGTTGGAGATCGAGCTCATCATCAGAAAAAGCTTGATTTATGCTTGCCTTTTGCTGGTACTTCTGCTCCCTTGCTACCTGCTGGTTCTCTGGGGTCAGATGTTGGCGTTCGGGGAGATCCACTATCCCTTTTCGTTTATCACCTTGGTCCTGTTCATCGTCGTGGGCTTCCTGTTCCCTAAATTGCGCTTCCTGACAGAGGAGGCCTTCGAACGAGTCCTCTTTAAAAGGCGTTACGATTACCGGGAAACGCTGCTGCGGTCGAGCCGTGACATGGTTTCCATTGTGGAGCTAGACGCCGTGTCCAATAACCTGGTCCAAACCGTGGTGAAGGCCCTGAGAATTGATCGGGCGTCTCTCTATCTTCTCGATGACGCCAAAGGCACTTTCGGGATGAAGAGCAGTTTTGGTCTTGTGTTGAACTCGTCCGAGCTGCCGGTACTGCGTCGAGAGGACCCGCTGGTGCGCAAGCTTACGAGCATGCCTGGAGCCCTCGTGAGAGAGGAGCTGGAGATGGCCGGGAACGAAGCGGCGGCAGAGAATTTGGCCCGACAGATGGGCGAGATGCGGGCCGAGGTCACCTTACCTTTGGTCGCCAAAGAGAGAGTGATCGGACTATTGAATCTGGGGTACAAGGAGGGGGAGGAGATGTATTCCGATGAGGATCTGGAGCTCCTCTCCACTCTGGCCAACCAGGCGGCCATAGCCATCGAGAATGCACGCCTTTACGAAAACCTCAAGCAGTCGCAGCGCATTATCCGGCGGGGGGATCGGTTGGCCTCGCTGGGACAGCTGACAGCTGGGCTCGCCCACGAAATTCGCAATCCTTTGGTAGCGATCCGAACCTTCACCCAGCTCTTGCCCGAGCGCTATCAGGACGCGGACTTCCGCAGCAACTTTCAGGCGCTGGCCATGAAGGAAGTGGACCGCATCTGCGGCCTGGTCAACGACCTCCTGAGCTTCGCGCGCCCGTCCGCCCCTAACGTATCGGCGGAGAGCATCAATGAAATTGTGGAAAGCATTGCGCGGATTTTAGAGACTGAGGCGAAAGAAAAGGGAGTTCAGATCTACCGGCGGTTGGCCGCCAGTTTGCCGAAAATTTTTGTTGACAAAGAACAGATAAAACAGGTATGCATGAACGTTATCCTGAATGCTATCCAGGCTATTGATGGCAGGGGAGTGGTCCAGATCTCGACGCTCATGTTCGCGAAGAACGGCGGCGAACAATTTGTCCAAATCGGGATACGGGATTCTGGGGTCGGGATCGCGGATAAAGATCTCGAAAACATTTTTAATCCCTTCTATACGACAAAAAAAGAAGGAAGCGGCCTTGGACTCTCTATCTCCCACCAGATTGTGCAAGAGCATGGAGGGTACATCGTGGTTGAAAGCAATGTTGGCGAGGGAACGACGTTCTTCATCAACCTACCCGTCAGCTACCAAAACCATCAAGGGGTAAGGGGTGACTCTCGCCTCCATGAAGAGGATCCTGGTCGTTGACAAATCTCAGCCTGTTCGCGAGACCATAGCCTTAGTATTGGGGCGAGATTTCACAGTTTTTCACCGCTCACCCCGTGCGGACTGTCAACTCCTTACTCCTGAAGAGGAAAAGATCGACCTCCTGATCGTCGGGGCTCCTCCCGGGCTAGGAAGCAGGTCAAAGGCTTTGCAGGGAATTGTTTTCCAAGCGCCTTGCCCGGTTCTCTGCCTCGTCGACTCAAAGCTCCCGGCGGAGGGGGAAGGGGCAGCGGGGAAATACGATTGGCTGGCCAAACCTTTTAATCCATACCAGCTGAAGGAAAAGGTCGCGCAACTGTTGTCCCAGGCGCGATTGGCGTCGGTGATTTCTTCGCGTCCTTTTCTGGGAAAGGGTCAAGTCGGCCGTTATCTCGATTTTCCTTATCTTCCCGCCTCGACTTCTGCCCTGGCCAAGAGGTTTGCGCTCACCTCTCTTCCGATTCTGATCCTGGGAGAGACGGGAAGCGGGCAGGAAAAGATTGCCCGAGCCCTGCACGGCCTCAACAATCAGGCTGGACCGTGGGTTGCAGCCTATCCCACCGAGATCTCCCAGGAATGGCTTGAGAGGAAGATCTGGGGTTTGGTTCCGGGCGGAGGAGAAAAGCTTCAGCGGATCACGCTTTTTCTCTTCGGGCTCGAAACTCTGGAGCAGGCGGCGCAAGCGTCTCTTTTGAGATTCCTGGAAGAAGAGGAAGAAGCGGGACAACAGATTTGGGTGCTGTCCAGTTCCCGTGCGGACTTGCTGGAGAAGGTTTATCGGGGCGAGTTTTTGGACGCGCTCTATTACCGTCTGGCGAGGTTAACGCTTAAGCTTTCCCCGCTCCGAGATAGGCAGTCGGATCTCCCGTCGCTTGCGGCACGAGTGGCCGAAGAATGCGGTGCTCGGCTCGGAGTCGGCAAGGTAAGCCTTTCAGCCGCAGCCACCGCACGGCTTTCTCATTATCTCTGGTTTGGCAACCTGGAGGAGATGGAAACGGTGATCGCCCGGGCTCTTGCGGCCCGCAGGAAGGGCTTGATCGAAGCCGGTGACTTGGTTCTGGGAGACGAAGGGGAGATCGAACCTTCCGTGGGCCCCTTGTCTGAAGGCGAAGCTCCTTCCGAGACGGAAGAGGCCGATGAAACAAAGCAGCTGTCAGAGCCTGCTAGAAAGGAACCGACTGGCCTTTCCCGATTGGCGAACGGAGACTATCGGGATATCCGAGTGCTCATCAACGAGCTTGCCCATGAGCTTAAGAATCCCATGGTCACGATCAAGACTTTCACGCAGCTCCTGGATGACAGGTACGATGACGAGGTCTTCCGCGGCCGGTTTCAAGAGACCGTTGGCAATGATATCGCGCGCATGGATGAATTGGTGGAAGCTCTGCTCGATTTTTCGCGCTTCACCGAGCCGGCCTGCGAAAAGGTTGTTCTCTATGAGCATCTGCGCCGGGTTCTCGAGGAGATCCTTCCCGAGTGTATCAGGCGGGAAGCGACCATACGCTGGGGAAGGAAAGAAGAATCGAGCGAGGTTTTTGCGGACAAAGCGCAACTACACTATGCGTTTACCAATGTCCTCAGGTCAGTCCTAGCGCAGATCAATCCCGGGGGCGAAATCCAGATCGATGTGGAGAGTGAGGGGAAAGTAGCCATCGCTTACGTTCAAGAGGGGGGGCAAATAATCTCGCTCACCCGTTATCTCGATCTGTCTTCGTCCGCGGTGGAAGAGGAGGGGTTGCCCCTGCGGATTCTCCTGGCCAAAACCCTGTTGCAGAGAATCGGTGGCGGGCTTGCGGTCAACCGACTCGAAGGAGGAAAGGTGCTCATCCGAGCCGAACTCCCGGTTGGCTGATCGGGAATTCGTAAGCCTATGCATGGAAGATGAATTCACCGTGCCTTTTAATTGTCGATGACGAAGCCGGTGTACGGGAGTCCATCCGCCTCATTTTCGGCAAGGACATGCGCGTGCTTCAGGCAGGTTCGAACGAGGAGGCGGTCCGCAAAGTCCGACAGGAAGAGCCCGATGTCCTCCTGCTCGACATTCTCATGCCTGGGACCGACGGCCTGGAGACCCTAAAGCAAATTAAGGCCGTTCACCCTGAAGGCCAAGTCATCATGCTCACGGCCCTGAATACGGCGCGCACCGCATTCACAGCGAAGGAAACCGGGGCCTTCGATTATGTCACGAAACCCTTTGACGTGGACGAGTTGAGACTGCGGGTGGAGCGGGCCTTTGAAAGGACCGGGCTTTCCCGCGAGCTGGAACAGCTTAGGGAAGAGGTGGGGCGGAAATACGGGATCGAGAATATTGTCGGAAAATCGAAGTCGATGTTGGAAATCTTCAAGGCCGTAAGCATCGTGGCGGGAAAGAAAAGCACCGTTCTCATTACCGGGGAGAGCGGAACGGGAAAGGAGCTGATCGCCCGGGCCATCCATTTTAACAGCGATCGTCGCTCTCGCCCATTTGTCGTGGTCAACTGCGCCGCCCTTCCAGACAACCTCATCGAGAGCGAGCTCTTCGGATATGAAAAAGGGGCTTTCACCAACGCCTATCAGCGCAAGATCGGTCATTTTGAGATGGCACATGGGGGGACTCTTTTCCTCGACGAGATCGGCGAGATGGGTGTAGGGACCCAGTCCAAGCTTCTCAGGGCGATCGAAACGGAGACCTTCACGCGTCTGGGAGGAACCGAAGAAAGCAGGGTCGATGTCCGGATCATCGCCGCGAGCAACCGGGACCTTGAAAAGCTAGCGAAGGATGGCGGATTCCGTGGCGATCTTTACTACCGGCTCAATGTGATTTCCCTCCGTCTGCCGCCCTTGAGGGAGCGGCGGGAAGATATCCCCTTGCTTCTGGACCATTTTGTGCGGGTGAAGGCCCGGGAAAACTCGATCTCCCCTAAGGCATTTGCGCCAGAGGCCGTGGACTGCTTTATGACCTATCCATGGCCTGGCAATGTCAGGGAGTTGGAGAACCTTATCGAACGCCTCACCATTCTAACGCCCAATGAGACGGTGACGCTTTCGGACCTGCCGTCGGCCATGCGCAGCCAGGATCAATGGGCTGCATTGAGGGAAGAGGTGCTGAAGGGTTCCTGCCCCCTGAGCGATGCGGTGGATGAATTCGAGCGCGAGATCATCTTGAAGGCACTGCAAAGGAGCGGTTTTAACCGCACCAAGGCAGCTTCGCTGCTGGGAACTAGCCGCAGGGTACTGCGTTACCGGATGGAGAAGCTTAATATTGCCGAAAATGACTTAGATGACGACCAGCCAAAATTGTCCAAATCGTGAACACTTTTGTTCTCTTGTCTCACTGGCCCGTTTCTACCAGCAATAGTGTTACCTAGCTAATTGTCCTCCATATAGTGGGTCCTTCAACTCCCCTGTTCAGCTCAGACCGCTCAGGCGTGCCCATATTAGCGTCCGATTCTGTCGCTAAATTGCCCACTTGGCATCTGGTTTTTCATGGCATGTCTATTGCACTTCAGGAGGCGGACTTCTTCGGTTGGATGCCATGGACGACAAAGCCAATATCCTGATCATTGATGACGAGTTGGGGCCGAGGGAATCGCTCAAGATGATTCTCAAACCCCATTACAATGTCTACACCGCTGAGAGGGGAGGCCAGGCGGTTGAAATTCTTAATCAGATACCCATTGACCTGGTGACTGTGGATTTAAGAATGCCCGGGCTTCCCGGCATCAAGATTCTGGAGAAGGTAAAAAATTACGATCCGGATGTCGAGGCCATCATTATCACCGGCTATGGCTCCATGGATACTGCGATCGAGGGTTTGAGGCTGGGTGCCTTCGACTACATCTCCAAACCCTTCGATGTCGGCCATGTCCTGGATTTGATCCGACGCGCGCTAGAACGCAGAAGCGCCAGGATCAATCTGAGAAAGCTGAAATCGGAGTTTTTGACCAATGTGTCGCACGAACTTAGGACTCCGCTGAGCGTCGTGGTCGGGTTCGTAACCCTGCTTTTGGATCAATTGATTGGAAAGCTCACGGACGAGCAGATGCGCGTGCTGGAAAAGGTCTATAAAAACTCCGAGGAGCTCCTCGAGATGATCGATAACGCCCTCTATATGACCTCTCTGAATGCCGGAAACCTTTCCCGGCTGGAAGAGGAGTTCGACATCGGCGTGATGGTCAGGGAGACGGTAAAGCGCTATGCAAAGGTCCTAGTCGAAAAAGGCATCCAAATCTCCATCCAATGCCCGCCTCAAGGCATCTACGTCCAAAGCGATCACTCCAAAGTGGCACGCATTTTTCAAAACCTTCTCCACAATGCGATCAAGTTTACCCCCAAGGGCCAGATTTCCATTAGGGCGCATCGATCCGTTCACCGAGGAACAATTGATCTTGAGATTATTGATGCCGGGGTCGGGATTCCGTTGGAGCAGATCGAGAATCTGTTTCAGCCCTTTCGCCGGCTGGACGACTCTCCCTGGCGGGAGTTTTCTGGGTTGGGTCTAGGTCTAACCGTGGCGCGCCGGCTGACCGATTTTCTGGGTGGAACCTTGGAGATCAGAAGTCAGCCCGGGGCCGGCACGCATGTCCTGGTGGGTATTCCTTGCGCAACGGTCAGCCGGAAGGACAGTGCCGCGAACTCGCAATAGCCGGATCGCATATGACAGAACATAGATACATCTGGTGCCGCAACTGCAATGAGATCCATCATGTCACCCCCTTCGATAGGGTGCCTGGGTACCGTATGAATCAGGGAGAGGAAACCGAGCTCCCCATGGATGACCGGGACGCGTTCATGCGACGGCATTCCGGCCACCGGCTCGAAGGACTTCAGGGAGTCGGGGAACGCTACTTCCCCAAGGGTCAGGCCCTGGATCCCATGCGAGTGGGGTATATCGAGGTGACGAACGGCAAGGAATCGTTCGTCGTGCGCAGCTTCAGGAATCGAATCGAGGATCCGTTGCATTTCGAGCTGCTTAGGGGACGCCTGAAAGCGGTGGGGACGACCGTGGGCATCCAAGAAAACGAGATTCGCAAAGAGATGAAGCACCATTACCCCTGGCGTCCGCCGGAGCGGCCCGATGATGGGAAGATCGAATTATTCGTCAGGCTGTTTAACGAGGTGGTGCGGGGTATGGATCCTCGCCAGATCGAGCTGTGCGGTTACGACGACACCGCCAGCTCCGTCGCCTATGGAGTCTTGGGTTCAGCCATCGTCGAAAAGCTGATGCAAGAGTGTCGGAATCATTTTGATCAAGAAACTCTGTCGGGGCTCCGAGGGTTCATCGACGCCCACCGGGACCAGGATGGTGTCATGACCCTCCGCATCGTGCGGCGCTACGCGATCGAGGAATCCAGCGAATAATGCGTGTGCTTCTGGTCTGGCGCGGATGGGGTAAGAAATGGGCTTGAAGAAGATCCTGGTGGTCGAGGACAACGAGGATAATCGCGAGATTCTTGTCTACCGCCTGAAGCACCTGGGGAGCTATGAGATTCTGGTCGCTTCCAATGGCAGGGAGGCGATTGAGACGGCGGCGCAGATCAAACCCGATCTGATCTTTATGGACTTGAAAATGCCGGTCATGGACGGCTTGGAGGCCACCCGTCTCCTCAGGCAGTCGGATTGGGGGAAAAGCCTTCCTGTTATCGCAATCACAGCGCTCGCAGTGGACGGAGACAGGGAAAAGGCCCTGAATGCAGGCTGTACGGACTACATCCCCAAGCCGATTGTCGATTATTCCGTCATTGAAAGAATGGTCCGCGACCTCATCGGTTAGGGCCGGTTTTTTAAAACGAGTAGCCTGAACGAGTTCGGGAGAAGGGATTGCTTTCCGCCGCGGGAAGCCGGAGGGGGGAAATCGAGTTAGGCGGAGAGCAGGATCCGGTCAGGGACGTAAACGAATCCATCCATCAACAGGCGGGCCGTGCGGGCCAGGGCGGCCCTGGTGAGCTCCATCTCGCCGTTTTTTTTCGCGATCTCCATTTCCACCTGAATGGTTCCCGTGGGATGGCCGATGCGCACTGCGGGAGGGTTGTCAGGCCGCGCCCTGCGGTAGATCTCATTGACGATCGTCCCCTCAATCTTAGCCGCTGCTCCGAGGCAGACCGCCCCGGTTACGGCGTAGGCCTTGTGGAGCTTCTGGAGCGCCGTCATCCGTGCCACGACATCCACCTGAGAGGCCTCTACCGTCCCCTTCGGTGTCGCGTAGGAGGTGGGAGGTGAAACGAGCGCGATCTTGGGTACTCCGGGGCTTTTCTGAGTTGCCTCATCTTTTGCGGCGATACCCATAATTTCGGCTACCACGGAGCGAATCTCTTCGCATTTTTTAAGCAGCGCTTCATTCCCGGCGATTGTCTCGAGGGTCTCGTTGCCTTTTAACCCCAGATCGGATCCGCTGACGAACACGAATGGATTGGCCGCATCCACCATCGAGACTGTCAGAGTCCCGAGGGTCGGGAACCGGACATCTTCTTTTGCCTTCCCGGAGGGTAAGAGCTTGCCGGTAACGGCGCCGCCGGAATTGATAAAGTCGAGCAGGATCTTGGAACCGGTTCCCGGGACGCCATCGATGCTGAAATTGCCCTCGCTGACGAACTCGCCGAGGCGCACCGGAAATTCCGCCACGATGATCTTCTTGGTGTTCGTGTTGTGGATTCTCACCTTGGTGGTCGGCTCTTTGGGCTCGATGAGGCCCCGCAGCAGCGCGTAGGGACCGACGGCGGCGGAGGTGTTGCCGCAGTTCCCGGTATAATCGATGACGGGCGCGGTGATGCCCACATAGCCGAAGGTATAATCGATCTGCGCGTCGGGAATGGAAGAAGGCCCTATATAGGCGACCTTGCTGGTCAAAGGATCGGCGCCGCCCAGGCCGTCGATCTGGCGAAGGTCGGGGCTTCCGAAAGCGGCCAGAACCACCCTGTCCCTCTTTTTCGAGTCTCGGGGCAGGTCTTTATCGAGGAAGAAGATAGGTTTGCTGGTGCCGCCTCTGTAGATCGAGCATGGGATCTTCATGGTGCGACGATTTTAGCCTTTTCCCCTTTCGTGCACAAGTTTGGGCTTAGTCCTTGATCACCACTTCATCCACCTTGTCTACCTCTTTAAGCTTAACCTGGACGTCTCCCTTAGCCGGTAAGTTTATCCTCTTTCCGACAAAATTGGCCGCTATGGGGAATTCCCTCCCGCCCCGGTCGATGAGCACGGCCAGATGGATTAGCCTGGGCCGTCCCAGATCGATGAGGTGATCTACGGCGGCGCGCACGGTGCGCCCGGTGTTTAGGACGTCATCGACCAAAATGATGGTCTTGTTGTTGATGTCGAAAGGGATGCGGGTGTGATCCACCCTGCCGGTCGGCAGCAGCGTGTTAAGATCATCCCGGTACAAGGTGATGTCCAGCTCGCCTAACGGGATTTCGCGCTCCCCGCTTTTCCTTAGCATGTCGCAGAGCCGCTTGGCGAGATAAAATCCGCGGGTGCGGATGCCGATAAAAGCCAGATTCTCGGTCCCGTGATACTGTCGGAGCATCTCTCTGCAAAATTGCTCCAGGCATTTTTTGATTTCTTGCGCGCTTAGGCGGCGCGCTTTTTTAAGTTCAGATCTCTTCATTGGCTACCCGGACCATGGTCTCTAACAGGAGTTGCGCTCCGAGACAGATATCCTCGGGGTCTGTCCATTCTTGCGGGCTGTGACTGATCCCTCTCTTGCTCGGCACGAAGATCATGCCGGCACGGGTAATTTTTGCCATCTGCATAGCATCGTGACCGGCGCCCGAGGGCATGACCTCATAGGGGATACCTTTTTCTTCACAGCTCCGTTGCAGGAGGCGGATGAGGTGTTCGTCGAGCGCTACGGGGAGCTCGGAACGAATCGGCAGGATTTCCACGCCGATCGCTCTTCGGGCGGCGATTTCTCTCGCCCGCTCCGTGACCATACCAGCGACCCGTTCCTTGGCCTCGGCCGTTATACTTCGGATATCGACGGAGAGTTCTGCTTTTCCAGGGATTGCGTTGATGACGCCAGGCTCAATCTTCATGGCGCCGACGGTGCCGACAACGCGTCCCTGCTCCATTTGAGAGAAGCGAGAAGAAACCTCTTCGACGTAACTGATAAGGCGCGCGGCGGCCACCAAAGCGTCCTTCCGCATCTCCATCGGGGTCGTTCCGGAATGATCCGCTTGACCGGTGAAGATGACCTTGAAGCGCGTCGGTGCGGCTATAGAGGTCACCACGCCGATCTTTTTGTTCTTTGCCTCCAGGATCGGCCCCTGCTCGATGTGAAGCTCCAGGTAAGCCTTGATAGTTGCGGGATCGCGTCTCAGCGAAGCCAGGCTGTCGCGGTAGATGCCCATGCTCGACAGGATATCTTCGAGTTTCGTCCCTTCGCTGTCCACCGCATGGGTAAGATCCTGGCTTTTGACCTCACCGGCGAGCAGGCTGCTCCCCAGGGTCGAAAAGCCGAAGCGGCTGGATTCCTCGCCGACGAAGCACACCACTTCCACGGGACACGGCAGCGCTACCGCTTGCTCTTTCAGCGTGCGAACTGCCTCGAGGGCGCCGATGACGCCCATGGCGCCGTCGAACTTACCGCCCTGCACGACGGTATCCAGGTGCGAGCCGGCTAGAACCGCAGGGGCCTTGGCATTTACGCCGTCGTGTCGGCCGAAGATGTTGCCGATCCGGTCAATATGGATTTCCAAGCCGGCTTGCTGTATGAGGTGAATCAAAAGCTGTCTTGCCCGAAGCTCTTTGACGGAGAAGACCAGACGGGTTACCGACCCGTGCTCGCCGATGCCGATTCTGGAGACGGCATTGAAGTCGCGTATTAACCGCTCCGAATTGATTTTTATGTCGGGCAACGCGCGCGCCATGGGATCCTGATTGCTTCTTAAACCGTCTTTATCTTACCAACTTTAGCGCGGGCTTGGAACGGGAATCAAGCGTGCCAAAAAAGATTGGCAAAGTAGAGGGCCTGTGTTATAGGAGTTTTCAGCTATCAGGAAGGGGTCGGGAGTCTTTGGGTCAGGACTCCCGACCCTCTGGCAATCCCGGTTGGCGCAGGACAGGGGGTCGCGAAAGGTGAGTTCGATGCATGAAGTTCGGGTTCGCATTGCTGAGTCTCTGTTGAAGACGGGATCGATCCAAATTTACAAGGATCGTCCTTTTGTATTCGTTTCCGGAAGGATCTCCCCCGTTTACATAGACTGTCGCCGGCTCCTTTCGTTCCCGGAAATCAGGGAAGAGATCATCGAAGAGCTGGCCAAAATGGCCGAACGGGATATCCGCCTGGAAGCGATTGATGTGATCGCTGGAGGGGAGACCGCCGGCATTCCCTATGCAGCTTTCGTCGCCCACCGGCTGCGCAAGCCTATGATCTACGTGCGCAAGAATCCCAAAGGCTACGGGCAGACCAAACAGATCGAAGGCATCCTGGAAGCCGGACAGAAGGTGATGCTGGTGGAGGATTTGATCACCGACGGCATGAGCAAGCTCCGGTTCAATATCGGGATTCGTGCCGAAGGGGCGCGCATCACCCATTGTTTGTGCATATTTGAGTACGGGTCGGATCGGCTCAACCTGCACGAAGGGAAGGAGAAGCTGGCCGAACACGGTATCGAACTCTGTATCCTGGCGAACTGGGATGACGTTTTGAGTACCGGGCTAAGCAAGCAGTACTTTAGCGATAAGGCGAGCGAGCAGATTTTGGATTTCCTGCGGAGCCCTGAAACCTGGGGCCGAAGGATGGGGTTCGAGTAGAGCTGCTGCTTGACCATGAGGCTTCGCATCTCCAATGCTTATCTGGTCACGCTCAACGAGCGGGATGAGATCATCGAAAACGGCGCCCTGGTGATCGAGGGGAAGCGCCTGACTTATGTTGGCCCGGCCGATCGGGTGCCCGCGGGCCCTTTTGACCGCGTCATCGACGGGCGGGGCTTTATCGTCCTGCCCGGTCTCATCAACGCCCATTGCCACTCTCCCGCCAATCTCTACCGCGGCCTGTTCGATAGCCGCCCGCTGGAGATCTGGCGGACTTACTACCGCGCGACGCTTCGCGCGATGGCCGCAGAAGACTTCTATGCCAGCGCCCTGCTCGGGGCCATGGAAATGCTCAAGACCGGGACGACTACGGTCCTGGACCATTTCTTCGGTAATCAGGCCGTCCCTTTCATGGGGGCTGGCGACGCCATCCGGGCCATGCGCGATCTCGGACTGCGCCATGTGGTCTCCCTGACGCTCTCCGATCGGCGCTACGAGGACACGGTACCCCTGAAGGAGGCTTCGGCAGCGCTACAGCCCGAAATTGACCGGATGAGCCAAAGCGAGACGCGCGCGACGGACTCCTGGCTTGAAGAGTGCGCAAACTTCATCGGCGAGTTTCATGACCCCGAAAGACTGACGACCTGCTGTCCTGGGCCTTCCGCAGTTCAGCGCTGCACCGACCGGCTGCTTCAGGGCGCGGCGCAATTGTCTGAGCGCCATGGCCTGCCCCTGCATATCCATCTGGCGGAGACGAGATCGCAAAAGCTCATGGGACAGAGACTCTTCGGTTGTTCTCTGTTACGGCATTTGAGCTCCGTCGGGGTGCTGGGGACGAATCTCTCCTTGGCCCATTCCGTCTGGATCGAAGAGGAAGACATCGATCTGTTTGCCAGTAGCGGAGCCACTGCCGTTCATAACCCGGCCAGTAATCTCCGGCTCGGGAGCGGATTGGCGCCGGTGCCGCGCATGCTTGCCACCGGTGCCCACGTGGCTCTGGGCACGGATGGAGCCGCATCAAACG
>JACPSF010000190.1 GCA_016193385.1 Deltaproteobacteria bacterium
GAAGGTTCAAGTCCCATCCAAGGGGATAGAAGCCGTACGGTTTGGTCTCGACGTTGTTCCACAGCATGTACTCCTGGCCTTTGCCGCTCGTCCAGGTGGTTTTACAGGCGAGCGTGCAGGTCTGACAGGCGATGCATTTGTTGGTATCAAACACGGCTGCAAACTGCCGCTTTGGGTGCCGCTCCGGATACCAGTAGGACATTTCACGACCGATTTGCCAGTTGTATACGCGTGCCATTATTTCTTACCGCCTTTCTTGGGATTGGAGGCGACGATGAATTTCCCGGAGAGATATTCCTTCATCCCCTTGCGCTCGTATTTGGGTCGAAGCCCGAGCGCGGCTGGTCGCCATAGCCCCTTGGCGTTCAGTCCGCCCGGCTCCGCCTTGGTGATCTTGACGATCGACTCGCGCGGCGCGCCCGTCGGGCAATGGACGTCGGGGAGGAACCCTTTGTTGACGGAATGACCGAACAGATCCTTCCGGACCAGTGAATCGGTCATCCACGTAGGTTTCAGCCAGCCGCGCGTCGCCGACTGGTGGGAGCCCGAGCGGAACATGGCCTGATAGCCGGTTCGTGGATTCTTGGCCAGACCATCTTCCCGTGTGCGCTGTCCTTCGACCGATCCGGGCGTGGCGCCGTACATATTGAACCACATGCGCGTCACCCCTCGCGGCGTTCCGGGATAATAACGAGCGCGGCAGAGAAGGCGGGCAAACTTGTAATCTTTTTCGTTTTTTTGCCAGCCGCGGAACGGCCGGTCGGAGGGATCGGAATCGATCCAGACGTAATCCCCGTCCTCGATGGCCAGCGGCTTGGCGTCCTCCGGGTGGATATCGACGTAGCCTTCCGCGACGAACGGCTGGCGCCTGTCATGCCGGTAAATATCCCCGAAGGGTCCGAACAGCATCGCCACCATGTCCGTATCGATCGGCATGGTATGCGCTCCGTGCCGGTACTTCGGCGTATGAAAAACGAACTTGTAGCCGTCCTTAGCGAGCGGGTGGGCCGTCTTCTTCGCTTCGTCCCAGGTCATGACGACATTTCGGCCCTGCCGGACTTCGTTGGAGAGATCGTTCTTTTGGACTCCGTAGGCCTCGGGTCCCGTGGCCTTGATGAAAGGATGCGGTGGGGCCACGATCACGTTGGGTTCATAAAACGTCGAATCCACCGGCTCGCGATGCACGGGCAGGTTTTCTCCGGCGGCAATGAATTCATCCTCTTCTCGGTAAAACTCCAAACGGCCTGTCTTGGTGTACCAGGGACGGGAGTCGTGGACCTGCTCATAGCCGACCGATTTGGGATTGGTTCGGGTCATCATGAGGGCGGGAATCCCCTTTTTCGCCTTTTCCTCCAGATCCGTGATCTTGTAGCCCTTCGTGGTCGAAGAATGGTCAAGGATGCGTTGCAGATAAACTTCCACCTTACCTTCTTCCACGAACTTCCACAGATCGGCGAAGCGCGAGTCGCTTGTTCGCTTGGCTAGCGCCTTACCTACAAGCGCCAGACACTCAATGTCCCCCCGAGTCTCGAACGGTCGCTCAAGGGGAGTTCGGGGAAAGACGGTGAGGAAGGGGTTGGTGACCGAGCAGCACATATCGGGGTACTTCAGCTCGGCCCAGCTATCCACCGCGAATACCAGATCGGCCCATTCACACGAGGTCGACCACCACCACTCCTGAACAGCGATCATTTCTATCTTGGGAAGGACGTTGACGACGGTATTGTAGTGCCACTTGACGTTTCCCAAAATCGAGTTGGCGTTGGCGAACCAAAGCGACTTGGTCGGGGTCGGCATATGGGATTTTCCCGTGATCATGGTCTTGCCCATCTTCAGCGGATGATCCTCGTGGTTGTAGTAGTGGGCCGACTCCGGCTTCCAATACTGCTTCGGCCGCGCGGGCTTTGCCTCATCGAGTTCAGTGTCAAACGGGTTCTCATTGATGTATTGCGGAACCCCGTTGAACATGGCCACCCGGTAGTTACCAGCGTAAGAGCCGATGTTGCCGGTTAGTTTTCCAATATTGCCGGTCAAAGCGGCCAGGAGAAATTGCGTCCGGTCTTTGTTGTCGTTGTTGAAAAATTGGTTGGGCCCCATCCCGATCGCAAACAAGGTGGTCCCCGGGACCTTGGCGATCTCCCGCGCCAGGCTTTCAATCGCCTGCGCGGGCGCCCAAGTCATTTCTTCGGTCGTCTTGGGATCGAAGTGCTTCACATATTCGAGGATCACGTCGAAGATCGGGCGACAGGTAATCTTCTTTCCATCCTTGAGCGTCACCTCCACCGACCCTTCCAAAAGTGGGTCGGCAACCGGCGAGAGTTTTCCCACCTGGTCGCGAGTGATCGCTTCGGGCTTGGATGTTTTTCGGTTCCACCAGACGAAATCCCCCCAGGCCTGTCTCATCTCCTCGGGAATCAGCATGTCGGTTTGCGCACCCGGCGGCGGCACTTTGTCTCCCTTCGCCACGGTTTTCGTCTGATTTTTAAGAACGGCCGGTTTGGTGCCGAATACTTCCTCGGCCCGAAGCAGCTTCAGGTTGTCGGCGCGAACCAGCAGCGGGAGATCGGTGAAACGTCGAACGTAGTCGCCGTCGTAGAGCTTATCCCGCATCAGGACATGGCAAAATCCCAGCGCGAGCGCCGGGGTGGTTCCTGGACGAACGACGATAGCGTCATCGGCCTTTATACTGGTGGAGGAATATTCACAGGCGATCACCACCACCTTGGTCCCTTTCAGTCGAGCCTCCGTCAGCCAGTGCGTGTCGGGCATCTTCGTCGTCACCCAATTCATCCCCCACACCACCACGATGCGCGCTTGTTCGACGGCATGGAGATCGAACTCCACGGTCTGCTGGCCGGTCACCATGGGATGGCCCGGCGGAAGATCGGTATGCCAGGAGTAATTATCCCAGCCGCGCCCCCCCAAGGCGTCTTCGGGTTTCACGCCCCTGAGTTTGTGATCGAGCAGCGCCATGGAATTGGCCATTCGGTACAACCCGAAAACCCGAGTGAGTCCGAGAAGCGGCATTCCGCCGCGGAATTTAAGGACCTGGGTCCCAGCCCCCTTTGCGGCCTGAACGGTTTCCTCTTCGTATCCCTGCTGCAAAAGCAACTTCTGTCCCTTCTCGCCGTTGTATGTCGTGGCGATGTTAATGAGCGCTGCCGCCACCAAATCCGCCGCTTCCCCGTGCGTGAGGCGCAACCACTCATCTCGGCCTCGGTTGAAATATTCTTTCGGAGGTTGGCCATCTTTTTCGCGTGGAAATCCTTTTTCAGCCCAGGCCTTGAAACCCTTGCGAACCATGGGATAACGAAGCCTGCGATCACCATAAAAACGCCGCGTGAGGGCCAGCCCCTTCTGGCAGACCCGAGGGTCCCACCGGTGGGTGGCCTTCGATCCATACAGGTCCGTCGCCTCGCCGTATTTCATGGTCGGGCCGATCCTCGTGACCACGCCGTCGCGAACGAAGGCATTCAAGATGCAGTTATGCGTATCGTTGGGAGCGCAGAGAAACGTAAAGGTCGAGTCATATTTCCAGAGATCGCGATACGCCTTTTCCCAGTCGCGGTTCGGGTAGGCCGCCAACGGATTTTCAATCGCTTGAAGGCCCCAGGCATCACTTACCGAGAGCACGAACGTCGAAAAGCCCGCAGCCCCGACCCACTCCAGAAATTCACGGCGGCTAATGTTCTTCATTTTTTCCCCTCCCATGTTCGAAGGAACGCGACAATCGACGAAATCTCCGCGTCTGTCAGGGCTCCTCGTACCGTTGAACCCGCGCCGAATGCGACCATCGAGGTTCCCGTTCGGCCGTTTTGAATGGTCTTGAAGAGATAAGTGTCCATGGCGAGATCGAGTAAAACCCGGTTGTTGAGCGCAGGCCCCTCCCGACCTTCTCCGCGATCTCCGTGGCACGCCGCGCAGGCTTTGACATACAAGCGTTCCCCTGCCACCACGTCACCCTCAACCCACCGGCGAGGCTTGGGGTCTCCTTCATAAGCTGCTCCTCCGAGATCTCGGACGTACGCCACCAGCCGACTGATTTCCTCGTCGCGGAGGCCCCCTTCTTGCTGTCCCCAAGCCGGCATCCGCCGCCCGGGCCTACCCCGCTTGATCTGCTCCCTTAAGAAATCGTCCGAAACCAACCGAAGGAAGTCAAGGTTTCCGATGGCGGGGAACGCAGCGAAACCCGGGTAACGCATGCCTTCGCCCCCCGCGCCATGGCAGGCGGCGCAGAAGGTTCCATAGAGTGTCGCACCGTCCGTAGCGAACTCTCTCATCCCGAAACGCTCAGCCCGAATCCGGTCCTTCGGCCAAAGAGCTTCCGGATAATTCCGCCGGCGCAGAGACAAGACATAAAAGGTAAGCTGGTCGACCTGCCGCTCTGTCAGTCCCAACTCGGGCATGGCGGAACCGTGCACCACCGCCGCGGGAGAACGGAAATGCTGTTTGAACCAATTCGCGAGTGTCCGTTCGCCTTGCACCTGGGCGAAACTGAGTTGTCCCGGATCTCTGTTTCCAACCGCGGTCAGATCCGGGCCGTCATCGCCACCGACACCCCGCACTTTGTGGCACCCGCGGCATCCCAGCGTATGAAAGAGGGCTTTGGCTTCCGATAGACCGGACGCGCCAACACGGGAACGAAGATATTCATCGATCTCGCGCCGCTCCGACTCGGAAAGCTCGCCAAACGCGGAGACCCAAGGACCGGAAGCGGCCTTCTTTTTTTGCTCCATATGGTGTTCGTACCAGTTCGCCTTGAATCCATACGCACCCACGCGGGAGAGATCGGGTCCCTCTTGTCCTCCCGCTCCGCCCGGGCGAAGCGTCCCGCCCCGTCCGTCCAGCTTGTGACAAGCCAGGCAATCGGCTTGCTCGAAACGGGCCCTTCCCTTTTCAAGCTGCGTGAGGTTGGGAACACTTAAGTGGGTGTGGCATCCCCCGCAGCCGGCGAACAAGTATTCTTTGGCAAGCATCGGCTCCGGCCAATGGGGGACGGTGCCATGCGCGTCCGCAGTATCGGTCGCTCGCCCCTGGCCACCGTGACAGACCGTGCAGCCGTAAGAGGCGGGATCGTGGACGACGTCCGGGTGGCGCCCGAAAAGCCGGTCCCCTTCGATGCCGCTCTCACCCGGCGCCATCCCGACGTGGCAGCTCACACACCGATCCGTTGCCCCGACTTCGCGGCTGACGATCTGGCGCAACTGAATCGTAAACGCGTCCGCCTGGGACGAGGGAAGCCGCGCCTGAATCTCCCGCTGGATCACGCGCCAATCGCGCAAGAAGTTTTCATCGACGGCGGCCCACAAAAGCACGGCCAACGTTCCGAGACTCGACCACAAAAGTAGGTGTTTGTTCGCCTTCATCCTTTTTCAGTCAGTTTTGCAATTTGAGATTTGTCATTTGCAATCCCGAAGGGGTTACTGTCCCGGCCATTGCGATGGAGACCAATAAAAATCCCAGTTCGGTCCGCGGAAATACGATCCAATCACCGTGAGCACGACAAAGCCGCAAACAAAGCAGGTGAAAAGAGCGAGAGCGCCTGCCCGCGTCGAGTCGTACTTTCTGAGACACCAAACGGAGTAAACGGCGTAAAGAAACGTAAGAAGCGTTCCCGGGTTGACTAGGGTAACCACAAGCTGAGGCGTGTTGGGCCACCACTGCCGGATCCAGCCGAACCGAATCACGAACGCCTCAACCGCCACTACCGCCGCAAGGCCGAAGATAGCCGAGCCGACGACCAGCGGCCGTCCTCCCGATCCGCCGAACCATATTCCGGTCCCTTCCGTTTCTCGATCGAGATACGGAATCAGGCCCAGACCGATCAGCACGATCATCGGGATTCCGATGCCCCCCATGAAGGCCGAGTGCGACACCAGTTCTTGAAGCCCGAGAAAATACCACGGAGCTTTGGCGGGGTTTTCGGGGACTGCCGGGTTGGCCATTTCTTTCAAAGGGGCGTCGAGAAGAATCGCAAGAATTACGGAAAGCGCGATCGTCAACATGAACACCGCGGCTTCGCCGAACAGGAGGTGAGGCATCGAAGGGATCGTCTGTTCCGGTCCGCGCCCCACGACCGCTGTCCTTCCTTTTACGATTGCAGCCAGGCTGTAGGTCTTTTGCGGCGCCTCTGTAAAAACCGGATAGACCTCCCCCGAGGGAGGCCCGAGCCGGCTGTCCGCGTCGACGGGTCTTGCCAGGCCACCGTCTTTACGAATTCGCCAGAAGTGAACGGCGATGAGCGCCACCAAAGCCAACGGGAGAATCATTACGTGAAAAAGATAGAAGCGGATGAGCGCCTCTTCTCCCACTTCTTCGGAGCCCAAGAGAATCAACTTTTGTAATCCACCCACGTCAAACCATTGCGTTATCCCCAGCGCATCCGTCACTTCCCGTGGAGATTGCGCGATGTTCGCGCCGATGGTGATCGCCCAATACGCCAACTGATCCCACGGAAGAAGATATCCGGTGAAAGAGAGGCCGAGAGTGACCGCCAATAGGCCCATGCCGGTCACCCAGTTGAATTCGCGCGGCGACCGATAAGCCGCGGTATAGAAGACACGGGCCATGTGAAGGAGAACGATCACCACCATCATATTGCCCGACCAACGATGGATGTTCCGGATGAAGCGTCCCGTGGGCACGACGAAATGGATGTCTTTGATGGAAAGGTAGGCGACGTCCGGGTACGGCTTGTAATAGAACATGAGCAGCACGCCGGTCGCCACGAGAACAAAGAAGCAGGAGAAGGCTGCAATGCCCAAGCCCCAAGTGGCGGACCATCGAAGGCTCCATCGGTGCGTCCGAACCGAATGCAAATGGAGAAAGACATTTCCGAAGACAAACGTCGAGCGAGTCCGATCCGAATGAGGCCTTCCCGAACGGAACATCGTCTCGGTAAACCGATGAGGAGCGGCTCTTAGGTTTTCAATGAAACGCCCAACCGCCGATTCCTCTCTTGCGTTCCGTTTTTCCGCGACATGGTTCATACGATCACCGTTGTCCCCGCCGCGACTGCCTTTCCCTCGTCGACTAAGAAAGTGTCTCCGCCCAAATGCTTCAGTTCGACCCACGGCAGTCCTTTGGGTGCCGGCCCCTTCAACACGGACCCGTCCTTCGCAAATTTAGAGCCATGACAGGGGCAGTCAAAGCCCCTGTCGGTCGCTTTGACAATGCAGCCCAAATGAGTGCAAACGGTGGAGATCGCGTAGACATTGGCGCCGTCCTTATAGATGGCCACGGACCGACCGGCGGGTACATACGGCTGCCCGGTAGCTATTAAAGCGGGAAGCGTGACCTTGAATTTCTTGGATGGGGAGGGAAGCACGGCCGCTTTCGGCAACCGCATCGCCCCAAGGAATCCGAAAAGGAGAGCCGCTGCTGCCGACCACCAGGCGGCAAGACCGAGAAAGTCCCGCCGCGGCATCGCCTCTGGTTCCAGTCGGGATCGGGCAGTTTGTGTGGGTTTGGCGTCGGTCGTCATGCGGTCCTCCACTCGGTTCGAAAGCTCACTCGTTCCATGGCAATCGCGTCGGCGGGGCACCGATCGACGCAAAGCGCGCAGCGGATGCAGCGATCCTCATCCTTCAAAATCGCCGAATTGGTCTCCCAGTCCGCGCTTTCACCCAACTGAGATTTCGCAAGGTCGGCCAAGTCCCCCGTTCGGTTCAGGGAGGACAAAGGAACAATCTTTAAGCAAAGCGTGGGGCAAACGTCGGCACATCCTCCACAGAGGATGCAACGGCTTCCATCGAAAACGGGTGTCACGCCGCAATCGAGGCAGCGCGAGCCTTCCCGCGTCGCTTCTTCTTTTCCGAGGCATTTTTCAACCAGCGCTTTCGGATCTCTAAGGCGTTCGTCCGGCTTTAAAGATGGAAGTTCCACGCGTGGAATCCGCTCAAAGCCGCGTTCGCGCTTGTAGCGGTCGAGTCGAACGAAGCTCATGAGCGTCTCGGGGTGAAGCGTCCGCCCGGTCACATATTGGTAGACGGAGCGGGCCGCCTTCTTTCCGGAAGCCACTGCATCAATCAACAGACGCGTTCCGTGCGCGAGATCCCCCGCGACAAAGACGCCCTTGGCTGAGGTCATGAGCGTCGTCGAATCGACCTTCGGCCATCCTGGCCGGAATTGCTCGACGTCGGTCCCCCCTTGCTCCAAAAAAGAAAGGTCGGGCGCTTGCCCGGCCGCGATCAAAACAGTGTCGCAGTCCAGTACCTCCCGGTTCCCTTCCTCGAACTGAGGAGAAAAGCGGCGTTGTTCATCATAGACGCGCAAGCACCGTTTGATTTCGAGCGCGGCGACATTTCCCTGATCGCCCCGTAGGACGGCCACAGGCCCCCAACCCGAAACTCGCTCGATCCCCTCCTCGTCGCCTTCGACGATCTCCAAGGTATCAGCCGGCATCTCCTCCAGCGTTTCGAGTGAGACCAGACGAACGCGCCGGGTTCCCGGGAGACGGGCTGCCGTTCGAGCGGCATCGTAAGCTGCTTGACGAACTACCGTACGCGCAACGTCATAAGCCACGTTTCCCCCGCCGATTACGATCACATCCGACCCCAGCGCTAAACTCTCACCGAGCGCCACCGATCGAAGGAAATCGACGCCCCCGAAAACGCCGGGGCCCTGCTCGCCCGGAAGACCCAAAGCTCGCGAGCGCTTCGCGCCCACAGCGATGATCACGGCGGAGAACTCTTCTCGAACCGACTGAAACGAAACGTCGCGCCCGATTTCGGTATGGCAACGAATCTCCGCGCCGAGGGCCTCGATCACGGAAACTTCTCGTCGAATCAGCTCGCGAGGAAGACGATATTCCGGCACACCCACCCCCAGCATTCCCGCCGCCACCGGCTCCAACTCGAACACCATCGGCTTGAGGCCGAGAAGCGCCAGATCGTGTGCCGCGCTTAGCCCTGCCGGACCTGATCCGATGATGGCGACCCTTTCCCCCTTGGCGGGGGTAAACGTTCCTTGAACGGCCGCCCGAAGCAAAAACGCCATCTCTTCGGCGTCGCCCGCAACGCTTGGCAGATGTCCCCGAAGAGCTTCCAGGAGTTGACCTGTGGGTCGCGCCTCCGCGCCATAGGACTCGCAGACGAACCTCTTGAGAGCGCGGATCGCAATCGGCCGGTCGACCGCTACAAACGATCCGTCGTCATCTGTCCGGGGAATCTTTCCCCGGCGGCAAGATAGCTCGCACGGCGCGCCGCAAATTCTGCCGCAGATCGACGCAAAGGGATTGGGTCCTCTAGCGATGAGATAGGCTTGTTCGAAATCGCCGTTGGCGATCGCGCGCACGTATCCTCGCGCATCCGTGTGTACAGGGCACGCGACCTGACAAGAAATCAGTCCTTTATGGTGACCGTTCTTGGGAACCTCAACCTGGATCAGCGCTTCCGCGAAACGACCTGCGAGTTCCATTTGGCCGTCTAGGGGTCAAAAGATGAACGGAGTCCTCTGACCGCGACGGGACGCAAAAGACATACCAAGCTCCTCAATTCAGGTATGATGGAGGGCCATTAAGGATTTCTTATGTAGGTTTTCCAGGAATTAGGAAAAATGGATTATCTTTTTCCGAATTCCGCAAAAGACCAGAGGACGGCGAGCCACGGCGGACCGAATATAACAGAGGAGATAAGATTCTGAACACTGAAAGGCCTGAACCCCATTCTCCGCTTCTCGATCAGGACCATTTTAAGGGAGAAAGCTACCAGAGCTTGAGTGCAACAGCGTAGCCGGTAAGAAGCCCGTGGAAGAAAGCTTGTCGTTCCTTCCCGGTAGAGTTTTGGTAGCGCCGAGATGCCTCATCCAGTGCCTTCAAAAGCTTCTCTCGGCGTTTCTGTCGCGTTCCTCCGCCCAGCATCTTATCCAGAAGCACATGCACCGCCTTATCGTCCGCGATAGTGTATCTGTGTTCGTGTGCCATGGTGAATGACCTCCTTTTATCGCTACACACAGAAAATTGGCGATACGCAAATCAACTGCAACTTTCCTTTTCACCATCTCCCAACGGCATACTAGGCACTTCATCCGTGGGTGACAACCCATACTGGTGATGGCATGTTGCCGCCGATGATACTCCCCTTTCTATGCGATCTAGCTGGAAACGGGCACCTCCTCCTGTGGATTTCGATTGAGAGTGAGGAGCTTTTGGCCATTGAGCTTCACTTCGGTCGTAACAGTCATCGTCTTAGCTAACGTGTTCTCCACGAAGCAATGCCTGCTCGCGTCTCGCGCTAGGGTTTCGATCTCAGCCTCCGCGACTTTCCCTTCAAGGCGCACGTCAAAGACCAGGTCCCTGAAATTACTCGGGAGATTTCGAACCAGGTGTAATCTCGCCGTTACCCTCAGATCCTCAATGGGAAGCTCCCGGCTGATCGCCAAACTGGCGTATTGTGTAGCCAGTCAGCCTGCGGCCCCGGCCAGAAAATAACCCAGAGGATGGGACCCCCGACACAACCCCCCTCTTTCAGCAGGCTCATCGATCCAAAACTTGAGTTCCTTATCTCCCGACTTGACCGTGGCCTCGAAACTCTTCTGCTCGTAATGCACGATGTCAATGCGGCCCGTACCCATCTCTTTGGCCGCCCATCGCTCGGCCAGGTGCTTCCTTGTCACTTCCCGAAGTTCGGGAATACTCCTTTTCATAAAAATGCTCCTTTCTATGAACTCTGTCGCTATGCGACAACCGGCCCTAAAATAGGGCAATTCCATTCTGGGCGTCAAGGGAAAAACTCCCTTGCCAAAGTCCTCTCGCTTGAATAGTATGGCGTCACGATAGCCTCCTTAGCAGGACTCCCGGAGGCCCTTGAATCAGAAAAAGTGATTCCGCTGAAAAACCCTCGTTCACCCTTCGACAAAGCTCAGGGCGAACGGGAATTAGATTGATAGCATTGACGATTTTCCGTTCATGCTGAGCCCGTCGAAGCATGGTAGAGCCGTTTTTCAGCGGAATCAAAAAGTAAAGTAAAGTATGCCCGATCCGCCTTCGCCTCTCTGCGTGGGCTTCCTAGTACGCGAGCTTGTTGGATGAGCTAGATAGATTGCGCTCGTCTTTGCTTGCGCAAGCTTTCGGTGGCCTCGTAGTCAACACTAAGATTCCCGGAATTAATCACGACGCCGTAGGCATCGCGCGCACCATGGAGAGTGACATAGCCATCCATGACATCGCCAAGGACAAGCTCCGGATCGCGATCCTGGGGATCGCCGTAACCACCCCCCGCGTTCATATCTATCCGCACGACGTCGCCAGGCATAACCTGCACCTCACGGGTTCTCGCAGGGACTTCGACCCCATTGACCGAGATGCCGCCAACAGCCGCCGGTCGTCCCCCAAAAACCCCCCACGGCGGCATCTTGCTTCTCAGGTCGCCTTTACCGCGCACGGGCACCAGGGCCTGCTCCAGAACCTCATACTCCCTCGTGCAGCCAAGTCCGCCGCGAAACTTACCCGGACCGCCCGAGTCCGTGCGCACGTCGAAGCGGATAATCCGGAGAGGAAACTCGGTTTCGTGGATCTCGATTGGACCCGGGCGAAATTGCCCCACGCCGAGCGTGCCATGGATGAGGGAAACACCGTCCCGACTGGAAGTTGCGCCCAGTGCCGTGTCGAGTAGCTCCATGAGCATCCACGGCTTCCCGGATGCCGGCGCTGTCCCCAGGATACGGATGGCGCCGCCCCCTCCGGCCGAGCCTACGGCCTTTTCCGGACAAAACTCTCCCAGCGCTTTAAGGACCACGTCCGAAGTCAAATAGGCCAGTGGCACGTAGTCGGATACTGCCGCCCCGGGGCGAGGACAAACAATGGTTCCCTCCCGGAAGCGGGTTTGCACGACGTCGACAAAGCCGTGATTGAATGGGAGATTGGCGTCGGTCATGGCCATGAGGGCGAAATAGCAACAATTCTTGATCAGCCCCGGGACCACGTTGACTCGTCCACGAGCCTGCTCGTCAGAGCCGCTAAAGTCGAAGAGGATCTCGCTCCCCTTTTTGCTGACGATGATGTGGACGCGAAGCGGCCGGTCAAAATTAATCCCGTCGTGGTCCAGCACTCCTTCGGCCTCATGCGTTCCGTCGGGTAGAGCCTTTATTACTTCGCGCAGGCGCCCGGCCACCCGGTGCATCAGCTCCTCACAGCCGCCGGTAACCGTTTCCACCCCAAAGCGGGCGCACAGATCCCGCATACGCTGCGCTCCCACCCGACAGGCCGCCACCTGCCCCCGCAGATCGCCAAGGGTCTCCACCGGGATGCGGCTGTTCGCGGCGATGAGCTGTTCGACCTCGCGGTTGACTTCCCCGCGCATGTAGTATTTGAGCGGCGGAATCACCAGCCCCTCTTCCCATAGATCGCGGGCAACCGCGAGACCGCGCGGCCCTCCCAAGTCGGGCTTATGGGCAAGAGTTGCGGTGTACGCCACCAAGGCCCCGTCCACGAAGACCGGCATAAGTATCACGGTATCCGATGGGTGCGTGACATTGCCCGCATAGGGGTGGTTGAAGAGGAGCACATCGCCCTCGCCCACCTCGTCCGGGCGGTAGTATCGCGGCAGATGCTCGGCAATGGCCGAGAAGGAGCCAAAGTGAAGCGGCAGCTTCTTGGAGACCGCCACGGTGCGCAGTCGGGAGTCCAGAAGGCCGGCGCTGCCATCCTCTGACTCGCGCAGAACCGTAGAGTATCCGCTGTGGAAGAGAACCACCCGCATCTCCTCGACGATGCTGGTGACCTTTGAGTGAATCAACTCCAGGACAATGGGGTCCAGTCCTGCTGTCATATCCTCTCCGTGGTCAATTCGATGATCACGTTTCCAAACCGATCCACGAGGGCCTCGCGCTCCGGTTGGACCACAATGGTTGAATCCATCTGCTCAATGATGGCGGGTCCGTGAAGACGGTTACCACAGAGAAGCCGCTCCCGAGCATAAATGGGGCAATCAAGCCACCCGTCGAAATAGGCCCGGCGGCGGCCCTTCAGCGCGACATGCGGGTTCTCCCCGTCAAGAGATAACTCCCGCACTACAGGTTTAGGGAGAGCCACCCTGGCAGTCAGGCGGTAGTTCACGATCTCCACCCGCTGGTCAGTCGCCCTGGAGCCGTAGTGCTTCTCGTGAAGCTCATCGAACAACCGACGCCATGCGAGCCTATCGGCCTCCTTTAAACCATTCCCCGCTACGGGTACAGGGAGCTCATATTTCTGGATGCTGTAGCGGAGGTCCAGGGCTCGTTCGTGCCGGATGCGGTCGGGGGATATACCTTGCGCCTCGAACTCCTCTCGAGCGGCAGCCTCCATAGCCTCAAAACGCTCTTGGACTTCGCTTGCCGTCACGGCCTCCAGGTCGGCGAAACGAGTCTGAACGTAGTCCCTCTTGAGATCCGACACGAGAAGTCCCATAGCAGAGGCCAGCCCAGGGAAAGGGGGAACTAAGACCCGGGGAATCTTCAGCTCCTCGGCCAACTGGGCAGCGTGCACCGGACCAGCCCCCCCAAAAGCGACCAATACGTACTGGCGCGGATCCTCGCCCCTGGAGACGGTGACCAGGCGCAGGGCCTCCACCATTTGGGAATTTACGATCTTGACTATGCCGTTGGCCGCTGCGATCAAGTCGAGGCCTAATGGCTCGGCTACTTTCTGAGCGATGGCGCGGGCTGCCGCCGACGGGTCCAGGCGAACCTTTCCACCTAGAAAATAGTCCGGATTGAGCCAGCCAAGCGTCAGGTCCGCGTCGGTAACCGTAGGAGACTGCCCACCCCCAGGGTAGCATGCCGGGCCGGGTTCGGCGCCGGCGCTCTGCGGACCCACCTTGAGCATTCCGCTTTGGTCGATCCAGGCGATGCTCCCGCCGCCCGATCCGATCTCCACCAAGTCCAGGGATGGAGCCGTGACCAGCCACTCCCCGGCCTGGAAACGAGGGACGACTCTAGGCTCGCCCCCCTCGATGATTCCGGCTTTGGCCGTTGTGCCTCCCATGTCAAAAGAGATTACTTTTAGGTGGCCGGTCATTCGGCCGATATGAGCTGCGGCCAAAGCGCCAGCAGTAGGCCCGGATTCAATCATCTGCACTGGGATCTTCTGCAGTGCTCCACTGGTCAGGCTCCCCCCGTTCGATTGCATGATGTAAAGCGGCCGGCTGATACCGCGCGAGGCTAAGGCCTGCCCAAGACTGTGAATGTACCGGATGACAACGGGGGCGATGTATGCGTTAACTACCGTCGTAGCCAGCCGCGGGTATTCACGGATCTGAGGGAGGGTCTCGGAAGAAAGGTAAACGTGAGCTTCGGGGGCGACCTCTTTTATCATCTCGCGCAGGCGCTGCTCATGGGAGGGGTTCATGAAGGAGAAGAGCAGACACACCGCCACCGACTCGGCCCCTGCGTCCCGCAGGCGAGCCAAGCGCCGCCGCGTCTCGTTTTCGTCAAGCGGACGCAGCACGTTGCCGCGGAAATCCACCCGTTCCGGGATCTGAATGGTTTGCCGTTGGGGAACAAGCATGCGCGGCTTGGGGAAAGAGAGGTAATCGTAGGATCCTATCCGGATCTCGCCAAGCTCGGGCGTCTCATACACGCCCGTATAGCTCTCTGTGATGAGGAGCCACGTGTTGGCTCCCTTCTGCTCCAGCAAGGCATTGGTGGCCACAGTGGTGGCATGAAAAAGGAAGGTCACATCATCGGCAGAATGGCTGCCCCGGAAGAAGGCATCCAAGGCCCCCATCACACCCTCGGTTAGATCCCCGGGGGTCGTGGGCACCTTCAGGTTAAAAACCTCACCCCCATTTTCGTCGAGAACGCAGAGATCAGTGAACGTGCCACCGATATCGATCCCGATTCTCAAGCGTGGCAAGAGAATCATTTTGGCTTTTCAAACCGCAGCACGAAGCGATCGCTGTTGCCGCGATCTTTGAATACGCTCTCCGTGCGCGGGTCCTCAGGATGCTTGAGCATGTCTCCCTCTTTTGCAAGATTAAAACCAGCGGCGGTCACCTCCTTAACCACCAAGGCTTTATCAATACGGTGCAGGCTGAGAGTATGTTCATTACCACTTTTATCCTTAGCGGAATGGTCGACGACGCCGTATGCCCCACCAGGTTTGAGGGCGGCAAAAATCCTTCGGTTCATTGCCGTTCGCGTCTGCGGCGCCAGATCGTGATAGTTCAGGTGGATCAGCACAAAGTCGAGCGAACCGTCAGAAGGCAGAGCGAGCATGTCCATTCTGCCTTCGACGGGCCTTACGTTCGCATAGAGAGGATTCTGAAAACGCGCGGCGAATTCTTTTCTCACGGTCTCGTTTGCGGAGTAGACCCCACCTTTATCGCCGACGACCTGGGATAGGATCGCAGTGTAATAGCCCCTTCCGGCCATAATATCGGCCACCCTGTCTCCAGGCTTGACGCCGTAGAATTTAAGCACCTCTTCCGGCTTGCGGGAAGAATCAAGGGCGCGCTCGTTTTGAGGGCGCTCCGGGTTAGCGAGGATCGCCTTGAAGTCCTGTGCCTGCACAGGGACTGCTACAACGGGTGTCAGCATCAAAACTATCAACTTCAAGCCTTCAGCCAAAAAAGCAAACCGTTTCATTAGCACCTCCCCTTTACGGCGCACAATATCACACTCTCACGTGCTTGCCCAAATGGCTTCGGTAACGAGCTTAATGCGACTTTTCATGGATTAGCCTGGTTACCTTGACAGTTTTATGGCGGGAGGTCTAGATTGAATCCGGGGGAAAAATAGCAGGTTTCTTTTGGCAAACGACCGGGACACGGAAATTAAAGAGCATCGATGGATTCTCATTACAGCCCTTTGGATACTTTCCTCGGCGATCGGAGGATCTGCCATGGCTATGGAGATTAAGAGTTCAGCCTTTCAAAACGGCGCGGATATCCCGCGCAAATATACCTGCGACGGGCCGGACGTTTCCCCTCCGCTGCGGTGGGAAAATCCCCCATCAGGAACCAAGGGCTTCGCCATGATCGCCGATGATCCGGACGCCCCCGGGGGAACATGGGTCCACTGGGTCATCTATGATCTACCCGCGAACACAAAGGAGCTGGCGGAAGGGTTGAAGCCCAATGAGACTCTGGTCAACGGCGCCAAGCAGGGGATCAACGATTTCAGAAAGATTGGTTACGGCGGCCCCTGTCCGCCCCGTGGACCCGCGCACCGTTACTTTTTCAAGCTCTACGCGGTGGATGCGCAGACAGACTTGAGACCGCGGGCAACCAAGCAGCAACTTCTCGACGCAATGAAAGGCCACATCTTGGCTGAGGCCCAACTGATGGGGCGTTACAAACGATAAACCCCCAACCTACCTGGACTTAGGCCGAGGCGGCGATCAATCCTTTCCTTTCACGAACATGGCGTCCTCCCGGCGCACGAAACCCGGAGGGTTGCCATACTTGGATCGGACCTCGAGCCATTCTCCCCGAGAGCCGACCACCGTGACCTCTGTCCTCTCCTTGATCGTGGCCACCTTACGCGAAGACCCCGAGGGCTCTTCAAACACGGATGTGACCCGAATGGTTTCGTAGGTCCCGGGCTCGGCCGGCCGCTCCCAGATCCCAGCCGGTTCCGGCTCCTTGGGCGGGAAGTTTTCCTTGGCCACGGGGACTTCCCCGGACCCAGCTCTTTCCCTAGGCCCGGAGACCCCTGCGCTCGGCTGGGGCGGCGACACTGCCGCAGGTCCCCTTTCGCGTCTCGCCTGTTCGAGCTTCGGCTGCGTAGAGGTAAGCGCCCTGGACATCTCCTCAAGCTGAGACTTCAAATCCCCGACCTGCGCGGAGCGCTCCTCGATCTCTTTACGAAGTTCAGTGATCTGACGCTCCATCTGCTGGATCTGTCTGTCACTTTGTCCGTACTCGCCGGCCCGCTCCCCCGGCGGCGCGGGAACACTCGGGACGGTTCCGGACTCTCTCATGCTCCTCCAGACAAGAATCGCCCCCGCCAGGAGCAGCAATAAAACTAAAAGATAGCTCCACTTTCTGGGAATCTTCTCTTCCATAATGAGCTCCTAGCACCTATCTTGGGACGGCCCGGCCTCGCCGTCAAGGCCGTGGCGTAGGCCAGGGAGATCAGCCTCCGAGGTTCCCAAAGTTGCGCAGGGTGTGGTAAATTAAGGTCTCATGGCCCGGGCTTCCATAACCAAGGCCGCTCAGCGCAAGCGAACTGCCGACTCCGACCTCCAATGGCAGAAGGCCATCTCCCATCTGGGCCGGGCTATGGTTTCCAAGCTCAGTCTGGATGCGGTCTTTCGCGAGCTTGCGGTGGGGATCAAGGGGTACGTCCCTGACGACCGGATCGCGATCGGCCGCGTAGACCCCCAAGACAAGCTCACCGGTCTCTTCCTGATCTCTCCCTTCCCCCAGGACTCCCTTAACGACGACCCAGAATTTTCCCCGCGGGAAGACAACGTCACCCAGCGGGTCGTGCGGGAGCGCAAGCCCTTCATCCGCGAAGATACCTCGACGGCGCGAGAGTTCGAGACGGATGAACACCTCAAGCACATGGGCTTTCGCTCCTACATCAGCTTGCCGATCGCTCTTTGGGACCGCGTGGTCGGAAGCCTGCACGTCGCATCCAACAAAACCAAAGCTTACAGCAAGCGCGAGGCGGCCTTTCTCGAGTCCGTGGCCGAGTGGCTTGCCATCGCTATGGAGAACGCGCGCTTTTTCCAGCAAACCCACCGCCTGTTAGAGGAACAGGGGGTACTGCATCAACTCACCTCCGAGATCAACGTGCTCGATCTCGACGCCCTCCTCCAACGCCTAACCAAAGAGGTCCTGAACATTTTCAAAGCCGATTGCGCTCTTGTATGGCTGCGCGAAGCTAACGGCTCTTTCCGTATTCGCGCGATTTCGGGGATGGAGCTTCCCCCCTACCACGAGGCCAGCCTGGAGAGCCAGGTACAATCGTCTTCTCTCATCAAGGATTGTCGTCCCCTACTCATCCGGGACCTGAAACAGCACAACTCCTCGGGTCCCAAGGGGGGCGTAGTGGAGACCCTCGGGTTTAGGAGCTACCTCGGGGTTCCCATTGTCCTGAAAGGCGAAGGGATCGGCGCTTTGGTCGTATTAAGCCGCACTGTAAAAGATTTCACTGAAAGGGACGTCTTCTTTCTCCAACAGCTGGCTGCGGAAGCCGCAGTGGCCATACACCACGCGCTTCTCTTCGAGGAGCTTAAGCGGCTTAATGGTGATCTCGAACGGGCAAACCAAGAGAGTTCTCAATTTCTTGGCCGCCTCGCGCATGAGCTTAAGACCCCGCTCACCGTCATCGCCGGGCTCCTGGAGATCATCAACATGGGGGCCACCGGAATATTGACCGACGAGCAAAAAGGGTCCCTGAGCAAGATTCAAGACCAGTGCCAAACACTTCTCCGAATGCTCGACGATCTGTTGAACCTCTCGCGGATCAAGGCGGGGGCCGTCCCGCTGGATATCTCCCCCGTGATCATCGACGAGATCCTCAAATCGCTCGAACCTCTGGTCGCCGAGCTGCAAAGGAAAAACGGGCTCAAGGTCGTCTGGGACATAGAGCCCAATCTCCCGATCCTTACGACCGACGGCGCTAAAGTCGGAGCGATCCTGTGCAACCTGATCGTGAACGCCTTCAAGTACACCGCTAAAGGAGAAGTGCGCATCCGGATCGAGAACCGGCCGGCCTCCGGATCCGTCGCACTGGTAGTGGAAGACACCGGCCGAGGCATCGCGCCCGAAGAGCTGCCGAAGATTTTCGAAGGATACCATCAGGTCCGCTCCACCGACACGGCCCAGGGAGTCGGCCTGGGGCTTACGATCGTCAAGAAATACCTTGAGCTGATCAAGGGAGAGATCCAAGTCCGCAGCCAACTGGGCAAGGGCTCCTCTTTTCAGGTGATCCTTCCCTATACCGTCCAGGCGTAGGGACCTCATGGCGCTTATACTCAGCGAGCGACTGACCCGCCGGCTGATCGACATGCCCCGCGCCATCCGGGTGGTCGAGGGAATCTTTCGAGACCGGGCAGCCGGCAAGGTGCGGAGTTTGCCGCGTCGGAGACTGAAGAGCAGCCAGAAGCAGTTGAACGTGATGGCCTCGTGGCAGGCGGATTCGGATCTCCTCTGTCTAAGGGCGTACGCCGGTGAGGCAAATACGGTTACCTTATACAACGGACGGACGGGGAAAATTCAGGCGGTGATCAACATGGGCTATCTAAGCAGCCTGCGCACGGGAGCGGCAAGCGGCGTGGCGGCGAAATATCTCGCCCCCCCGAGAGCCGAAGTCATAGGGCTGATCGGCTCCGGCTGGCAGGCAACGTTCCAAGTGGAGGCAATCGTACACTCCTGCCAGACCAAGCAGGTTTTGGTCTTCGGTCGCAATCCGAGGCAGAGAAAAGATTTCATCCGCGAGATGGGCAAACGACTGTCCGTGGAGTTTAAGGAATCTTCGTCTCCCGAGGAGATCGAAGCGGAATCGGATATCGTTGTAGTGGCGACGGATTCTTCCACTCCTCTGATCGACGGCAGCAGAATCAGGGACGAAGTCTTGGTCATCTCCATGGGGGCAAACCAAGCGGCAAAACATGAAGTCTCCGGCGAGCTTATCCGGAGAATGGATCTCGTCGTCACGGATGACCTTCCCACGGCGCAAACCGACAGCGGCGATCTCATTGATGCCTGCAAAGCGGGAATCATCCGCTGGGAGGATATAATTCCTTTGGAGAAGATCGTCGCCGAAGGCGCGCCTCAACCTCGCCTGAAGAAGATTCTCTTTCAGTCCAACGGCATCGCCGATGAGGACTTGGCCGTGAGTCGCTACGTGTGGGAACTAGCCCGCCGGAAGAAGATTAGAGCCAGACGCGTCATTGAGATTTAAGGAACGGACACCGCCTCGCCTCCTCACCACCAATCAAAATAATTCTTTCGGCTCTGCCCTTCCTGAGAAGAGGTCGAGCCCGAGGGGTGGTTCTCCCGCATCGCTTTATCGACTTCGTAGCGCAATAGGCCCCATATCTTCTCCAGGCAGCGGATGAAATCGGGATCGGACATGCTCTTAAAGTTGCGCGGGCGGCGGACATCAACGGAGACAACGCTCTTCACCACTCCGGGTGCGGCGCTCATGACCGCGATTCGGTCACACAGCATGACGGCCTCCTCGATATTGTGGGTGACGAGGATGGCAGTCTTCTTATCTCGCTCCCAGATCTGCAAAAGCTCCTCGCGCAAGAGCAGGCGCGTCTGCGCGTCGAGGTTGGCGAAGGGCTCGTCCATCAGGATGACTTCCGGATCGTTCGCCAGCGCGCGGGCGATCGCCACCTTCTGCTTCATCCCGCCCGAGAGCTCGTTCGGATGGGCCGAGCCAAAGTCCAGGAGCCGGACCATCTCCAGAAAAAATTGGGCCACCCTCTGGTAGACCGGCTTCGCCTCCCCGCGAAACTCCGGCCCTAAAGGGACGTTGCGGTCGACTGTCCGCCATGGCAGCAAGGCAGCGTCCTGAAAGACCATCGAGACCATCGCCTTAGTCCGCTTTTCCCCGACGAACTCAACCGAGCCCGCGGTCGGCTTTTCCAGGCCGGCGATGATATGAAGCAGAGTGGTCTTCCCGCACCCGGTGGGCCCGATCACGCCGAAAAATTCCCGGTCACGGACCTCGAGGTCCACCCCCGCCAGGGCGCGGGTCTTACCCTGCCCGGTCATGAACTCTTTGGTCAAACCATGAATGACAACGCGCATGTCCTCGCTTCGCTCGGAATCTCAAATTTCAAATTGCAGATCTCAGATTTTTTTCAATTCGAAATTCGCAATCCGCAATTTGCAATTGTCTAGGGCATTTCCTCCAGTAACCTGCCGTAGCCTCTAACGGGCGCGCGCAGGTGAAGCCGCTTCTGCGTGGCCCACACCTGCGCTGGGATACTGGAGACGACGGTGGTCTGGAGGTCCCGCTCCAAAGGTTCGATGACGGGAAGATTGTGCCACCCAGCCCCGAGCAGATAGATCCCATCTGCGCCGCCGGCGTCGACGAAAACTTTCTTCGCAAAGGCGTAGATCTCTTCGGAAGGGATCTTTCCCGCGTCCTTAAAGGGGACCTCAAGTCCTCTCATCGCCGCCACTTCAAACCCACCGTCCACAAAAAATTTGGCGAACCGGCGGTTGAGGTCGTCCTTGAAATAGGTGATCCCGACCAGCCGTTTGATCCCCAAGACCCTGAAGGCCTCGACTTGGGCAATCGTGGCGGTGAGAACCGGGACGCGGTACTTTTCCTGAAGCCGGGCTGCAAGGTCTGTGTCAAAGCCGTATCCGCGGACCATGGTCGGAGGCGCGCCCATGATGACCACGATGTCTGCTCCCAGCTCGGCGAGCTTGGCGACCTTTCTCTCAGCGATGGCCAAAGCCTCCTGAAATTCCTGCTCAGTCCCGGCCCTGACGCCGACATGGAGAGGAATGAAGCCCACGCCATCGGGCATAAGACGGATGAAACTCTCCATCCCGCCAGGACGGTAAGTCGGTTTGACCAACCCGACGATCCCTCGAGCGCCGTAATACATGGTTCTCTACTGTGTAGCCGAAAGTGTGCCCGGACCCAGCGTCAATCCCAAGCCTCCTATACACCCGTAGAGAGAGACGATCAAGCTGGACACTCGAGTCAAATGCAACA
>JACPSF010000135.1 GCA_016193385.1 Deltaproteobacteria bacterium
ATGTTCGGAAGTTTTGAGCTCGGGCCGCTGGCGAAGAAAAACCGTCTGCTGGCTTATACGGGAGTATTGGTTCTCATCACCGATGGATGAACGGTTGAAGGGCGTAGGGCAGTCGCAAGCCGGAGATCCGATTGAAATGGGTTTTTCGGGGTGATATAAAAAATCCAATTCGCGGAGATGGCGTTCTCCCTTAACCGCCTGCCAGGGCTGATGACGCCTACTTCATTTAAGGAGGTAGCGTCATGGAACAGCTCTGGTGGGAAGCGATTGTCTGGATCGGTCTCGCCTTAATATCAAGTCTTATTTCCCTCAGGATCGGTGTTTCCGTCGCTCTGGTTGAGTTGGTCGTAGGTATCATTGCGGGCAACACCTTTCGCCCGCAAATTACCGAATGGATAAATTTTCTTGCCAGTTTTGGGGCCATCATCCTTACCTTCCTCGCGGGCGCCGAGCTTGAAAGCCGGACCCTAAAGAGATTTTGGAAAGAGAGCCTGGTCCTGGGGGTCATAGGATTTTTTGCCCCCTTTGCCTTATCCTGGATTGCGGCCCAATTCTTCTTGGGCTGGGATCTCAGGGCAGCGCAAATCGCCGGCATTGCCATGTCTACCACATCGGTTGCCGTGGTCTATGCGGTTATGGTGGAAACCGGACTCAACGAGACTCCTATCGGGAAGCTAATCCTCGCTGCCTGCTTTGTGGATGATCTTGGAACGGTTATCGCCCTTGGGTTGCTGTTTACCAGCTTCGGGGCATGGTTTTGGATCTTTGTTGTCTTGACTGTTCTTGCCCTGTTTCTTCTCCCGAAAATTACGCCTTATTACCTTACGAGAGTCAACGCGCATTCCAGCGAACCTGAAGTTAAGTATATCTATCTCGTCCTTTTAGTCCTTGCCTACCTCGCCGTAAGAGGCGGAAGCGAGGGTGTTCTTCCGGCATATCTGGTCGGCATGGTCTTGGCCGATACGTTCCTGGCCAACAGGGAACTGATCAGGCGGATGAGAGCCACCACGTTTGCCTTGCTCACGCCGTTCTACTTTCTCAAAGCCGGAAGCCTGGTCGATTTAAAGGCTGTGGCCGCGGGTTTTGGCCTCGTCGTCGTCTTCTTCCTGGCAAAGAGCCTTGCGAAATTGTTAGGTCTGTATCCAGTAGGGACACTGTTCCGATTCACCACGAAGATCAATCTCTATACCACCCTGATGATGAGCACGGGCCTCACTTTCGGAACGATTTCCGCCCTTTACGGCCTTACCCACGGGATTATTAGCAGGGAACAGTACTCTGTTCTGGTCGTTGTCGTTATCTTAACCGCTATTGTTCCGACACTGATAGCTCAAGCTTTTTTTGAACCGAAGGGCAGAGAGCGTGAAGTCCTGTTTGAAACGAAAGGAGGGGAAGACGATGTTTAAAAAAATTTTGGTCGCCTATGACGGCTCAGAAGGCGCTAAGCTTGCTTTAGAGAAGAGTGGCGAGATCGTCGGAGCGGCTGACGCGGAACTTCATCTTCTGGCGGTTGGGAGGATTCCAGAGTATGCGGAGACGGTGAGCGAAACGGAAGAGGCAAGAGAGCAAGCCAAGAGCTATTATTCGAAGATCATGGAAGACGCCGCTGAACATTTGAAGCAGCGAGGGCTTTCAGCGAAATTCCATATCGATTTCGGAAAGCCCGCCGATACGATTTTAAGAATTGCCGAGGACTTGCGGGTTGATCTCGTTGTATTAGGAACAAAGCCTCACTCGGCACTGAGGAGAAGATTTCTGGGGGCTACGGTGGACAAGGTTGTGGACCACGCGCATTGCTCCGTGCTGGTCGTAAGAAGCGGCTGATGAGTGCAAGATGATGACGCGGTCACGACGCAGTCGCATATCCACAAACGAGATCTCCTCGGCTGGTATCCCTTTGGATAGGATCACCATGAAAGGGCTGATTGGTGAAGCGCAGTCGGTAAAAGACATAGCCTTATACCTACGGCAACCGTTTCCTCTGGTGTTCTTAAAGAAGATGAGTTCCCGTGAAAATTATGCCAGGGTCGAGGTCACAGTAGAGAATTTGCGTGACATCGAATATCTTCAGAACTTGTACGCGGCGGGTTTCCCCGTGTTTTACGGTCTTGGGCTCCCAAGTAAATCGATTGTGTTTCTGGGTGCCAGACGAGGCTTTCTCCTTGAGGACTGTGAATCGAGCCCTGCCGGTAACCTGAAGCCTCTTAAACACCCAGAGGAGGTTTATTTTAAACTCTTGTGGCACAGGTTCGGCAATGCTGTGTCGCTTTCCGGTTCGGTTACTGAAAAGGATCCAAAAAGTTATTGCTTTTGTCTAGCCATAGGGGAAGGAGAAGGAAGGGAGCAATGGTGCCGCTTTAAGGAGCCACTGGGGAACGAGCTTCCGGAGGTAGGGGCGCATGTCGAGCTTTTCGCCTGGGAAAAGTGGAATACCCGCGTCCTTGAGGTACTGGGACTCACGGTGCTAGAAAGTGAATAACAGACGCCTGAATGACGGATATTCCCAACATTCTTTTGATGGGCGGCGGTGCCCTTGTGGCATCGACGCTGGCGGCGGTGGCTGGCTTCGGTGGAGCTGCCGTTCTGCTTCCGATTCTAGTGGTGGTCTATGGGGTGCGGGATGCGATTCCGATCCTTACGGTGGCCCAGTTGATCGGCAACGGAAGCCGCGTCTGGTTTAATCGGCGCCAATTGGCATTTCCAGTAGTTGGGTGGTTTGCGCTCGGGGGTATCCCAGCCGCGCTGATCGGTGGTGTGCTCTTCGCCTCAGCTCCGCTCTCGTTCCTCAAGCGGCTGCTGGGAATTTTCCTCCTTGCCACAGTGGTCTACCGCCATATAGGCAGATCGAGCGCCTTTCGCCCTTCTTTACGCGGCTTCGCCGCCATAGGCGCAATCTTCAGTTTCCTGTCGGCTTTGCTGGGAAGCGTGGGACCCCTTATGGCCCCGTTCTTCCTGGCTTATGGGCTCGTGAAGGGGGCTTACATTGGTACTGAAGCATTTGCGACAGTCGTTATGCACATTGCCAAGCTTGCAGCGTACGGAGGGGCCTCGATCCTGACGCTCAAGGGCGTCACGGCGGGGCTTGCGTTGGGGCCGATTATGATTTTTGGATCGTTCATCGGAAAAAAGATCCTCGACAGAATTCCGGAACGTTTCTTTGTCCTGATTATCGAGGCGACGCTGATTATTGCCGGGTTGGGCTTCTTAATCTATGGGTGAGCCAGGAGATGTAGGATACGGCGAGAAGCATGTAGAACGGCAAGGGGGTTTCAAGACGCTCGATCGTAATGTTAAGGTTCTGGGCATAGTTTCTCTCCTGAACGACCTCAGCAGCGAGGTGGCGGTCCGCGCTGCCATTATTTCTTGCCAACGTCCTTGGGGTAAAAACCCTGTTGCCTAAAGTGCTGTTTGGCATTAAAGTGGACTGCGGGTCTTGTGATCTTCGGAGGAAGGTCGCTATTCTGAAATCGCAAGAGAAATGGTTTCTCAGGGGATTATATCACCCCGCGGCTCAATGGGATACGATACCTCGAAAAGCCGCCACTCTTTCCTGGGCTACAGAGTGCAGCTATCAGGTCGTTTGGTCTTATAGTGCAGGAAAAAAGAAAATTACCATAATCACCCTGTCCTCCCTCAAATCCCCCTTTCTCCCCCTTTGGTAAAGGGGGATAGAGGGGGATTTAGGAGAGCGAGAGGGGATTTGATGTCAACTTATTTAATTCCGTCACTATAGTAGATTATTTCGATGATTAGCCGAGGCAATTGGAGAGCAGAGCCGACCCGCTCAACCAGGAGCCCGATACCCAACGCCCTCAATTATGGTCTTGCGGCAATGCGCCTTTCTGTGAATATTTTCCAATTTTTTATCCTCCCGCTTTATTTTTTACCGTAAAGCGCGTGGTGGGGTCTTATTCTTGTCCCGTTTGCTGCTTTGAACAATGCGTTGTGGGCTCTGATTCATGAGTCCATCCACGACCTGTTCAATTCCTCTGATCGTATCAATTTAGCGGCAGGGAGGTTGCTCTCTATTTGTTTCGGCTCGCCTTTTCACGTTTTACGGTTAACCCACCTTTCGCATCACAAGTTCAACCGGTCGCCACTGGAAAAAGGAACCGAGATGTACGATCCGGACAAGGTTTCAAGAGTCAAAGCCAGTTTCAGATACTTTTTTTACATCCTGTGCGGGCTTTACCTATTAGAGGTCTTCAGTACGATATTATTTTTCTTACCGCCAAACATTTTCCGTAAGCTGGGGCAGCGTCTTGTCAACCCGGGCGATATACAGGAGAAATGGTTGGCGAGGAAATTTATGAACGATAAACGGATTCGAGAGATTCGGATAGATGGCATAGCAATTTGCCTTATTTTGGGTCTGAGCGGATTCTGTTATGGGGAAAATTGGAAACCCTTGGTGGGCCTTTTGAGTGTTCGAGCACTTCTTATATCTTTTCTGGATAACGTGTACCATTACAGAACCCCCTTAAACATTACGATCTCTGGCTATAACCTTTGGTTACCCCGAATTTTCTCCGCGCTTATCCTCAATTTCAATTTACATCGAGTTCACCACAGCAATCCCAGCGTTCCTTGGGCAAGGCTTCCACAATTCTTTGCACAGGATTCTGAGAGATTCGATCGTAACTTTTTCACAGGGGCCCTTCACCAATTATCTGGTCCCGTGCCTCTGTCTGAGCTCTCAGGATAACATGCCGCCAGAACGGGAGTCGAAGTCGTTCGCGGCTAACGGTGCACTTTCAAACCGGGAAGGTCATTAAGGTCTTCGAAGACTCTTCATGACTCTTCCTGCGAGGATGGTAACGATTCGGCGCGGGGTCATTTTCACTAAACAAACCAACAGCCGATTATGCCAACCCGTAATGACGGACGGTTTCTTCCCCAGTGTTTTTAATGCCAAGGCTACCACAGGCTCCACCGCCATGGCAGCAAATTCTCTTGTGCCGGAAATCTCATGGAATTCTGTCATCGTTGAACCAGGACAGAGGCACAATACATCCACGCCTTGCTGTCGAAGCTCGTACCACAGGGATTCGGCTAAGAAAAGATCGTAGGCTTTACTCGCAGCATAACTGGCCTCAAACGGCGTCGCGAGGTAAGCGCTTACGGAAGACACGAAAATAATACCGCCCCGTCTCCGCTCGGCCATTTTTCGGCCAATTTCATGAGCCAAGATTAAGGGTGCGCGACAGTTTACGTCCAACAAAGCCAACTCTCTTTGCAGATCGTTCTCCAAGAAATACCCGCCTATGCCAAACCCGGCATTGTTGACTAGAAGCCCTATTTCCCGTGTTTGGATTAGGGGATATACGAGCGACATGAAGTCTGGTCGGGATAAATCCGCGGTTATTGTCTTTACTTGGACGTTGTTCTGTTTCTCCAGGTGACTGGCTAAATCGTCCAGTCTCTCTGTGCGCCGAGCAACGAGGATTAAGTTCAAGCTCCTCTCCGCCAGCTGTTTGGCGAACTCAGCCCCTATTCCAGAAGAGGCTCCAGTGACTAGCGCCCACGGTCCGTACTTTTCTTGAAATGATGTCACGACTATACCCTCCCTTGCGGCATCGGCCTGCGGTCTTCTCTTAAGGATCCCGGAGAAAAGGGGTCAGGTTAAAGAGTTACAGGGTTTGAAGGGACAAAGGGGGTTACGGGCGGCCGATGCGCTTGCGTTTGTTCGCCATATAGTCGACGAGGATGTAATTCCCAATCCGGTCCGGCGACGTGTAAAAGACGCGGCCGGTATTGAGCCGGGAAAGCTGATCGATAAAACCGCGCCTGTAGTAATCGGTGCCGAGCATGAACGTATTGATTTTAATGCCGCACTGGGTGCAACGCTTGACCTCTTTCAGGGTCTCCTGAACGATCCGCTCGTGCAGCAGGGCCGAGCCCCAGCCGCTGTGCAGCCGCCCGCCGCGGTCCAGAGTGGCAGCCGTTGGCTCGCCGTCGGTGATCAGGATGATCTGCCGGTTGGCGGACCGTTGGGGTCCGAGAAGCTGGCGCGAAAAACGCAGGGCCTCCTTAATGTCGGTTCCGTGCTCCATGAAATAGGTGATGGCCACGATCGACGGGAGATCCTCCGCGCGTATAACCTTAGCATTGGAGCGGAAGGCGACCAGATACAGCGTGTCCTGAGGGAACTTGGTCTCGATCAGCCGATGGAGAGCCAGGGCTACTTTCTTTCCCGCATGCAGGGCATCGTTCATGAGCATGGAATAGCTCACATCGATCAGAAGAACCGTTTCGCTGTCGGTGGAAAACTCTTGGCGGTAAACTGAAAAATCCTTCGGTTCGATCCGCAAAGGAACGCCGCGCTTTCCCTCTTCGAGGGAATTCATGAGGGTTTCGACGATGTTGACGTTAAGCGGGTCTCCGTATTCGTACCTTTTGGTCTCTTCGAGCCGGTCTCCTTGCGTCCCTCGCAGCGCGCTCGTGTGATCTCCCCAGCGGTTCTTGTTGAGCATCTGAAAGATTTCGCGCAGCGCCTTGTCGCCGAGTTTTCGCATGCCCTTGGGGCTGAGTCGGAGGCCCTCCTCGGAGCGCGTCAGATAGCCCTCCTCCTCCAGCATGTGTTCGATTCCGCTCAGGTATTTGAGGTGCTCGTAGGCCTCTTCGCCGAGCAGATTGCGGATTTCCTCCAGGTCGAGATCGGAAAGGTCCCCCATGCCTCGCTGTCCGCGCCGGATGAATTGCTCCAGGCGCCTCAGTTGACCCAGGATCTGTCCGGCCTCGCCCATCCCCATTCGTTGCGTTCCGTGAAAGGGATACTGCTTAAGCAGTTCCTCCAGTCGCTCCATCTGGCTCAACGTATCGCTCAACTGGCCCAACTGCTCTTGGGTAAGAGAATCCAAGCTGTCCAGAAGGTTATCCAGATCCTCGGCGGCGGTGTCCAACATGTTGGGCAGGTTTTTGAGGAAGTTTTCGTCCTCTAATAGACGGTTCATCCGGTCCAGCATTTCCATGAGCCCTTCGTGGCCCTGACCGGCGAGGTCCTGAGGCCGGCGCATTCTGCGTCGAGCGACTTGCTCTTTGAGCCTCTCCCTTAATTCCTGGTAGCGTTCCTGCGCCTCGCGCATCCTGCGCGCCAACTCCTCCATGTCATTGGCGTAACGGCCCGACAGGCGCTCCAGGAAATTGCGCATCTTTTCTTGATAGGCCTCGATCCTTTCCGCCAGGCTGTTGAGTTTTTTGCTGAGGCTCCTGACTTCATCGGGTGACAGCTTGAAGGAGTCCGGAGAATATCTTTCCAAAAGCTCTCTTTTTTTCTCCTCAGCCTGCCGGAGAAAGTCCATCATCCCCTTGACCGAGCGCAGGCCATCCTCAGAAGCCAGGCCACGGCGCATGAGATCCCTGAGAGCTTTGCGGACCCCGTCTTCTTCCAGGAAGCTGTCGGAGAGGTGTCTAAGGATGTCTTCTGAGGAGGGAAAGAGAACGCTCTGGCTACCGTCCCACCGGGTGTAGCGATGGATTCTCATGCAAAGTGACTATAGCGTAGATCAGTTTGGAAGGGAACAGCTCAAGCTCGAAATCGCCCATGTAAAGCCTGTCTCCTTGGCGTTGCAGCCGTGCCTGTTCGAAAACCGCGACGGTTTGGTATACAATCTATTAGGCTGGCTCCGGCGGAGGTAGCCGGATGGCGACAGCGCGGAGGAAAAAAGGTAAGGGTCAACCGTTGGGAAGGGGGACGCATGAAGGTGACGGTGGATCGGTCTAAGTGTGAAGCCTACGCCAAATGCGTCGAGGTCACACCGAAGGTATTCAAACTGGATGAGAAGTTTATCTCGGTCGTCGTCGACGCTAAAGGTGATAGCGACCAGAAGATCCTCCTGGCCGCCAGGGTGTGCCCGACCAAAGCGATCATTTTAGAGGAGGAAGACTCGGGAAAGAGAATCTTTCCCCAATCCTGAGGCATATTTTACCATGGTCGACCCTCTCTGTGTTATTATTGGAGCCGGTTTTGCCGGCGCGGCCACGGCATATCACTTGGCGCGTCGGGGCGTAAGCGACATCCTGGTGCTGGAGCAGGAACGTGTTCCCGGCGTGCATTCTTCCGGGCGCAACGCGGCCATGGTGCGGCAAGTTGTCTCAGACCCGGCTATCGCCAGGTTGGCTCGCCAAGGGGCGGCTTTTTTGCGCTGCCTCCCCGGGGATTGGCCGGCGCCGGTCCTGTTCCGACAGAACGGGTCCCTCCTCCTCGGCAGCGGCGATGGCTGGAAGAAGCTGATGGAAGACGCCGGGCTGGCCAGGCAAGATGGGGTCGAGGCAGAGTGTTGGTCGCAGGAAAAGGCAAAGGAGCGCGTCGGCGTGCTTCAGGAAGCAGATTTTGACGGGGCTGTTTGGTGCCCTACGGACGGCGTCGTTGATATTCACGCGCTTCTCACGGGTTACCTCAAGGCGGCTGCGGCGCTCGGAGTGGAGGTTCGTTATGGGTGCTCTGTCATGGGGATTGAAGTAAGAGATGGTCAGGTCAGCGGGGTTCAGACCGCCGATGGAGTGATCAGAGCCGAGGCCGTTATTAACGCTGCCGGTCCCTGGGCTGGAGTGATTGGAAAATTCGCAGGCGCGGTCGACGCGCCGCTTCGCCCTTGCCGGCGCCACCTCTTCGTCAGCGCATCCCTCACGTGGGTCGACCCGACATGGCCTTTTGTCTGGGATGTCAGCCACGACCTCTACTTTCGCCCGGAGTCCGGCGGGCTGCTGTTGTGCCCATGCGATCAAGATGAAGTGGCTCCAGGCGATCCGCCGGTCGACAACTCGATGGCTGAGCATTTGGCTGAAAAGATCAGGCGCTTCCTACCTCAAATGGTCGATATTTCCATTAAGAAAAGCTGGGCGGGGATCAGGACCCTGTCAGCGGATGGCCGCTTCGTGATCGGCTGGGATCCAAAGATCGAGGGTTTTTTCTGGGTGGCCGGCCTTGGCGGGCACGGGGTTACTACGAGCTATTCTGTCGGCGCCTTGGCGGCAAGCCTCATCGCAGACGGCGGAGGTGAGGGGGCAGAGAAATTCTCCGTAGCGAGGTTCATGGCATGAAGGCGAGGAGAGTTGCACCAGACTCCCGGCACCGCAAAGCCGCAGGGTTTACGCTTATCGAATTAATGGTCTCGATCGCCATCATTGCGATTCTCACTGCCCTGGCGATTCCAGCATACAATTCGTATCAGCAGAGAGCCATCGATGAACACATGATCAGGGATATAAAGAATGCCACTATTGCCATGGAGGCCTATTTCGCCGACCAACGCGTTTATACGACCTCCGTAACTGATCTCGTCGGGACCGGGTTCCGACAGACTCCCGGCGTAAGCTTGACCATCACGGTCCTGTCGGCAACCTCTTATACCATGACAGCTAGCAAGCCCAACGGCACAAAGCCGAGTTATTCGTTTAACAGCACCACCGGTTTAATCCAGTAAGACACCTTCCGGGAAGAACGAGGCTTCGGATCCGGGAGACAGGACGGCTCGGTAGTAAAACTCTACGTGGGAGTGCGTAGCAGAAATGTCTGGCCGGTCAGGTACCTTGCGGGTTCTGAGAGGAGATAGCGGATCAGACCGACGATCTCATCTTTCCGAGTTAACCCGCCCATGAGAGGTGGAACGGCCTCCCGCTTTTTCCATTCCTCTTCGGTCGAGCCCGCCCTGGACATCGGGGTATCCGTGGCCCCGGGCGCGATCGCGTTGACAGTAACGTTATAAGGGGCAAGTTCCATGGCCAGGGACTTGGTGAAGGCGATCACCCCGGCCTTGGAGGCTGCATAGTGGGCGGCGCGCGCCTGGCCGGCCACTCCCCTCCCCGAGGCGATGTTGATGATTCGCCCCTCTTTTTTCTGCACCATGTGGCGGCCCAGGGCTTGGGAGCAGAGGAAAGTTCCTTTAAGGTTGATCCTCAGCACTCTATCCCATTCTTCTTCGGGCAGGTCCTGAACCGGGATACGGGACATCACGCCCGCTCCGTTGATCAAAAAGTCGATCTGCTGGTAGTTGTCTAGAATCTGGCGCACCATGCGCTCGACGCTGGCTTTGTCGCCCACATCCACATGGACCGCCGTCGCTGCTGCTCCGCTCTTACGAATCTCTTCGGCTAGGGATCGGGCGGCCTCCGTGGCGAAGTCGGCGACAATGACTTGGAGCCCGTCGGCGGCAAGACCCCGGCAGATGAAAGATCCGATTCCTCCGGCCCCTCCGGTAACAACGATGACGCGCGCCATAGTCTCTCGTACCATATCTAACGGAGGAATGGTGGTTTTTGCAACCTGGTGGGTAGGTCAGTCGACGACCTCGGAGATGTAGTAGTCGAGAAAGCGGCGGATGGCCTTTCCGGACCTCTCGAGTTGAAGGAGATCCTCGGCCTCGGCGTGGCTATGGGTTTTCACCGGTCCCAGCGATGCGGCCATGATTTGAATCCGAGCCGTCCGCACCAGATTGATTCCGAGGCGCATCAGATTGTCTAGGTTGTCCGCCACGGCCGTGCCGCCGTGGCCGCGCAAGAGCACGGCATTCCGATCTCCGAGGGTCTCGGCGACTCTATCGCCGAGGGCCTCGGTCCGGATGAGGGTGGGGGAGTCGAAGATGGGGATGCCGCGGTAGAAGTGGACTCCGCAGTTGGCAACGACCTTGACGCCTACGCCGGCCACGCTCACGGCGACGAGTTCGTCGGGATGATAGTGAAGGATGGATTGGACGTCCGACCGCGCTTTGTAGATCGAGGTGTGCATGGGAGTCTCGCCGTTGGGTTCGCCCGGGCCCTCCACCTTGTTCCCCTGCATGTCGAGGATGATGAGGTCGCGCAACGCGACCTTGCCCGGGGGCATCAGCGGGGTGCTCAAGATTCGGTTATCGGGCAGGCGAGCCGTTACATGGCCGTAACCGTCCACCAGCCTCTGCTGCTGAAGCACCTTACAGAGGAGGACCATTTTTTCCTTCACAGAATCGATGTTATTCAACGTCTATTCCTCCTTGATCAATTTTTGACGGGAAGTTCGAGCGGTATCCCAACCAATCGTCGCCCTCCGGACGAAGTAACGTGGAGCGTGTCTCCCAGCATGACTCCGACGTCCGGTCGCCAGCCTGGGTTGTAGATATCGATGTTGGTCCCGAGGACCATATTTTCTTCGAGGGCAAAATCGGGCATGCCGTCACCTGCCATCCGGCCCCAGCCCGGTTTGTAGACGATGGTGGGAAAGTCGGCGGAAGAAAGACCATGATTGTGAAAACCCAGCTCGATATAGTCCAGGCCCCGGCGCGCGACGGGGTCGCGCATAGCGACCGCCAGTTGGTGCACGGTGGTTCCCCGGCGACACTTCTCGACGGCTGCCTGGAGGCACTCAACGGCTGCAGCGTGCAAGTCTCTAAGCTCCTGCGGTGGTTTACCCACGGCGACCGTGAACTCTACGGCGGAGAGATAGCCTCCGTAGCTCACATGAAACTCGCAAATCACGAGGTCGCCGCGCTCCAACGGGCGCCGGCTCGGACAGAGAGGCTGGTCGTTTCCGTGAAGGAGCCGCCGTTTAAGGCCTCCGTTTGTTCCGAGGGGCCCGGAGCTCATCAGGATGAAAATATTGGGCTCGGCCCCCTCCACGAGCTGGGTGCGGATCATGGCGGCATAGAGTTCATTTTCCCTCACGCCGGGGGCCGCCGTTTGGATCATGGTGTCAACGACCTTCCGGGCGATGGCGCCCGATTTTTCCAGCATCGCGATCTCTTCGGGGCTCTTGGTCCGTCTCAGCTCCTCGACCATCTCGCTTTCGTCCGCGAACGCGGCATCCGGTAAGCCCGCCTGAAGAGCCAGGTAATCGTGATACGTGAGGTTGTTTCCCGCCACAACGTTGCCGTATGAGACAACACCGATCCTCCTGCGCTCGAAGCCGCGCGCCTTGATCTCTTCGACGATCGCCTTCATCGAGAAGGGGCGGATATCCCGGATCCAGTGCTGAGCCGCCAGATAACCATTGTAAGGAAGGCTCATGTGACGCGGGGCGCTGAACAAGGTGACTTCGCCTTTGAGCGGGAAGAGCGCGACCCCGCCGTGCCAGCTCCCGACCTGGGTGAGATATCTGACGTTGGTCATGCCCAGGCCCTGCGAAATTGTGTTCCCCCAGACGATGAGACAGTCGAGTCCGTTGGCTGCCATGCGCTCGCGCGTTGCGCTCCACCGGCGGTCTCGCTCCGTTACGGATAACTGAGGGAGGTACGGTTTTAGGTCCATGATCTCGGCTTTCATAGACGCCCTCCTAACGGCTTGTTTTCACCGGAGCACTAACAGACAGAATAGATAGCGCAAAACGGTGAGTTAGGCCAGTGGAAAAAAGCGGTCCGCATATTCGGCACGTTTGACACGGTCGATTCGCATTTGATATGTGTGTGGAAGATTGGTCTCTGGCAGGACGACGACTACGTTTTTACAGGAGGAATTATGTATGCCTGGCGTGCACGCATTGGAGTACTCAAGCCTACACACCGCGGGAAGACCTTCGCGTTCTGGTACAAACACGCTCCGGAGGGAGTGGAGATAGTTCCGACCTTTATCGGATTCCGTAGCGGCCAGAAGCAAAGCTTTCTCCAAGGTTTCGAGCGGGCGGAGCAATTGGCCGTGGATCTTAAGGAAGTTGGCTGCGATATCATCTCGGTAAGCGGCACTCCACCCTTTCTGCTCAAAGGCTTGGATTTTGAGCGTGAGTGGGCTGCAAAAGTCTCCAAGAACGTCGGCCTGCCTGTGGTCACCCCTATGGAACCGCACGCCATAGCGCTAAAGAGCATGGGCGTACGCAAGGTTGCTGTTGCGACCTATTTTGGTGACGAACTCAACCAGGCTATCGTCAACTACTTCAGCCGCTTTGGCTTGGAGTCAGCAGTGATAAAGGGTTTTGACTTTCGTGGCCGGACCGAAGACCTCTACACCACGCCGCTTCTCGCGCTGGACGACGTCTCCTATATGGACGTGTACCGCCATTGCAAGCGGGGCGTGCAGCAACTAGGTGCTTCCGTTGACGCCATCTATATTAACGGCGGGGGTTGGGACGCAGCGCCGGCAGTCGAGCTACTTGAGCGTGATCTAAAGGTGAAAGTCGTCTGGGCCATTGCGGCGGAGATGTGGCTGACTTACCACAGGCTTTCGATCAGCAACCCACGCACAGGCTCCGGAAGTCTACTGAGCGGGGCCGTCGAGCCCGCTTTATAGGGCCTTTTAAGACTTCAGCGAGGGTCTATCCAGCTTCGACTCGGGATTTCCGAGAACAGTGCACAGAATTGGCCGCTGAGACGGGGAATCGGATACGCTTTACCGGCGCTTATTTTTTTCCTGTATTGCCTTCAGGACCCTTTCCGCGGTGAGAGGGAGATCGAAGATGCTTACCCCGACGGCGTCGCGGACCGCATTGGCAACTGCGGCGGGCGCGGGGATGATTGATGGTTCTCCGATCCCCTTTGCGCCGAACGGCCCATCCTCGGCCGCATGCTCCACCAGATGCACCTCGACTCTCGGTGCATCGAGCGAACTAAAGATCTTGTAGTCCAGGAAACTGGGGTTGAGCATTTTCCCGTTCGCGAAAGTACACGCCTCGCTCAGAGCCTGGCCGAGCCCTTGCATCACTGAGCCCTGGATCTGACCCCTAACCGACAAGGGATTGATCGCGGTCCCTACGTCCTGAGCCGCGACATACCGGAGGATCTTGACGCCGCCGGTTTCCGGATCCACCTCCACATCGGTCACGTGGGCAGAAAATGCGGGTTGGTTTGGGAAATGAGACGACGATTGAATGCTCACAATCGGCCCGCGTTTATGCACAAGAGAAAGCTGCGCGACTTGTCCCAGCGAGAGACCCTTTTCGATCGATCCTCTTACATAAACCCTTTTTCCCTCGACCACTAGATCGCTCCACTTCCATGATCTGCTTCTTGACCTCTTCGGCGGCCATTTTCGTGGCAGTACCCATACTTCTCAACCCCTGGCTTCCGGCGCTGATCGTGGAATGGGGAGCGAAATCACTGTCCGCGGTCCGGACGTGGACATCATCCAGCTCGACCCCGAGAACCTCGGCGACAATCTGTCCCAGAGAAGTAACGGTCCCGCTCAGATCCACAACCCCGGTCATGACCGTTACGGTTCCGTCTTCGTTGAGCTTCACTCCCGCACTCGATGCATAGCCGCCCACAAGCCAGTAACCCAAGGCGATCCCTCGCCCGCGATTCTTTTCCGGGAGTTTCACCCTCCAATCGGCTGCCTCCGCCACCTTAAGCAGGGTGGCTTTGGCATGCACACCCCTTAAGGGGCCGCACGCTCTTTAAGGGGCCGCCACTTGCGGGAGTCGCGTCTCCCTCCTCAATGGCATTCTTGAGACGTATCTCAACTGGATCCAGCTCCAACTCACGGGCGATGATGTCGATTTGCGACTCGGAGGCAAAGGCAAGCTGAGGTCCGGCCGGGGCCCGGTAGGGTCCGCAGTTGGCGTGGTTCGTATAGACGCAAAAAAGATCGATTTTGACGTTAGGGATACGATAGGGTCCCGCAGCAAGCATCTCCACTCTCTGGCAAGTCACCGCCCCAATCCCGCAGTAAGCCCCTGTGCCGAGAACCACTTCAACCTCCCTCGCCACAATAGTGCCATCGAGCTTAACGCCGGTTTTGTACCGCATGTGACAAGGGTGGCGGGGATTGGCGACCTGGAAGTCCTCGGCCCGACTCATGACAATTTGCACCGCCATGCCGCTCTTGCGCGCCAATGCCACGGCCGCGGGCTCGATCGTTGGCAGCAACTTGCCGCCGAAACCCCCACCGATTTCGGTTGGAATCACCCTGACCTTTATCAACGGCAACTCAAAGATCTCGGCGACGGACTGCCGGATGAAAAACTGCGCTTGCGTAGGCACCCAAACGGTCACCTTCCCGGATGCGTCAACGCGAGCCAGAACCGCATGCGGCTCGATATAGGTCTGGTGGACCATGGGAGCGTAGAAGCGATGCTCAAAAATCCGGTCCGCTTCCTGAAAACCCCGCTCGATATCCCCTTGAACAGTCTCTTTGTGGTAGCAGATGTTGCCCTTGCGGCCCTCCATCATCGAGATCGCGTGGTATCGATCGTAGTCGTCGTGAATCAGCGGCGCGCCCTCGCGCATGGCTTCGAGAGCGTCCGTAACTGGTGGCAACACTTCATAATCGACCTTTATGAGTCTCAGCGCCTCCTCAGCCGTTTCCTCGTCTAAAGCCGCCACTGCGGCAATTCTGTCTCCCACCAAACGGACCTTCGTGCGGGCGAAATACTCCTCATCTCTGACGAACCTTCCATATCTGACTGCTGGAAGGTCCTGTGCGGTAACAACTGCCTTTACACCGGGCAGACGCTCCGCCCTGGTGGTTTCGATGCTTTTGATCCTGGCATGGGCGTGGGGGCTTCCGAGGATCTTCCCAAAGAGAAGGGGACTGGAAAGACGCACATCGGCGCCGAACACAGACTCGCCGGTGACCTTCTCTAAAATCTCGACTCGGGGGAGTCCCTGACCTATGACTTTCATCGTTCTT
>JACPSF010000136.1 GCA_016193385.1 Deltaproteobacteria bacterium
CCTGGTTGCGGGGACGATTTTCGTTCTTGCAGGAATCAATGACACACTTACTTACTGGTTGATCTGAAAAATAAAAATGATGGTAGTTATGGTGCAGTGGGTGACGGGGGTTCTTTCTTGTACTGGTGGTTTTTGAGCTCAGCCGCGAAGTGAAAGGCTGGCCATGCGGCAATTAGTCAAAGCCGTCGTAACCGTTTTTTCTGTTATTTTCCTGCTCGTGGTGCTGGGCCTCGGTTTTTTAGCGTCCTGGCTGAGGGTAGATCCAAATCTCCACGGCATGCTCGCCTTGCTTGCCGGTGTCCTTGCCCTCGGAATTCATATTCGGGGCGGAAGCGGGCTTGACTTCCTTGCCGTCGTTCTCCTGGTGGCGGCTCTCGGATTGGGCATAATGGTCTCCGGCGGAGGAATCGATTCAGAGCTGCATCTGTGGGCTGCCATTTTCGCAGTGGCTACTTCCACCTTCACGCAGATTCGGAATCTCCTTGCCGAGGCGAGATAACGGGATTTGTGCGTTCATGTAACACCGCCATGTTCCACTTTACATCTCATAGAGGGCTCGGTCCGCGGTTTCGCCGGCGGACGCGCTTTCTCACGACACTTGTATCGATCGTTTTTCTTTTGCTCGGCGGTCGCCTCTTCTTTTTGCAGGTTCTCCAGGGGGAGCGCTTCACCTACCTCGCTGAAAATAACCGCATCCGGCTAAAAAAGATCCCTGGGACACGGGGAATGGTTTTTGATCGTAACGGTCAACTCTTGGTCGATAGTCGTCCCTCTTTTGACCTTCTCTTTGTACCTGAGGATGCGACCGAGCCAGAGATGACTCTCAAGTATTTGGCCCGTGTTCTGGGGCGAGATGAAGCGGGGCTTCTTAATATCCTGGGGGAAAGTAAAGGGAGGCCGCTGTTTGAAGAGATAGTGTTAGGAAGAGACGTTGATTGGCGCACCGTTGTAGCGGTGGAAACCCACCATCTCGAATTACCTGGCGTGACGCTGCGGATGCGCCCGAGGCGCAGTTACCTAAACAATGGCGCCGCCGCTCACCTCCTGGGATATATAGGCGAGATCGGTCCGAAGCAGCTTAATGCCCTGAAGGAAAAGGGATACAGCGTGAGGGACGACATAGGGCGGTTCGGACTGGAAAAGAGTTGGGAGTCGTTTTTGCGGGGTCGCGGTGGAGGACAACAAATGGAGGTGAACGCTCTCGGACAAAAGGTCAGGATTCTCGGCGAGGTGGAGGAAGTCCCTGGCAACAACGTTTATCTCACTCTGGACCGGGACCTGCAAGGGAGCGCATATGAGGCCCTTCAGGGGAAGCAAGGGGCCATCGTGGCTTTGGATGCCCGCAGCGGCGCCACACTTGCTCTCGCAAGCTCGCCGCCCTTCGACCCCAATGTGTTTGCCCGAGGTATTGGCGCGGATGAATGGCACGCTCTTGTCAAGGATAAGATGCAGCCCCTGAATAACCGGGCGGTCCAAGGACAGTATCCGCCTGCCTCTACCTTCAAGATTGTCTTGGCGATAGCTGCCTTGGAAGAGGGCCTGATCCAACCGGAAACCCGTATCTTCGATCCCGGCTACTACGTGGTTGGAAACCGCACATTCAGGGACTGGAAGAAGGGGGGGCACGGCTGGGTAGATCTACATAAAGCGATCGTCGAGTCCTGCGATGTCTACTTTTACCAGCTCGGTCAGCGCCTCGGAATTGACCGGATTGCCAAATATGCGCGGCTGTTGGGATTGGGAGATAAGACCGGCATTGCGCTCGACGACGAGAAATCAGGCCTTATCCCTGATTCTGAATGGAAAAGAAAGCGTTTTGGTCAACCGTGGTTTCCTGGGGAAACACCCTCGGCGGCGATTGGTCAGGGCTATGTCAGCGTCACTCCGCTTCAGATGGCGAATCTGCTGGCCGCTGTGGCCAACGGGGGGACGCTCTATCGTCCCTGGTTTGTGCGGAAAGTCGAAACTCTCGATGGTAGATTGATCCGCGAGTACGGTCCGGAAAAGATCCGTTCGGTAGCATTAAAGGAAGGCACCCTGAAACATATCCGGAATGCCCTTCGAGACGTGGTCAATAGCGGATCTGGGACGGGAGGTAAGGCCATGTCTAATTTGATTGAAATCGCAGGCAAAACGGGGACTGCCCAGGTCGCAGAGATGCGGGGCGGATTCGTTAACAGCGAGCGGCTTCCCTATGAGATTCGAGACCACGCCTGGTTTGTCGGCTATGCGCCGGCTGAGAATCCTGAGATTGCTGTGGCAGTTTTGGTCGAGCACGGCGGCCGTGGGGGCTCTGCAGCCGCGCCGCTCGCGAAGATGGTTATCGAGAAGTATTTTTCTCTTAAGGTCCAGTCGCCGCGTCAGCTAGAGGTCAATAGAGAGGGAGAAACAGGTGCAGGCTGACCGGCAAATCCTTTGGATGGTGGTTGTCTGGCTCGCTGCTCTGGTCGTTCTGCCCCGCAATGCAGAATCCCGGAGCGTATCTGTGGAGGAGACACTTGCAGCGCTGGGCAATGGGCCGACACTGGGAACCACGGTCGCGCCTGTGACCATTATCGAGTTCTCCGACTTTCAATGCACCTTCTGTAAGAAGTTTTGGGCTGATACCCTTCCGGGGTTGAAAGAAACCCATATCAAGAAAGGCCAGGTGCGATTTACCTACCGCCATTTTGCCATCCTAGGAAAACGCTCGGTGGAAGCAGCGAAGGGAGCGGAATGCGCGGGGGAGCAAGGAAAGTTCTGGGAGTACCATGATAAGCTCTTTTCGAACCAGGGCGGATTGGCTTTTACGAATGCCAAGCTTAGACGCTACGCCCAAGAGCTGGGCCTGGAGATGCGTCCCTTCAGCCGGTGCCTAGACTCCGACACCTATGTTAAGAAGATTGAAGGAGAAACAGCAGTGGCTGCCTTCTTGGGTGCCCGGGGAACACCGACTTTTTTCGTAAACGGCCGCTTATTGGCCGGTGCTCAACCTTTTGAGGCCTTTCAGAATGTCATCGAAGACGAGCTGAGAAAAAGCCGCTCCAAGAAAAAACGGAGATAGATCACTGAACGGAGGGTTTTTATCATCCCGTAAAAGAAAGGAGGCAAACAATGGCAAAGGATCCGGTATGCGGGATGGAAGTGGAGGAGAAAAAGGCTGCTGCAACGTTCGACTATAAGGGTGACACATACTATTTCTGTGCGAGTGCATGCAAACGTGCGTTTGAGAAAGATCCTCCTAAGTACCTGGACGAGTAGAGTCGGGGTTTGAGAGGGCTCGGAGCAGTTTGATGGAAGATCGTTTGCTCCGGCCCGGTTTGTTTGTCCGTTGCTCAGTTCGATTATTATCAGAGATGTAGCAGTCAACTCCCTTTTGCAACTCTCCAATTTGGAATCTGGCTCGGCGTAACGGCAATAAGCGTGCCAGCAACTGCTCGACTCTTTTGGAGAGCTACAGGTCGCTTTTAGGCCCGATCATTGCTTTTTCTAGGAATGGCTACAGCCCCTTTTCCCCAATCCTGGTAAAAAGTTTGCCGGTTCTCATGCAAGGGAGAGAAATGTTTCTGGCACGGAGCTCGTTTGCGCGCGGGAATGTCGTGCTGGCACCTGCGGTCTGAATTCGTTGAAGCCGAGGGGAATTATTGTGCCTGCTGCGCCATCCGAGGAGTAGGCGGCATCCAGGGGGGCTTGACAAAGGAAAACGATAGGTTTAGAAAACGAATAGTTCAGACCTCGAAGCAAGTGGCGAGCCCATGCAGGGGAGAGGCACGAGCCACCGGGACGGGGCTTAAGGAATCTTTTTCGGGAGGTGAGATGATGATGAATCAGGCGTCGGTAGCGATCACGGAAAAGGCCGCTTCAAAACTCAGGGATATTGCCGCCGGAGAGAACAGGCAAATAGTGAGTTTGAGGATGGCGGCGGTTCGGACCCACTGCATGGGCGGCAGGGGTTACACGTACTCGCTGGCATTCGAAGATTCGCCTGCAGTGGATGATGCTCTTTCAGAGGATAACGGAATCAAGGTGTGCGTGGATCCGGCTAGCGCAGGATACCTCAAAGGGGCCGAGCTCGACTACATCGAGACACTCGCACAGGCCGGACTCAAGATCAACAACCCGAATATCACAGCAAAGTGTCCCTGCGGACATCACGACATATTCGAGTGAGGCCTGAAAATCCCCAGCCGCTTTGAGAGAGCGCCACATGCCAGAGCCAGGGAGATTCTGCTCGTGGCCCGGATCTTTGAACGGGGTGGTTGGAGCCCGCCTGAGATCAAAGTAAAGAAGGGCCAGAAGGTGAGGCTGCGTATTCTCTCTGAGGATGTCACCCACAGTTTCCAGCTCCTGCATTTGGGAATAGATACGGGGCCAATTTACACCAGCTCGAGTCAACTCGTGGAGTTTGCGGCTGATCGGGTCGGTACTTTTCCTTTCTATTGCAACACGCGCTGCAGTGCTCGCCATGAAAACCTCATGGGCCTGTTGATCGTGGAAAGCTAGAGGAGTTGGATAGGTAATTTGAAGATTTTGGAGCTTGGGGTCGAGGATATCGCTGGAGTCAAGGAAGTAAGGAAGGGATCAAGTGGTGGTGTTTCAGTGGGTGACCGGCAGTTTTCTCGCGCTTAACCGGAGAGCATCGGGGGTTTTAGGGGGGCTCCTGCGATGGCGCGCCTTTCCCTGGGCATTCCAGTGGCCCATGGTCGGAGTAGTGGCCCTGGTGGTGGTCCTGGCCCTGCGAGGCCCTCGTCACTCCGAGCTTAACCCCGGGGCGGCCATCGTGTGGCAGCTCTGGTGGGCCGTCCTGCCATTCTTTATCGTCCTGACTGCCCGCCTCTGGTGTGCCTTCTGTCCCGTCCCCGTGCTAGGGGACGCGGCGCAGCGCCTTCGGACTTCACCGCCGCCTCTGCCTCCGCCAGCGCTGCGCCGCGTTGCATCGTGGGTGGGGGCCGTGGGCTTGGGGATTCTGGGCTTCTTGTTTCTTCTCCTTCAGGTTGAGACCAGCGGGCCGCTGACGGCCGCCGTGCTCCCAGCTCTCCCGCTCGTAGTAGTCTTCGGGCAGCCTATGAGCACTGCCTGCTGACGTGACGAACACTTGCGACAGACGAGAAAAAATATTTGGCGATGGATACCGGCGGCGGCCCTGATGGTAGCCGCCCTGGTCCTGATGGGGTGCGCCCGCACAGAGGCCCCCGACAGTGGTGGCCTGCCAAAGTATGCCTATCGCTCCGCACAAGTCCTGCGGGGTTACAGGCTGGCCGTGGCAAACCAGGAACTCCTGGCCCGGCTACCGTGTTACTGCGGGTGCGGGCAGGACCCCTCCTATATTAACCTCAGGGACTGCTTTATCTCGGAAGACAAGGTATTCACTTCTCACGGCGCCAACTGCCTGGTGTGCCTGGAGCAAGTGGAGGACGCGGTCGCCTGGCGAGAGCAAGGACTGGCGACTAGAGAGGTGCGCGAAAGGACGGACGCTAAGTATCGGGACAGGGGGGTTCCAACCGACACCCCGGCTGTGGAGGAATGAAATGGTAGCACAGCGCAAGCGGAATCGAGAAAGAGAACAGACGGAACGGCGCCGGCGGCGCCGGCGAACCCGTTGGTGGGTGACGGGGGCTTTGGCTTTGGTGGTGGGCTTCGGGCTGGTCCTCTCCCAGAGTGGGAGGGATGGCGACAGGCTAGCGTCGGCAGCGCCTGAGCGCGTCGGCTCGCTGGAGGTCTCGGCCACGGAGATTGACTTAGGGGAGGTCCCGGCGGGCCGGTGGGTAAGCCCTACCTTCCGCCTCCGCAATGTGGGCGCGGAATCCGTAACCATTACCGTTCCCAGGCAGGGTGTGGAGACGCTGGAGGGGTGCTGACCGCCTGTTCCGGTGGCGGGTTCCGCCACCTCGCGCAACAGGCTGACCTTCAACAACATGCGGGGTACTCGTATCCCTCTTCCCATCAGTATCGCCGTAGGGCCGGGGGAAGAGGTGGAATTGCGCCTGGAGATGCAGATGCACCAGGGGATGGAAGGTTTCCATGTTTTCCACCTGCCCCTCGCGGTAGAGGGAAAAGATCAGCCTCTGAATCTGTACGTTCGAGGTCTCTTCCGCTAAAGGCCGGGGAGGTCTGAGCCCGCTGTCGACTCCACACAGGCGAAAGGCCATGAACACGATTCTTTCCCAGACGGGGAGCTTTGAGTTTCGCTTTTACGCACCGGCGCGTTTTTCCCTACGGCTCTCTGTTTCTCTAATTACCTTGCTCCTTCTTCTCGGCGGGCTTGGCAAAGAGGCGTGGGCTGAGCCGCCCAAGGTCGTGGGCGGGCTTCCGCTCGTCCATGCCCAGCGGGGCAAAGAAGCTCTCGAGGCGATCAATCGCCTGCACGGGAAAGAGATCGGGGGGAGAGATGGCTACGTCGCCCATTATGAACGGGACGGTCTTGTCGCCATGCTCTATATCTCTGAGGCTTCTTTCTCCTTTCAGGCGGGCCTTCAGCTAAAGAAGATGGCAGAGCGGATCCAAAAAGGGAACACGCCCTTTTACCACCTTAAGGCCTCGGAGCGTGATGGGGTCACCGTGTACTCCGCTCTGGGGGAAGGGCAGATCCATTACTTTTACCGCAAAGGCGCCAGAGTGTTCTGGTTGGCTTCGGACGCGCCCGTTGCGACGAAGGCCCTGGAAGAACTCTTGGAGCAAAACCCGTGAGGATAAGATCAGGCAACTAATAGCGATGAAGCAGTGGGCCAACAGGCAGGTCGTTTTGGTGGGTTTTCTCTTCCTGGCATTTCTTCTCTATTTGGCCTGGGCCTGCAGCCGGAGAGATCTCGCGATCCGCGATACCGCCCTGGCGCGGATGGGCGAGCCGTTTTCTCCAGCTTGACAAAGGGACCAAAAAGATTTATATAGCGAATAATTCAGTAGTCGAATTATATTTGGCCAGGGCGATGGCGAGGCGAAGCGCTAGCGAGAAACTCAAGCTCCTTGATCAGTATGTCCACACGCTTATAACGCGCTTTTACCTTCGGCCGTCGCTCGACGGGCCAACGGGCGAGCTAAGCGGCAGCGAGCTGTTTGCCCTGAACCTCGTTGGCAGGCGCGGACGCTGTACGATGTCGGAGCTGGCGAGGGAATGCGGGCTGGCGCTGAGCGGCATGACCGGGGTGGCCGACCGGCTGGTGGCGAAGGGCTGCGTGAAGCGAACCCGTGATGATGAAGAGGACCGCAGGCGAGTGTTCGTGGAACTGGACAAAAAAGGAGAGAAGATCTATCAGGCGCTGCTCGAGTCGGAGATGGAGATGATCATTACGATGATGGACGCGCTTACGCCGGCCGAGCAGGACGCACTGCTTGACGCCTTGGGCAAGGCAATGCGCTCTCTGGGGCGGTGACTTTTTTTGCCCATATGATTCGTATACCAGATAGTTTGGATTTAGAACTAATACAATTCATTGAGCAGAAGGAGGTAACAACAATGGCGAAAGATCCAGTTTGCGGCATGGAGGTGGACGAAAAGAAGGCTGCGGCCACATCTACGTACAAGGAAACGACTTACCATTTCTGCGCCAAGGGATGCAAGGCTGCCTTTGATAAAGAGCCGGAAAGATACCTGAGGGAAGAGAAAAAGCCCTCTCATTGTTGTTAGTCCGAACGCAAACGACGGAGGGCGCGACGAGACCGCGTGGAGACACCAGATCACTCGATCTCAAGGAGGTCATAATGGCAGATAAAGAGGTCAAACTGAAGGTTCGAGGCATGAGCTGCGCCTCCTGCGTGGCGCATATCGAGGAGGCCCTGTCTCAGGTCCCAGGTGTCCGGGAGGCGCGAGTAAACTTTGCGACGGAACAGGCCTCCGTGAGTTTTGAACCGAGTCAAGTAACTCCAGGACAACTCGCTAAGGCTGTAGCCGACGCCGGCTATGAGGTGGCTACGGAAAAGGTTACCCTAAATATCCAAGGGATGAGCTGCGCCTCTTGCGTCGGCAAAATCGAGCAAGCACTGCGCGGCCTGAACGGCGTCCTTCAGGCAGACGTCAACTTTGCCACGGAGAAAGCCCTGGTCGAATATCTGCCGGGCACATTGGACGTGAAAGCGATAAGCCGGGCTGTGGCCGAAGCGGGATATGAGGCCTCTCCGGTGGTCGAAGAAGGGGGTGACCGGGAAAGGGCAGATCAAGAGAAAAAAGCAAAGGAGCTGAGGATCAAAATTGCCGTCGGTGCGCTGATCAGCGTTCCGGTTTTCTTTGGCAGCTACCCTTCCCTTTTCCCGTGGGTTCCCGATTTTCTCCAGCAATTTGTTGTTCTCTGGATTCTCACGACTCCCGTCCAGTTTTGGGTGGGCTGGCAGTTTTACAAGGGAGGCTGGGCCGCGCTGAAGCATAGCACCTCAGACATGAACACCTTAATTGCCGTCGGCACGACCGCTGCCTACCTGTACAGTATCGGACTGATCCTGTTGCCATCATTCTTCGAGGCTCAGGGAGTAGCGAGGGAGGTCTATTTTGATACTTCCACCATCATCATTACGCTGATCCTGTTGGGGCGTTACCTGGAAACGATAGCTCGAGGGCGGACCTCCGAGGCGATCAAAAAGCTCATGGGGATGCAGGTCAAGACCGCGCGTGTCATACGAGATGGGAGAGAACAGGACATCCCCGTAGAGGAAGTAGTCCCGGGAGACCTTATCCTGGTGCGACCCGGAGAGAAAATCCCGGTGGATGGGGTTATCCGGGAAGGATACTCCAGCATAGATGAGTCCATGATCACCGGCGAAAGCATCCCGGTGGATAAAAAGGCTGGAGATGAAGTTATTGGCGCCACGATCAACAAGACCGGCGCGTTTAGGTTTGCGGCAACCAAGGTAGGCAAGGATACCGTGCTGGCCCAGATCATCAAACTGGTGGAGGCGGCCCAGGGTTCTAAGGCCCCCATCCAGCGCTTGGTGGACAAGGTGACGAGCTATTTCGTGCCGGCAGTCATCACTATTGCAACCGTTACGGCAATTGTCTGGTACCTCTGGGGTCCCACACCCGCCCTGACCTATGCCTTTCTAAACTTCGTGGCTGTTCTCATCATTGCCTGCCCTTGCGCGCTGGGGTTGGCGACGCCGACCTCGATCATGGTTGGGACAGGCAAAGGAGCCGAGAACGGAATCTTAATTCGCAGCGGCGAAGCCTTGGAAACAGCGCACAAGCTCACAGGGTTGATCTTGGACAAGACGGGGACATTAACAAAAGGGGAGCCGGCTTTGACCGATGTGCGCGCCGTGAACGGGTTCAAGGAAGCAGAATTGCTCAGGCTCGCGGCTTCCTGCGAACGGGCATCGGAGCATCCCCTGGGCGAAGCCATCGTGCGGGGCGCGGCGGCAAGACACATCGAGCTTGTCGACCCTCAAGAGTTTTCCGCCATACCCGGAAAGGGGATTTCAGCTCGCATTCATGACCAAAAAGTCACGGTGGGAAACCAAAAATTGATGCTAGAAAAAGGCATCTCCCTTAACGGGCTGGAGCAGGAGGCTCGGAGATTATCCGAGCAGGGAAAGACCCCTATGTATGTCATGGTAGACGGAACGCCCGCTGGAATCATTGCCGTCGCGGACACGCTGAAAGCGAACTCCGCCGAGGCGGTGCGTCGGCTTCATCAACTTGGTCTTAAGGTAGTGATGATCACCGGCGATAATCGGCGGACCGCAGAGGCGATAGCGCAACAGGTCGGGATTGATCGGGTTCTGGCCGAGGTTCTTCCCGAAGACAAAGCCAAGGAGGTGAAAAAGCTTCAAGACGAAGGCTACATCGTAGGCATGGTAGGAGACGGGATCAACGACGCGCCGGCTCTGGCCCAGGCCAACGTCGGAATCGCGATCGGCACCGGCACGGATGTGGCCATGGAGGCGGCCGATATTACTCTCATGTCAGGTGACCTTAGAGGTGTGGTTACGGCTATCGCCTTGTCCAAGGCCACCATGCGGAATATCAAACAAAATCTCTGCTGGGCTTTTGGATATAACACGGCTTTGATTCCTGTTGCGGCAGGAGTTCTCTATCCTTTTTTTGGCCTGTTGCTGTCGCCGGTCATCGCGGCGGCGGCCATGGCAGCCAGTTCGGTATCTGTGGTCACCAATGCTTTGCGGCTGCGCCGGTTCAAGCCGCCCATGGAGACGGCGCTGGAAGAAGACAGGAGAATCGGTGTTCGGCAAGAGTTGGATTTTTCAGAGAAAGAAGCGGCTCATCACGTCGGATGATCATCTATAGTGAAGGAAAAAAGAAAATTACCATAATCACCCTATCCTCCCTCAAATCCCCCTTTCTCCCCCTTTGGTAAAGGGGGGATAGAGGGGGATTTAGGAGAGCGAGAGGGGATTTGATGTCAACTTATTTAATTCCGTCACTATAGCTACGAGAGAGATAGAGAAGCTCGTCAGGCATTTTCGCTAAGGAGATGAAACGAGGAGATTGCTATGAACAGGTTAGAGAGGCTCAAAAGCATGTTTGCCTTATCAGTAGGACTGCTACTGGGGGGACTAAGGACTGCTACTGGGGGGACTAGTTATGGTCGGAGAAAGCGCAGGAGCGGCTTCTGGGCCAACCCAAACAAATTCCGGTGGAGGAGTCACAGTTGAAGTAACCTATATCAACCTCAACGGCACCGGGGACGCCCGGTTCCAAGTGGCTCTGAACACTCACTCGGTTAACCTGGATGGATATGACCTGAAAAGTCTGAGCCTACTCCGTGACGAAACAGGCAAGGCCTATCAACCCACGAAGGTGGAAAATAATGGGAGCGGTCACCACAGGCAGATTGTAATTGTATTCCCTAAAGCCTCTCCACAGGCTAAAAGGCTCGAATTAGTGATCAAAAACATTGCCGGAGTCAAGGAGCGCTCTTTTCGCTGGGATCTTTCAAAGTGAAACAGGCGTGGA
>JACPSF010000137.1 GCA_016193385.1 Deltaproteobacteria bacterium
CCATTTCTGTCTGTGTGGTTTGTTCTCTCTCACGATCTCTTCGGAAGCCTTATATGAGAAGCAAGGAAACAAAGGTGTCTTCTTCGTAGGCACGATTCGCGGCGCGCCTCTATGAGTCACCCAGTTGCGGTAACCCCGCAAGAGGCTGTAACCAATCGAACCGAACACTCTATCGAGCACGGATAACAGCTTAGCCTCGGTTGGCAACTGACGCGCAAGCGCCGATCTAACTGACAGTCTCTTGTTGTTGCTTTTCCAGGCAAGTGGCTGCGTCGCGTCCAGCCCTAGCGTGAGAACGTGATTCATGACGAGCAGGCCCGTGTCGATGACGGAGGCCGCCTCGCGTATCGCGAAATCTCCGGTGCGCACAACGCTTAGAGGATCAAAGAACACAGTGATATGGTGGCCATCCTTCCCCTCCTGAATGTGCCAGCTCTGCGAATCGACATGCGTCGAGCACTGCTGGGCCGCGATTTCAAGAGACCCTAAATGATAGTCGACCGCATCGAGACGTTCACGATAGGCCGTCACGAACTCTGTCGAGCCGGTGGACTCTACCAACTCCGAAAGTCTCGGAAAGGCACCCCACTTCTTCGTGTTCTTCTTCAGCATAACGACTCCACTCTACCTCGGGAGCCAGAGTCAGGGAGAAGCATTGGGGCCACACACGACAATCTATATAGACAATCTTCCTTAATCTCGCCTTGTCCTCTGCGGGTAGAGGTTCTTAACACCTCAGACTGAGTTCTGACCTTCCGTATCTCGCGGCTCTTTCTTTGACGGGAAATCCGATCTTCCGCTTCCTCGGCTCCGGCGGGGTCATAAGGTGGCGGATAGCCTCAAAGACCACTTTTCTTCCAGCTCTCACGTCCAACTTCCACGTTTTCGCAATTGCGAAAATGAGAAAATGGCCCGGCTTTTGGCGAAGAGCCGGCTAACGCCGGACCGTAGAGGCGGACTTCACAAAGCTGGAAAGGGCATCGAGAACCCTGCGCACCTCGCGCGGGTGCTTGAGCCGGTATCGGGCCTGCCTTCCTTCAGTTTCATACCGCACCACCTCGGCGAGCCTCAATGCCCCCAGGACATTGCTAGTCCGCGACACGCTCCGGCCAATCGCCCGGGCGATCTCGCTCGTGCTCAGGTCTCTATTTTCCGCGAGGAGCTGGACGACCGCGAAGGCTACCGGGTTCCCAAGGAGCCGGCACAGGCGTGACTGTCTATAGCTTTCTTCCTCCACGGGACTCGTTTACCACGTTTTCGCAATTGCGAAAACGTGAAAATGTCGCACCCTAGGTGAATATGTAAGAGCCGGTTTATCCGGGCCAACATGTGCGGGAACTTGAACTATGGTAACGTATAGGTTACCCGGAGACGGAGAGAATTGAGATGGCACTAACCAGAGACTTCAAAGAGACCATTCGGGAGCGCGCTCGGCGCGACGCGGCGTTCCGTGAAGCCCTTCTGAAAGAGGCGGTCAATGCCTTGCTTTCCGGAGACGTGGAGACGGGCAAGACCGTCCTGCGCGACTATATCAATGCCACTGTGGGCTTTGAGGCGTTGGCCGCTGTTACCAAGAAATCGCCGAAGAGCCTCATGCGCATGCTCGGCCCCAAAGGCAATCCTCAGGCCCGCAACTTCTTTGAGATTGTCGCCTACCTGCAGAAAAAAGAAGGGCTTCACCTAAAAGTGCGCTCGGCGTAAGATCTGGCTCTACCTGATCTTTAATCCCTTCCTCTCTTTTTCTTGCGCGACCTTCCACCCCTCTGCGGCATACCATTCGATCTGGCGGAACAGGCCGGTTAGGATGCGCACGTCTCTCTCTTTTGGCCGGCGTTTATTCTCTCACGGCTTTGACAGCCAGATGATAGAACTCTGGATCTTCGTTTACCTTCGAAAGCGTTTCCACGGCGGACAAAAAGGCCTCAACCGCCCGCTTCTCGCCCCCCTTGACTCCGGCGACCTCATCCATAATCGTGGGCACATCCAGGCCAGTCTTTTTCGCAAGCTCGCTTAAGGACGCCTTTCCTTCCAGGTATTCTTCAGCGGCGTAATTGAGAAGCTCCGCCTTGGCCCGGTCCTTAGCGAGGCGAGCAAGGTATCCAGTCTTGGAGGTCTTTTTAAGCGTGCAGAGACGTCTCAAGAGCTGATCCTCGTCGTCAGTCAATGTTACCGTAATAGTCGTTTTCTCGCGTTTTTCCTTTTTCATCAAATTTCTCCTTTCCGCCGGATCTCCGATACGATCTTCACCGCAGACTGTATCCACTCGGGTCTCAGAGTCCCGCGGCGCGTTATCTTAGCCAAGGCATTTAATGTCCGCTCTAGTGTGATCCGTTTCTGTTCATAAAGCCCCACCAAGTAGGCTAGAGAGTGGTTCCTCGCGCGTCGTCCGGCTGAGATCCCGTCATGTCGAAGCCTTTTTAACCGGCCTGAGAGCGGAGTTTGTCGGGCTATCCCTACCTGATTTTTATTCCCTTCCTTTCTTTTTCTTGGACTACCTTCCATCCCTGCGCTGCATACCATTCGATCTGGCGGAACAGGCCGGTTAGGATGCGCACGTCTTTCTCCTCAAGACCTGCCCGGCCCAGGATGCGGCGCAAGGCGAGCAAAATGTGTTCGGGATTCTGCGGATCCAAAAAGCCGATTTTCAGGAGAGAGCGTCTCATCCTGTCGAAGAGGCGCTCGATATCTTCCGCCGGGGCGCGGGCGATCCGCTCCTGCGCCGTTTTTTTTCGCGCCGCCAGGAAGAGCTCGTAGAGGCAGATCATCACGGCCTGGGCGACGTTCAGCGACGGGTAGTCCGCGTGCGTCGGAATCGCGATCAGCCGCTGGCAGTATTTAAGGTCGCGGTTGCTGAGCCCGTGATCCTCCGGTCCGAAGACCAGC
>JACPSF010000138.1 GCA_016193385.1 Deltaproteobacteria bacterium
GACGCGGACCTCGTCTCCGTCATTGAGGGAATGAGTTAATCCGGGAATGCGTCCCTGGTCAGCCCTGTGGCCGTAAACTTGAAGAGTTCCCTGCTCCAGCAGTCCCGGATTACCGCCGGTGTGGTCGCGGTGATGATGAGTGTTCAAGATGGCCGTGAGGGCCACTTGCTCTTGCTCCAACCGCCTTATAACCGGCTCCGCCTCGGACGGGTCTACTATGGCAGCCTGATTTGTTCTGTCGCAGGCAATCAGATAGCCGTAGTTGTCGCGCAAAAGCGGGATCTGGATAACTCGCATGGCGGCTCTGGCTCGGCAGCCTTCCGATATTTCTTGCAATCATGATCGCTACAAGGTTTTTCACTTTAATTCAACTAAAAAAATATGAAAGTGACAAAGTTTGGTATCGCACTAGGACGGTGCCCAATTCTGTTCAATGTAACCAATTGAAATATCGAGTGGATTTTTCCAAGTTCAAATTTTTTGCATTGGCATAACTATTGCGACAAAAATTTCACTGTCAGAGAAAAATTCCGCGCGGCGGAGAAAGAAAGGAGCTCTTTTAGGCATGCGGTGTGTGACATCGGGGAGGGAAAGGGATAGGGGATGGTGAAAAATAGAAATATCGGCTGGCTGAATCTCGCGCTGTTGATTATCGGCGCGACATCGGGGGCCATGGGGCTGGTAGTGCTCGTTGGGTCGTATACACAGAGTGTCAGGCTCATCGAACTGCTTCAGGCGTTTGCTCCGATGCAGTACAACGCGGCGTTGGGGTTTATTTTATGCGGCACGGGGCTCCTGGCAATCGCATTTCAGCGGCTGCAGGTAGGACTCGTTGCCGGGGCGGCCGCGGCGATCGGTCTGTTTGTCCTCTATTTCGGTGTGGATCAGTCCAGCGCGTACCTGCCCGCGGACGAGGCTGTCCTGGCGCAGACGCCCTTAGCCGTAGGATTGGTTATGGCGCTGCTGCTGGCCGTGGCCGTCCACTTCGCTCAAATAGCTTGGCTAAGGGCGCGGGAGGCGGAGGCCGTCAATAGAGAATTGAACAGACAAATCTCCGAGCGCAGGCAGGTCGAGGAGGCGCTGAGGGCATCGCAAGACTACGCGCGAAACATTATCGACAGTTCTTTAGACATGATCATTGCGGTCGATAGCGACAGGAGAATCGTCGAATTCAACAAAGCCGCTCAGGAGAGTTTCGGATACCGGCCGGAGGAGGTTCTGGGAAAGCACATCAACATGCTCTATGCGGACGCGAGCGCCGGACTTAAGGTGCATAAGAGGACAATAGAGAAAACTCGCGACGTGCTGGAAGTGCTAAATCAGCGCAAGAACGGCGAAATCTTTGCCAGCCACCTCTCGGCCGCAGTGCTGAAGGACGGCAGAGGCGAGCAAATAGGAGTCATGGGAATTTCCCGAGATATTTCGGAGCACAAGCGCGCCGAAGAAGCGGCGCGGCGCAATTTGCAGCGCATACGGACGCTCGAGGAGATCGAAAAGGCCGTCGCTTCGACGTTGGATCTGCCGACCGTACTCGAAGTGCTGTTGGAAAAGGCCGCACGTCTGCTGCCGTATTCGGCTGCCGGGGTCTGGTTGGCGAGCCTGGAAACCGGCAACCTGGAGTCGGTGGCGTGCCGGGATTTTGATCAAGTAGAGTGGAAAGGCAGGCAGTGGAAGGCCGGCCACGATATTCCCGAGTTAGTCTTCCAGACTAAAGGGCCGATAGCTATTGGCAACCTTCAAGCAGACGAGGTCACGGACGACTACGAATTTTACCGCAGGCACGGTTTAGTTTCGTACCTGGGCATCCCCCTGGTGGCCAAAGGGGAAATGCTCGGAGTCCTGGGTTTTTATACGAGAACGAGGCATCTCTTTGGCAGCGAGGAGATCGCATTTCTCATGACCGTCGCCGGTCAGGCCGCCATCGCGATCCAGAATTCCCAGCTCTATGACGAGATGAAGAACCTGGCCGGGGAGTTGGCGAAGTCCAATCGGGTAAAGGATGAATTTTTGAGCGTGATGTCGCACGAGCTGAGGACGCCGCTGAATGTGGTCATGGGGTACACCGGCATGGTCCGGGACGGCATGTTCGGCGAGATCAACGCCGAGCAGCAGCGGGCGCTGGAAAAGGTGATCAGCCGGGCCAAAGACCAGCTCACCATGATCAGCAGCATCCTCGAGGCGACCCGGATGGAGGTTGAGAAGGTCGCGGTCGAAACGCAGGAATTCGACCTGGGTAAATTTCTCGAAGATCTCCGGTCGAGCTATGAAATTCCTATGGAAAAGCCGACCACGCTTCATTGGGACTATCCTTCAGACATGCCGGTGGTGAAGACCGACAAGGGAAAGCTCGACCATATTCTCCACAACCTTATCAATAACGCGATCAAGTTCACTGACAATGGCAGCGTGACCGTCTACGCGTGGTACTACCCGCTGGCGAAGTCGGTGGAGTTCAAAATCGTCGACACGGGGATCGGCATCCCCAAGGATTCGCGGGAAGTCATCTTCGAGATATTCCGCCAGGTAGACAGCTCGGAGACTCGCGCGCATGGCGGCGTGGGAATCGGACTTTACATCGTTAAGAAGTTTACCGAATTGCTCAAGGGAAAAATCCACGTGGAGAGCGAGCCGGGCAAGGGTTCCACCTTTACCGTCAAGTTTCCGGTCGAGGTCCATTCCCTGTTGCGCGGCCAGCAGGCCGCTTGACGCAGCCGCCCTTTTTTAATACTTCTCTTGGCGATGCTCCGCGCCGGCGTCGGTCAGTCTTCCCTTCC
>JACPSF010000139.1 GCA_016193385.1 Deltaproteobacteria bacterium
CGTCGCCACGAGGATGTCCACGCCCTGAAGCAGCGCCTGATCTTGTCGGCCATAGCCCGTGCCGCCGTAGACAACCGTGGTGCGCAGGTTGGTAAAGCGCGCATAATCATGGATGGCGGTCTCAACCTGGGCGGCGAGTTCGCGGGTGGGTTCGAGCACGAGCGCCCGCAACGCGCCGTGCTGAGCGAGGCGGGAGATAATAGGCAGCGCGAACGCGGCGGTCTTGCCCGTGCCCGTCTGGGCGGAGCCGATGAGGTCCCGCCCCGACATCGCGATCGGGATGCCGCGAAGCTGGATCGGGGTCGGATCGGTGTAACCCGAGGCGCGAACGCCTTCGAGCGCTTTAGGGGAAAGGCCGAGTTTGGAAAATGGCATGACATCTTCTTATAAGCATGACGCCGCTGGATTCACAAGCGCCAGAATTTCTGGGGGCAGTATGCTTCATTTCCCGCCTCTACCCCCGGTGACCTGCAAATTCGAGCACGTCCGTGCACCTCGTAGCAGCCGTATCTTGTCTGTGCTAACAATAATTAGCGCAGACCCTGACTGGCTCGCTCGCTGTAAGCGACCAAGTTTTAATCGTGGGTGGAGGGGGTACATTTGCTTTATCATTATGGGTGGCTCGTTCCCCTGGGCTTCATCATCGGCGCTTACGGAACACTGATAGGGGCCGGCGGCGGTTTTGTCCTGGTGCCTCTCTTGTTATTGGCCTATCCGAAAGAATCCCCTGAAATCATCACCAGTATTTCCCTCGCTGTAGTTTTTTTTAACGCGACTTCGGGGTCCTTAGCTTACGCCCGCATGAAGCGCATCGAGTATAGGTCGGGCATCATTTTTTCCCTGGCTACGATCCCGGGGGCGATTCTGGGAGCCATGACCACGGCCTACATGCCGCGCAGGCTTTTTGACTTAGTCTTCGGAGTTTTGATGATTGTAGCCTCCGTCTACCTCCTGTTCCACCCCGGGGGCGAGATTGACATCAGCGAGCCGCAGGAAAACTTGAAGGCAAACTCCCATTTCCATTCCACGAGGAACCTCGTCGATTCGCAGGGCATCAGCTACGGCTTTTCCTATAACCCCCTCATCGGAATTGGACTGAGTCTCGTGGTGGGGTACGTCTCAAGCGTGCTGGGGGTCGGAGGAGGTTTTATTCACGTGCCCGCTCTGGTGCATCTGCTGAATTTTCCGGTCCATATCGCGACTGCGACTTCTCACTTCATCCTGGCAATTATGGCTTTGACCGGAACCCTGGTTCACGTCGCGATGGGGACATTCGCGCATGGCGTCAGACGGACCGTCGCTCTGGCGATCGGCGTGGTTCTCGGAGCGCAGTTAGGAGCAGCCCTGTCAAACCGGTTTCACGGCGACTGGATTATTCGGGGATTAGCAGTGGCCCTGGCCTTCGTAGGAATCAGGATTCTCATCGCGGCGTTCTAGAGATGCAACCCCGCCATCATCTTTGACACTTTCTCGCTCACGTCACGGGGCACGCCGATCCTCCTGAACCGATCTCTCTCCCGGACCGGCACGGTCGCATCCAAACCAACCTTGGTCGTGAAATTGCCCTGCTTCGTGGACGGGTCGATGGCTCGGGCCCTCAGGTTGGGAATCACGACCAGGTCCTCGTCACCTTGAAACCGGGTGGCGATGGCCCACTCGACGTCCTGGGGATCCTGAACGTTGACGTCGTCATCCACGACTACGGCGTGCTTGATGTAAGGGACGCCGGAGAGCAGCAGGTGAAGCATTTGTCGCGGCTCGGAGTCATGGTTTTTGCGCAACGACAGGGCAACGTGGGTGCGGTTGCTGAACCGGCTGATGGCGAGATCGCACACCTGAAAGCCCTTTTGCCGAAGCATCTGGATCATCTCCGCCTCACCGGCCGGGCCTCCGAGCAGCGCTACTTCGTGGACCGTCGGGTGGAGGGCTTGGAGGATAGGATTCTTTCGGCAGGTGATCGCCGTCACCTCGATGACATGGCTAGCGTCGGAAAAATAGTAGCCTGAGGTCTCGCCAAACGGGCCTTCCGTCTCACGCACCCCTGGCAGGATTTTCCCCTCGATGACCAACTCGGCGTCCGCCGGCGCCTCGGCGTCAACCGTTTCACATTTCACCAATGGGATCGGACTTCCCAAGAGGCTGCTGGCGATGGCGAGCTTATCTTCGCTAGGGGAGCTTACAATAGAGGCGAGCAGGATGATGGGATGAACTCCCAGACTGATCGCCACATCCAGGGGCTGGTTATTTCTTTCCGCCTCTGCGGCAAAGCGGGCGATCGGCGGATTGGAAAGATGGATGCCCATCTTTCTTCTCCCCTTGATATGAAGCCGGTGCAGCCCCATGCTTCTGAGGCCGCTCGCCGGGTCCTTGGCGATAGCGACGCCGCAGGTGATGTAAGGTCCCCCATCCCCTTCGTGATACGTGGGCATGGGCAGCGCCAGGAGATCGATCTTTCTCCTGTCTTGGATCACGACCTGTCTCACCGGACCCCGTCGTACCCTCCGAGGCTGGACCTTGCGAGCCCTTCTCCTCCGATAGGTTTCCAAAAGCTTTTCCTCACTTTGAAGGCCGAAGGCCAATGCCAGCCTCTTCTTCGTGCCGACAAGGTTACCGACAAGCTGGATGGGATGACCTTTCACGTTTTCGAAGAGCAGGGCCGGTCCCCTGATTCTGTCAAATTGTCGCAACAGCTCGGAGACCTCGAACCGCGGATCCACTTCATCCGTGATCGAAAGCAACTCCTTGTTTCTCGCGAGAAGGGCCAGAAAATGTCTCAGATCCTTGGTAGGCATCCAATCTCCTTCGCTCTCCGCCACCTAGCACACTCGGCCGCGTAATTCACGGCCATAGTCCCCTATATCAGACTCAGGAGAATGATAAACAATCCCAACCCGGCTATGATCGCCCCGGAGATCCTTTCTACCCACTGCAGACCAGAGTAAGCGAAACTTTTGCGAAAAGCCAAAAGACTGCCACTCAGCAGAATCCACCACGAAGCCGAGCCAACAAAAACCCCCGCCGTCAGCACTGCCGCAGAGACATAGTGACCGCTCAGGCTTTCCACGCCCCAGCCGGCATAAATCGCCACGAAAGAGAGGATGGTTGCCGGGTTGGAAAACGTGAGAAAAAATGTCGAGCCGTAAGCCCCGGCCAAACCCGTGGCCGCCCCTGACACGTTCTGTACGCCTGCTCTGGTCAGAAAAGTCTTGATGCCAAGATAGCAGAGAAAAACGCCTCCAATAAGGCGAAACCACACCTGTTGGCTCGACAAGAATCCGGAGACCATGGTTAGCCCCAAAGCCGCTGTCCCTGCCCATACGGCGTCGCCGGTCGCCACGCCCAGACCGGAAACAAGACCGTAGACCGGACCACCCGAGAGCGCGCGGCTGACGCACAACAAGCCCATCGGTCCGATCGGCACAGCAACCACAAAACCGATGAGGAGCCCTTTTAGAAATAGACCTAGTTGCATCTGACGGCCTCGCATGAATGGGATCAGCGCAAATGGCTCATGATCACTCCGGCCTTAATCGTGCCTATGGCCCAAATCCAAAATCCCGGATGCGCCAGCATAAGAGACGGCTCATGGTACGGAAAGGCCTGGCGGTTGGCAACAGGAAAGTGGTCCGATCTTGATCCTCGTCTCGACTTATGCGAGAGATGGGTCTGGACAGGAAAGCGTCTGAGCCGCTTTCGACTATCTTCAGCAGGAGCCCCCATGAAGCCTGAAAACCAGACCGCATCCATGCAGCCTCTATGACTTTTCAGCGGTGCGGCATCGTCGAGGGATTCTTCGGCCCTCCGTGGAGCATGTCCCATCGCGCCGCTATGTTCCAATTCGCCGCGAAGAGAGGTATGAACACCTACCTCTACGCCCCCAAGGACGATCCGTATCATCGCGAACGCTGGAGGGAGCCGTATCCGGAGAGTGAATGGAAAGAGCTACTCAAGCTGATTCGTCTGGCCCGGGAGCGCCGGATTGACTTTGTTTACGGGTTTCATCCGGGGAAAGGGCTCCACTTCGCCGCCGCAGAACCCGTTGATATCATGCTCACCAAGGCGCAGCGCTTTTACGATGCCGGCGTCCGGACGTTCGCAATCCTTTTCGATGACATCCCCTCGCGCTTGAAGCACGCCGAGGATCAGAAAACTTATGGCGGGAGTCATGTACGTGGTGTCGCTAAACGAATCAAGCGCCGTCTGATGCTGTGGGACAACTACCCCGTGAATGATCTGAGCATGAGCAGCGAGATGCATTTAGGCCCGCTCACCGGAAGAGATCCTCGTTTGCCCGAATCGGTTTACGGCTATCTCAATAATCCCCTGCTGCAAGAAGAGCTGAGCTTCATCCCCCTCGCCACCTGCTTCGATTATGCCGCGAATCCATCCGCCTATGATCCGGAGGAGAGCTGGAACAGGGTCATCGAGGAGCGCTTCGGACGAGGAGCGCTGGACCACTGGAAAGCTATCCGCGCTTATTGCGAGCGGGCCGCCCGGCAGAAGCACAAGAACCGCGCTTTAACCCTGCCGTCAAAGCACCGAAACGCCCTCGAAGCGGCCCATCGCTACCTCCTCAAGCAACGAGAGAGAGGTTGGGTAGCAGAGTTTCGCCCCTGGCTCGAACTCATGGAACGATCGCTCAGCGGCCAACGGAAAGCTTAGTCCAGCGACCACCGCTTGGCAAAATGGAGCGGGAAAATTTTCCCCGCTTCTTCTTGAACCTTGACGGCGAGTGGCGTAAAAAATAGCTTCCGTTATGAGCCGAACCGATAAAAACTCCACCAGCGGGTTTGCCGATCCCTCGAACCTGACCGCTCGCCAGGTGGTCCAGCTCCTGAGAGAAGGCCGCAGCCGGACACTCGCGTTGGTCGCGGATCTTGACGACGAGCAGATGATCGGCCCGCGCCTCACGATCGTCAACCCGCCGCTGTGGGAGATCGGGCACGTGGCCTGGTTTCAGGAGTTCTGGGTCTGTCGCCACCTGCGCAAGCAGAGAGCCCTGCTCGAAGGCGGTGACGCGATGTACAATTCCACCGATGTCGTCCACGACACCCGCTGGGAGCTGCGCCTGCCTTCCCGAGAGCAGACTCTGGCTTACATGCAGGCGGCTCTCGAGCGCGCTATCGAAAGCCTGGGGACGGGTGCCCTTGCCCCGGAGGAAATCTATTTCCATTTCCTCGCGATCTTCCACGAGGACATGCACGATGAAGCCATCGCTTATACCCGGCAGACGCTAGGTTACCCACCGCCGAAGTTTGACACCGGGGAAAGGGGACTGGCTCCGAAGGTGCCTGTCCCCTTAAGCGGAGGGGCGCTCTCGGGGGACGTCGAAATTCCCGGCGGCACGTTCATGCTGGGTGCATCACCGGATCCTGATTTTGTCTTCGACAATGAAAAATGGGCCCATCCGGTGGTCGTGAAACCTTTCCGGATGGCCCGCGCGCCGGTCACGAACGCGGAGTTCGCGGAATTCGTCGAGAACGGAGGATACCGGAGAGAAGAATTTTGGAGCGAAGCGGGATGGCGCTGGGTCCAGACCGGCGTCGCTGCGGACCTCGAGAAATCCTTCTCAAAGTTTTGGAACAAGAAGGAAGGGCTTAAATCCGCCTTGCCTCCCGTATCCGAGACGATCGAGCGTCCGGTTTACTGGAACCGCGAAACGGGGGGTCGCTGGTCGCAGCGCGTCTTTGATACCTGGGTGCCGCTCAAAGAGCATCTCCCGGTCCTCCACGTGAACTGGTACGAGGCCGAGGCCTACTGCAACTGGGCCGGCCGGAGACTCCCCACGGAGGCTGAGTGGGAGCTGGCGGCATCGGCTGGACCGAACCCGGATTGGACCGCCGTCACGGATTACAAACGCCGATTCCCATGGGGCGATGAACCTCCCACCCCGGAGCGAGCCAATCTCGATTGGCGGGCCATGGGCTGCATCGAAGTGGGATCTTTACCTGCCGGGGACAGCGCCTTCGGCTGCCGCCAGATGATCGGCAATGTATGGGAGTGGACCGCGAGCGACTTCCAGGCCTATCCGGGCTTCGTGACCGATCCCTACAAGGAGTATTCCTTGCCCTGGTTCGGCACGCACAAGGTCCTGCGAGGCGGCTGCTGGACGACCCGTTCTCGCCTGATCCGCAACACATGGCGCAACTTCTACACCCCGGATCGTCGGGACGTGTGGGCGGGCTTTCGCACCTGCGCCAGGTAAACCGCATATGAAGATTAAACTGATCACGCCGGCCTCGCCCGGGGCTCGCAACGGTAATCGAATCACCGCGGTGCGGTGGGCGCGCATTCTCAAGCGGCTGGGCCATCAGGTGACGACGGCGCAGCGCTACGACGGCGCGCCCTGTGATCTCATGATCGCTCTGCATGCGCGGCGGAGCTTTGATTCCATCCGGCGCTTTCGCGACAAACATCCCCAGCTTCCCCTGATCGTGGCCCTCACCGGAACCGACCTTTATCACGATATCCGAACCGACCGCCGCGCGCGCGAATCGCTCGAGCTCGCCACTCGCCTGGTTGTGCTGCAAGCCAAGGCCTTGGCCGACCTGCCCAAACGGTTGCATCCCAAGACCCACGTAATCTACCAGTCCGCGGCAACTCGTAAAGGCCGTCCGCCGGCGGCAAGAGACGGCTTCAGGGTTTGCGTCATCGGCCACCTGCGTCCGGAGAAAGATCCCATGCGCACCGCGCTGGCGGCCAGGCGGCTTCCCGCATCGTCGCGCGTGCGTGTCCTGCATATCGGGCGCGCCCTAACTCGGGAGATGAAAAAGCTGGCGCGGGCGGAGGCGGCGCGCAACGAGCGCTACCGCTGGGTCGGGGAACTCCCCCACTGGAAAACGCGCCGATTCCTGGCCGGCTGCCGGCTTCTATCTCTCACTTCCCGTATGGAAGGGAGTTCCAACGCCCTGTGTGAGGCGATCGTTTCGGGGGTGCCGGTGGTGGCCTCGAAGATTCCCGGCCTGATCGGAACCCTGGGGGAAACCTACCCGGGCTACTTTCCCGTGGGAAACACGCGGGCGCTGGCCCGGCTCCTGCTCAGAGCCGAATCCGATCCACAATTTTACCGCAGGCTCAAGGCCCACTGCGTCAACCTGCGTGCCCTGGTCGATCCTGCCCGCGAGCGCGCAGCCTGGAAAAAACTGCTAGCCGAACTGGACTGAGGTCAAACTATAGTGAAGGAAAAAAGAAAATTACCATAATTCCCCCATCCCCTCTCAAATCCCCCTTTCTCCCCCTTTGGTAAAGGGGGATCGAGGGGGATTTAGGGGGGACGAGGGGGGATTTGATGTCAACTTATTTAATTCCGTCACTATAGTCGGGGTCGCTCCGGGCGGCGCGCCAAATAGATCAGAAAGGCCGCCACGAGAAACATCCCGATGAAGATGAAAAAGATTCCCCGGTAGCTGCCGGCCCTGTCGAAGGCCGCAGCGGCGATGAGCGGCCCGAGCCCCAGGCCCGCCTTGGTGAACGGGTCAACGAAGCCGCTGATCGCCCCAAAAGAACGCCGGCCGAAGTAGCGGGCCAGCATGATCTGAGGGAAAACGGAGCCGCCTCGAGCCGTCACTCCGAAAAGCGCGGCGACCAGGAAAGCGATAGGAGGAGTACGAGCCTGGATCAAAAGCGCCACCGCGGCACCTGAAAGCAGCATGACCGTCGCGGTCAGCCGGCGCAGCTCCACCCGCTCTCCCACCCAACCCCAGAGCAAGTTGCCGAAAGCGCCGGAGAAGGCAAAGAGACTGAGCGCACCCGCCGCCAGAGCGGGAGCGATTCCTACGTCAGTCAAATAGGCCGAGAGATGGAATGCGATGCCGCCGGAGGCGATGACCCACAGCGTGAAGGTGCCGATGATCAACCAGAGGCTCGCGGTTCGGATGGCATCGCGAAGTTGCCAACTGTATTCCGGGCCGTGGTCCTGAACGCCGGGCGCCCTGGATGGGGTATTTCCATCTCGGGTAAGCTCCCCCCCACCATCCGGGGTCAAACCTAAGTCCTCCGGCTGGCGGCGCAGAAACACGACCCCCGGGATCACGACCAGTAACCAGAGTAAGACGCCCAGGGCGAGAAACGTAGCGCGCCACCCCGACCTGAGGATCAAATACTGGTAGAAAAGAGCGAGAACCGAAGAACCCAAGGGGATCGCCATCACGACCATCCCGATCGCGCGGGAGCGCTTCTGATAAAACCAGTTGGCCACCGCGGTGATCGGCACGACGCCTGCCATTGAGGTCTCTGAAAGGGCCCGTGCCGGCACGTAAGCGGCGTAGAATTGCCAGGGCTCGGAGATTTTACTCGCGATGACTGCCAAGAGGCCCACGCAGGCCGCGCCCGCGGGGATCAGCAGGCGCGGACCGAAGCGGTCAGCGAGATGGCCGAACAGCGGCGCCAGAAGGCCGGCTGCAATCGTCCCAGCGGTAATAGCCGCCGCCGTGACGGTCCGGCTCCAGCCCAAATCCAGGCTCAGAGGCTTGAGGACAACGCCCATGGAGATATTGTTCAAGCCAGCTCCGAGAGAGGCCGAGAGCATGGCAATGGCTACGACCAACCAGCCATAAAAAAAGGGCAACCTCCGCGCCCAGGGAAGCATGAGAATTCCTTTCCTAAGACCAATCGGGGGTCAGAGACAAAGCGCCCGCGCCGCCTCGGGAGGGGCGCGGGCGCCGGAGCCATAGAGAGCTAAAGGGCTTGGAGCTTAAGAGACGACAAGAAAGGAGAGCGCCGGGCGGGACGGCCGCGCGGCGCCGCGG
>JACPSF010000140.1 GCA_016193385.1 Deltaproteobacteria bacterium
CATCTCTTCGATGTCCCCAGAAAAGACAACTCAGCCGTGAAGGGTATCGAGCCGGCCAGGGCGATGCCCATTCCATATACCGCTGGGTGTGGAGCATGCCATAACGCAGAAGGATTGTAAGTAAGCGTGGTGACTACTCAATCCCGAACACGGCTGCCTGCAAGCGCGCGGGCAGCCGCCTCTTTTTCGGCTCCAAGCTCGCTAAAGGCCGTCTCATTGAGAGGATAATCCCCATGCGGCAAGAAAGTTTTGCACGTGGAGCTTGAATTCTCACAATTGCGACGGAATCTTTGGCCTAAATCGCAATTGTAAAAATTTTTCTCTTCCACTCGCCGATAACATTCACACGGACTGTCGCTTCTAAGCGTTAAATCTGCGAAGCTCCCCCGTTCGTCGTCGCCTCCCCTTGAGACTCTCCGTGGCATGGGAATTGCTGGAAGCTTTTTCTTACGTGATTCCTTTTGTGGGCGAAAGTGCGATGTGGTGTAGGGCTTTGACCGGCACCTTGGCCTTACGGGAAGGAGGATCCAATGGAAGCTTCCAATCGGCGGGTGGTGAAAGTCCCTGCCCTCCAACACGCACGCCACCCCTCGGTTATCCGGAGCCTTCGCCGGCGCGATTTTCTCAGGCTGTGCGGGGCGACGGCGTCCCTTCTCGGCATAGGGGCGACAGCAGTTCCCCGCATCGCTGAAGCTCTGGAAAAGGCGGTTGCTCGTCGTCCCTCTGCGGTCTGGCTCAACTTCGCGTCCGACACCGGCTGCACGGAGGCTCTGATCAAAGCCAGCTATCCCAATGCAGAGCAGCTAATCCTGGATATGCTCAGCCTGGACTATAACGAGACGATCATGGCTGCGGCTGGAGTTCAGGTGGAGGAGATCCTTCAGCAGGCATTGAAGCGGGGTGACTACATATTGATCATTGAAGGAGCGATTCCGACAAAGAAAGGTTACGGCATGATCGCTCGGCGTGAAATGATCGATATCGGTAAGGAATTCGCCGCAAAAGCGAAAGCGATCATCGCTGTTGGGAGCTGCGCCACCTGGGGTGGAGTTCCCGCCGGCAACCCCAACCCTGCAGGTCTTAAAGGGGTGCGTGATGCGCTCGGAGTGGAGTGCATCAACCTCGATCTCTGTCCTGTCAATGAGGGAATCCTCGTTGCTGCGATTGTCGACCTGCTCCTGACCAACCGCATCCCCGAGCTGGATAGTGTCGGGCGGCCGAAGATTTTCTACGGCCAGACGATTCACGATCAGTGTGAACGGAGAGCCCACTTCGAGGCCGGTAGGTTCGTTGAACGCTTCGGCAGCAAGGAGGAGGAATTGGGCTACTGCCTCTATAAGGTGGGCTGCAAGGGGCCTATGACCTACGCCAATTGCTCCAAGATGCGCTACAACGACAGGGTGAGCTGGTGTATCGGAGCGGGAGGCCCGTGCATTGGTTGCGCCGAGCCTTACTGGGTGGACAAATTCGCCGGATTTTATGAGAGGCTTCCCGGCGTCAAGATTCCCGGGATCGCGGGCGTCGAAGCGGGGGCGGATAAGATCGGCATGGTTGCGGGCGCGGCCACAGCGGTGGGGATCGCCGCCCATGCCGTCGGAGCGGCTGTGAGCGGACGATTCAAGGAGAAACCGCCGCCTGAAAAGGCCGAGAAAGCGCACGAGGAAGGGGGTGATGCCAGGTGAGTCGCATCGTTATTGACCCGATCACACGCATCGAGGGGCATCTGGCGATTGAGGTCGAGCTGGACGGAGGGAAGGTCAAGGATGCCTGGACCTCCGGGACACTCTTTCGCGGATTTGAGATCGTCCTCAAGGGGCGCGATCCTCGGGATGCCTATCATATCACGCAGCGGATCTGCGGGGTCTGCCCAACTTCTCACGCCCATGCCGCCTCACTCTGCCTCGAGGACGCGGCGGGGATACATCCGCCGGAAACCGGGCGGCTAGTGCGCAATATGGTGGAGGGAGCCCAGTTCCTCCATTCTCACATCCTCTGGTTTTATCACCTTGCCGCGCTCGACTACGTGGACGTGGTCTCGGCGCTGAAAGCCCAACCCAAAGAGCAGTCGCTCAGGGAAGTGCAGGCAAGACTCAAGAGGTTTGTAGACAGCGGGCAGCTCGGCCCGTTCGCGAATGCTTATTGGGGACATCCCGCCTACAAGCTGCCTCCGGAGCTGAATCTTCTCGCCGTGGCCCATTACTTAGAGGCCCTGGATAAGCAGGCCCAGGCCTCCCACATCTCGGCCATCTTCGGCGGGCGGATGCCGATGACGATGACAACCCCCGCGGGGGGTTCCGTGCACATTCCGACTGTGGATGAGATGGCGAACCTCAAGCCGCGGCTTGTGGAGATCCAGGAATGGGTTGATAAAGTTTACATCCCCGACGTCCTGGCCATCGCCCCGTATTATCTCGACTACGCCGCCATCGGAAAAGGGCCGGCGAGCTTTCTTGCCTGGGGCGTATTTGATGACCCGGGCTTCGATGCGAAGAAAAGGCTCCTGCCGAGCGGAATTGTCGTGGATGGAAGTCTCCACGCAGAGGAGATTGATCAGAAGGCGGTGACGGAAGACGTCACTCATAGCTGGTACAAAGACGGAAAGTCGCTCCATCCGAGTGAGGGTCTGACGGAGCCAGAATTTACTGAATGGAGCACGGAGAAAAAGTATTCATGGGCGAAGGCGCCGCGCTACGGCGATCGCCCCATGGAGACGGGGGCCCTGGCGCGGATGGTCGTCGCCTACGCGAAGGGTCACCCGACGGTAAGGAAACTCATCGATCAGACCCTGGCAAAGCTCGGGGTTGCGGGGAAACCACAGGTCCTGTTCTCCGTCGTCGGCCGGATCGCGGCCCGGGCGCTTGAGACGAAACTCATCGCGGATGCCATGGTCCGGTGGGCGGATGAAATATTGGAGGACATCAAGAACGGTAAGAAGGAGACCTTCACTCAGTACGCGCTGCCCGAGCGGGCTCAAGGGGCCGGACTCTGGGAGGCCCCGCGCGGGGCCCTGGGACACTGGAACCAGATCGAGAAAGGACGGCTGGCCAATTACCAGGTGATCACGCCTACATGCTGGAACATCTCGCCGCGAGACGCCAAGGGGGTGCGCGGGACGATTGAGCAGGCGCTGAGCGGAACTCCAGTCGCGGATCCGAAGCGACCGCTCGAGATTTTGCGTGTCGCCCACTCCTTCGATCCGTGCCTGGCCTGCACCGTCCACGTGATCGACCCGAAGAGCAACGCCATCTACAAGGTCCGCGTGTCATGAGGGAATGATGGAGCGAGAATACCGCTACGAATGGAGTCGCACCCAGCGCATCGACCACTGGCTCATCGCTCTCGCCGTGGCCGTCTTGACCCTGACCGGCTTTTACATCCACTGGCCTTTCCTGAAAGGCGGGGCGCCGGGAGGCATTGATCTCATGGCCTGGATGCGCTTTTCGCACTTCGTCGGATCCTATGCGCTGATCCTCGGCCTCGTCGTGAGAGTGTATCTGGCTTTTGCCTCCGTGTTCGACGCGGATTGGCGCGATTTCGGAATCTGGCGCAATCTGCGTGATGTTCCGGATATGCTTGCCTACTACCTGTTCCTCAAGGGCGGCCACAAGGAGTATCGGCGCTACAATCCGCTTCAGGCCTTGACCTATCTCTTCTGGGTGTTTTTGATCCTGTTTCTTACCTTCACCGGATTTGCGCTTTACCGGGGAAGGGTCTTCGGCTTGGTGGCTGCGCCTGATAGCTTCCGGTGGGTGAATACTCTCCTCGGCGGCGAATCCTATACCCGTATCTGGCACTATCTCGCCATGTGGGTGTTCCTGATCACAGTCGCCATTCACGTCTACATGGCCGCCATTACCGCTTGGTCGAACCGCGATCACACGTTTCGCTCCATCTTTACCGGCTACAAGATAAAGCTGCGGAGCACCTGATGGATGATCCGCGCGTTCTGGTCCTTGGTATTGGCAACACCCTCATGCAGGACGACGGCGTCGGAGTCTGGGCGGTCGAGGCGCTCTCAGAGGACTACGATGCTCCGAGCCATGTGAAAATCATGGACGGCGGGGTCGCCGGGCTTCGACTTCTCGCGGAGATCGCGTCAGCCGAGTTTCTCCTGATCGTCGACGCTGTCAAAGGCGGAGGCGCTCCCGGCTCGATTTACCGTCTAGGACCTGAAAACCTGCCTGCCCGCCAGGGTCCTTTTTTCTCTGCTCGCGAGGTCAGGATTGCCGGGCTACTGTCGGCGTTGGAGTCTACGGGGGAGCTGCCG
>JACPSF010000141.1 GCA_016193385.1 Deltaproteobacteria bacterium
CTTTCCCCACAATCCGACCACAGAGGTAGTGGATTTGGATTTCTTCCACCGGGTCGTGCGCTTTGCTCAGGAGCACGAGCTGCTGGTCATTCACGACCTGGCCTACGCCGACATTACCTTTGACGGGTACGAACCTCCGAGTCTGCTTCAGGTCCCCGGCGCCAAAGAGCTCGGGATCGAGTTCTTCTCTCTTTCCAAAAGCTATAACATGCCCGGCTGGAGGGTCGGCTTCGGCGTGGGCAACCGCGAGTTGGTCCATGCGTTGTCCAGGCTAAAGAGCTATATGGATTACGGGATTTTCCAGCCGGTTCAGATCGCGGCCATCCAGGCCTTGAACGGACCCCAGGAGTGCGTGGAGGAGATCCGCGAGACGTATCGCAAGCGGCGGGACACCTTGGTCGACGGTCTGGCGCGGGTAGGGTGGAAGATCAAAAAGCCCAAGGGGACGATGTTCGTTTGGGCAGAGATTCCCGAACCGTGCAAGGCGATGGGCTCGGTCGAGTTCTCCAAGTTCCTTCTCAAGGAGGCGAAAGTAGCAGTTTCACCGGGCATCGGCTTCGGCCAGTACGGTGATCCTTTTGTGCGCTTCGCCCTGATCGAAAATGAGCACCGCACACGACAAGCCATCCGAACCATCCGCCGGGCGCTAGGAAAAATTCTCGACTGATAAAAATTCTGGACTGACCATGAAGAGGGGAATCAATATAGCCCTACTAGGCCGTGGCACGGTAGCACAGGGGGTCATACAATTACTAACGACAAATCGGGAGCTTATAAAGAGAAGAGTAGGTGCTCCTTTAATTTTAAAGAAGGTCCTGATCAGGAACAGGAATAGGCGGCAAGGTTTCAAGCTTCCCGCTGGTCTTGTCACTCATCGCCCTGACGAGATCCTGCGCAATCCCGATATCCACATCGTTGTCGAATTGATCGGAGGCTACGAACCGGCCCGCAGCTACATTTTGAAAGCTATGGAGGCGGGCAAGGATGTCGTGACCGCCAACAAGGCTCTCCTGGCCGTTCACGGGGAAGAGATCTTTTCCCAAGCCCAAAAGCACGGGATCGATATCGGCTTTGAGGCCAGCGTGGCAGGAGGGATCCCTATCATCCGGACTCTGAAAGAGGGGCTGGCGGGCGACAGGAACCGTTCCCTCTTTGCCATACTGAACGGGACTTGTAACTATATCCTTACGACCATGGAGGAAAAGGGGGAAGATTTCCATCAGGCCCTCACCAGCGCGCAGGAATTAGGATACGCGGAGGCTGATCCCAGCTTCGACGTCAACGGAATAGATGCGGCGCATAAGCTTGCCATTCTGGTCGTCTTGGCCTTCGGCACGCGGGTGAAGCTTAAGGATATTTACACCGAGGGGATTCGGCACATCTCGCCGATGGATATCTCTTATGCCAGAGAGCTGGGGTATCGGATCAAGCTCCTGGCCATCGCCCGATATGAAAACGGCGCCATCGAAGCGCGTGTCCATCCGGCCATGATCCCGAACCAGCATCCCCTGGCCCTGGTGCGCGGTCCCTACAACGCGGTCTTTATCGAGGGAGAAGCTTTAGGTCCGACAATGTACTTCGGGCAGGGCGCCGGGATGATGCCTACGGCTACCGCAGTCCTGGCCGATATCATCGAGATCGCCAGAAACAGGCTCCACGGAAAAAGCCTGCGCATCCCGCCTCTGGGCTACCCGATGGGGAGCTTGAGCCGCATCCCGATCAAAAGCATCAGTGACCTGAGGAGCGACTATTACCTCCGTTTCATGGTATTGGACAGACCCGGCGTTTTAGCGCAAATCGCCGGTATTCTCGGCGGCTATGGCATTAGTATCGCTTCCGTGATTCAAAAAGAAGAGACGCGAGGGAAAACCGTTCCCATCGTGATGCATATGAAAGAGGCTACGGAAAGGAATCTCAGAATGGCTCTTGTCCGCATCAACCGCCTGAAGGTCGTCAAAGCCAAGAGCGTATATCTCCGCGTGGTCTCCTTCGCTTCACCGTAATGAAAACTAAAACTCAGAAATTCACTCGCGCCCGACGCGCTGCAGCACCATCTTCCATCTGGCCCGGCGTGATCCGTTACTATTGGGACCTCTTACCGGTCGAGAAGGAAGAGAGCATTGTCACCTTGCATGAAGGCAACACTCCCCTCGTGCGCTGCCGGAATTTGGAGCGCCTGATCAATCCCGACATCGAACTCTTTCTCAAGCTCGAAGGCCTCAACCCCACATGTTCTTTCAAGGATCGAGGCATGACGGTAGCCATCAGTAAAGCGGTGGAAGAGGGGAGCCGAGCGGTCATTTGCGCGTCCACCGGAAACACCTCGGCGTCAGCGGCGGCGTATGCCGCCAGAGCCCGGCTTGAGGCCTACGTGCTCATTCCTCAGGGAAATATCTCTCGCGGTAAGCTCAGCCAGGCGATGATCCACGGGGCCAGGGTGATCGAAGTGGAGGGAAATTTCGACACCGCCCTGAAGCTGGTCAAAGAAGCCACGCGCCATTTTCCCATGACCCTGGTCAATTCTTTGAACCCTTACCGCATCGAGGGGCAGAAGACGGCAGCCTTTGAGATCTGCGACGTTTTGGGCAGGGCGCCGGATTATCATTTTTTGCCGGTCGGAAACGCCGGGAACATCACGGCTTATTGGAAAGGATACAAGGAATACTCTCAGCTTGGCAGGATCGCGGCTTTGCCCCGCATGATGGGGTTTCAGGCAGCGGGCGCCGCGCCCATCGTTCTTGGTAGAGTGGTGGAGCATCCGGAAACGATCGCCAGCGCCATTTGCATCGGAAACCCCGCAAGCTGGCAGGGAGCGCTTTCAGCGCGCGACGAATCTCAGGGAGTGATCGAGGCGATCAGCGATGATGACATTCTTGGCGCTTATAAGCTATTGGCGAGCTCAGAGGGGATACTCGGCGAGCCAGCCTCGGCCATTTCGATCGCGGGCGTGATCAAAAAGAGCCGGGAAGGGCTTTTCCGCAAAAAGGAAGTAGTCGTGTGCACCCTTACGGGACACGGTTTGAAGGACCCCGATATCGCGCTCAGCCAATCGGGCCAGCCGATCCGGATTGCTCCTGATATTGAGTCGCTGGCGGGAATCCTGAAGGGATACGAAAAAAATTGAAATTCGTTATTTTGCAAGGGGATGGGATGGCTGACTATCCCCTCACGGAGTTGGGCGGCAAGACCCCATTGGAGGCGGCGGCAACGCCGAATATGGATTGGCTCGCCTCCCACGGGACTTTAGGCCTTGCCCATACGATTCCCCCTGGATTCCCTCCTGGAAGCGATGTCGGGAACATGAGCATACTCGGCTACGACCCGGCGCTTTACCACACGGGACGCTCTCCCCTTGAGGCGGCCAGCATGGGAGTAGCCCTCGGCGAAAAGGACATAGCTTTTCGCTGTAATCTGGTGACCTTGCGGGGGGAGGGAAGTGAGGCGGTCATGGAGGATTTTACCGCTGGCCACATCTCGAGCGAGGAGGGGGCCGAGATCGTCCACGATCTCAACCGTCGCCTGGGCGGAAACGGCATCGAGTTTTATCCCGGGGTGAGTTACCGCCATTTGATGGTTTGGCGGGAAGGGATGGGGTCCATGGAAACCACTCCGCCGCACGACATCACAGGTCAGAAGATCGGTCCCCACTTGCCTCGAGGTCCAGGCGCGCAGCGGCTTCTTAAGCTGATGGAAGGATCGAAGGACCTTCTGGCCGAGCAGGCGGTCAGCCGCAAACACAGCCGGAAGGGAACGCGAAAAGCCACTTCAATCTGGCTGTGGGGACAGGGGAGGGCGCCAACCATGCCAACTCTCCGGGAGCGGTTTGGCATCAGTGGAGGCGTAATCTCCGCGGTGGATATCGTCAACGGGCTGGGAGCCTATGCCGGCCTCGATCGAATTCGGGTTCCCGGGATTACCGGCTTCGTCGACACCAACTACCTGGGTAAAGGGGAATACGGCCTGCGGGCGCTAGAGGAAAAAGACCTCATTTTTATACATGTCGAGGCGCCGGATGAGGCCGGACATATGGGGGACGTGGAAAAAAAAATCAAAGCCATTGAGGACTTCGACGAAAAGGTTGTCGGAACCGTCCTGCGAGGTATGGACCGGTGGCAGGAGTGGAGCCTGCTTCTCGTGCCCGATCATCCCACACCGATCGCGGTCAAAACTCACGTCTCCGATCCGGTGCCTTTCGTGCTCTTTTCGTCCCGCGAGAAAAAAGAGTCTAGCCGGCGCGGCTACAACGAAAGCGACGCTAAAAAGACCGGGGTTATTGTAAAACAGGCCCATACACTGATAGAGGCGCTAATAGGAGGAAAAAAAAAGTGGACCGAAACCTAGCTTTGGAAGTTGTCCGTGTCACGGAGGCAGCCGCCCTGTCGAGCGCGCGCTTTATGGGCAGGGGAGACGAGCGGGCGGCGGACCAGGCAGCGGTGGATGCGATGCGACAGGCGTTTAACTCCGTGGCGATCAACGGCACCGTAGTCATCGGGGAAGGGGAGCGGGATGAAGCGCCGATGCTCTACATCGGGGAGAAGGTGGGGTGCGGTGGTCCCGAGGTGGATATTTCGCTGGATCCTTTAGAGGGAACCACGATCTGCGCCAACGGCGCTCCCAATGCCCTGTCGGTTATCGCCATCGCCGAGCGCGGCAATTTCCTCCATTGCCCGGATACCTATATGGATAAGATTGCCGTTGGTCCTGTGGGCAAAGGCGTCGTAGATTTGGATAAAAGCCCCACGGAAAATCTCAAGGCCCTGGCGGAGGCCAAAGGAACACGGGTCGAGGATTTGACCGTCATCATTCTCTACCGTCCCCGGCATGAAGCCCTCATCCAGGAGGTCCGCCGCCTCGGCGCGCGGATCAAGCTGATCAGCGACGGGGATGTCTCAGCGGCCATTGCAACGACCAAGCCGGAGACAGGCATTGACCTCTTGCTGGGAATCGGCGGCGCCCCTGAAGGGGTTTTGGCCGCGGCTGCGCTACGCTGTGTCGGTGGAGACATGCAGGGGCGCCTGAAGCCGAGAAATCCGCAGGAGATCGAGCGCGCGCAAGCGATGGGGATTAAAGACATCAACAAAAAATTTTCCATCGAAGAGCTGGCAGGCGGGGATGTCATGTTTGCTGCGACCGGGGTCACCGACGGCGACTATTTGCGAGGCGTCCACTTCTTTGCGGGCGGAGCTACTACGCAGTCGATCGTGATGCGGTCAAAAAGCCGCACGATCCGGGTCATCGACGCGGCCCATTACTTCGACTTCAAACCCCAATACTGACCGCCGCCTCCTTTTCGTTCTCTTTTGCCGGCTCATGAAACGCAGGAAAAGAGGTTGCTTTGCCCTGGTTGCGAGATCTGTCGCAGCCGTTTTTTTGATTTGGCTGGTCGCCTTTTTGCTCTGGCTGTTCTGGCCGGAACTTAGAGGGTACTTCCGGCCCGAAGAAAAAAAGGTCTCGTCAGGAGAAAAGCAAGGATCTTCACGCGAGCAGATCTACGAGGAGGAGCGAAAACGCCTCGAGGATATATTGAAACGGAAGCCGTGACGGTAGCAGCAGGCGGAAAGGTTAAGGCTCTCGAGGATCCTCCCCTTGGGGCTGCAAACGGTATTCGACGCAGAGACTTCGCCAGGACTCGAGGTCGGCCAGCGCTCTAAGCGAGGCGAAGACTGAAAAGGTTATAGGCAACTTATGATGGCTATGCTCGTGAAGAGCCCGCTCCGGGGTGATCCATAACCCATCTCGAAACTGCGGAGCAACCCTTACCGCGGCTTGATTACGCGGCAGCCGGGCGAGAAAGTACCGCGTGTGCGCCGGGCCGCGCGACGGCACCGGCTCAAGCCAGTGGGAAAAATATGCGAGCCGAGTCATGTCGCAAAGCAGTCCCTCCGACTCCAAAAAAGCCCGAAACCCGAGCTTTCCTGCGGCCAATTCCCAACGCTTTGTGGCTAACTGCTCCTCTCGCTCTGTGATCTCCCGCGGATCCCCTGCTTCGGGAACACAAAAGAGCACTCCAACTTCCTCAAAGAGCGCCCGAATGGCGGCCACCCAGTGGGCCAAGGCAATCACGGAGCGGAGCTCCGAGCCAAGAAGCTTCTGCGCTTGGCCCCGCGATAACCCGCGGCACCGCCGCAATATCGCCTCCCGCCAGTCCTCCTCCGAGATATCTCGGCCGGGGAAGTCATAGCTGCTTTGGGGACCGCGCCGCATCAAATAGATGTCAAATCCATCATCTTCCCTGGGCCGGAAAAGCACGACCCGTACGGCACGCTGCGGCTGGTCGATACCGCTCATAGAACTTCAAGGGAGGGGTATTTGACGAATTCGCTTCGGCAGGGAGCGCTGGGGGCGTGATAATAGTGGAATTGTCTTTCTCGGCTTGAATAAAAGATGATGCTCGAGGAAACGGTGCCATATTGGTCCGCGTGGACGCAAATTGCATCCCGCGGGTCCTTCGCCTCGCGGCCCGGCTGGTGGCTGCTCAGGGCCGCTTTGAAAAAGTTTAACCATGGAGGCTGACCTTGTTCCCCGGGGTTGTCCGGCGCGGAGTTCTCTTCTGTGAATGATCCCCCTGCTTCCCTCAGCCGGGTCGCGGCATCGAGAAAGAGGCGGTAGGCCAGGTTCATCTTCTCGCTGCGGGGATCAAAGATGGATGTATTACTGATCACATGGATCCCCTGGTCCAAGGGAATCACTTCGATTTTTTCATCCTGATTGTAGGCAACACAGGCGTTCTCGCGGTTAGCGATGAGAAGATTGAAGGGAAGATAAGCGCTAGCGCGCTCGCGCCGAAGAAGCTCGTCAGCCTCCATTGGGTTTGAGGCCTTAAGGATGTCCAGACAGAGCAGCCCTCTGGATCTCTTGCCGGCTCGGTCGCTGGCTCCATCCGACCTGCGGTTTAAGATTCCGACCAGCAAGCCGTGTTGATTTACCCCCAGCCATGTGCCGCCAGCCCGAAGGTCCTTGCCGCCATAGATGAGAGGCGAGAACAGCAATACCTGTGGCGGCACGGAAGGGCGGGAATAGAACTCGTCCCGGTTCGCCGCGACCATCAAGGGAGTGCTGTCAAGCTGCCGGAAATAAAGGGCCAGGGTGCACATACTATTCGTTTACAGAAACGGCCGTCCGTGTGCAATGGAAAGGGGAGGGGGCAGAATTTGTTCGTGGAAATTTTTTGTGCTAGGCTGAAATCTTTTGAGGGGCCCGTTATGTTTGCCTCTGTAGACGACGTCATCAAGCGGTTGGCCGAACAGCGATACCTCTGCAGCCGGAACGTGGCCACCGTGGTTTATCTTGCCTGCGCGATGGGCAAACCGATCCTTGTCGAAGGCCCCGCGGGGGTAGGGAAGACCGAGCTGGGGAAGGTCCTGGCTTCTTCGCTCCATTTGGAGCTGATTCGCTTGCAGTGCTACGAAGGGCTGGACGAGGCGAAGGCCCTCTATGAATGGGAATATGCCAAACAGCTCCTCTATACCCAGATTTTGAAGGACAAAATTGGCGAGATCCTTCACGGATCTCAAGATCTCCAGCATGCCGTAGAGCGCATCGCCAGCGAGGACAATGTGTTTTTCTCCGAGAGGTTTCTCCTGCCCCGCCCGCTGTTGCGCGCCATCGTCTCCCGCGAACCCACGGTTCTCCTGATCGACGAGGTGGATAAGTCGGACACTGAGTTTGAAGCGTTTTTGCTCGAGGTGCTGAGCGATTTTCAGATCAGCGTTCCCGAGATCGGAACTTTGAAGGCGAACCACCGTCCATTCGTGGTCCTCACGAGCAATAACAGCCGGGAGATGTCCGACGCCCTCAAGCGGCGCTGCCTCCATCTCTATCTGGACTATCCCGACCCGCAGCGGGAGTTGGAGATCGTCAAGCTCAAGGTCCCCGGGGTAGGGGAGAAGCTCGTCGAGGAGGTGGTTCGCCTGCTCCAGCGGCTGCGCAAGCTCGACCTCAAAAAGAAACCCAGCATCAGCGAGACCCTCGATTGGGTGAGGGCGCTGACCCTGCTCAACATCGCGAGACTGGACCAACCCTTGGTGGAAGAAACCCTGTCGACCCTGCTGAAATACGAAGGCGACATCCGCAAAGCCCAAAAGGAGATGCAGGAATATCTCGCCGAGCGCAAGGCGAAACTGCCGGCCCCCATCCTCGAAAGCGACAAGGATCTCCTGCACTAAGCGCCATGGATGACCGCATCATCGAGTTTGCCCAATTGCTGCGGCGTCACGGGGCGCGGGTTTCTTTGGCCGAGAACATGGACGCGGTTCGCGCGCTTGGATTTCTCGGCGTCGAGGACGCCTCTTCGTTTCGCGACGGCCTGAGAGCTACCCTGATCAAGCGAGCGACGGATATTCGGACCTTCGAGGAACTGTTCGATCTGTATTTTCTGGGCTTGGGGAGCGCTCTCCGAGAATCCGAACGCGAGCTCATGGCGCAATTGGGATTAATCCCGGCCGAGTTCCAGCGGCTTTTAGACGAAATCCGCGAGATGCTCGAGCGCTGGCAAACTGTCTCTGCTCTGGCCCGCGCGATTCTTGCCGGAGACCTGGCCCGGGCGGAGCGGCTTATCCGGCAGGCGGTCGCACAAGAAAAGCTGGGGCCGGCCGCGGATCCGTTGGAGATCGCGCTTTATTCCAGAATCTCGACCCGTCTGGCACTGGGCACAGTGGAGCAAGAGCTGGAGCGGTTCCGGGCTGCGGCGCTGGAGGGACCAGGCGACAGCGAGGCCCGGAAAAGGATCTCACGCTACGTGGATCGTCGCCTCCAAGATCTTTCCCGGATGCTTCGTGACATCCTCCGTCAGGAGCTCAAAAAGAGGGGCATCGCCGCTTCGGAGCGGCAACGGCCGGACTACCTCCTGCAGAAGAGCTTTGCCTATTACACGGAAGAGGATATCCGGCGAATGAACGAGGCCGTCACGCGGCTGGCCCAGCGCTTCAAAAATCTCTTAACGCTTAGGCGCAAAAAGGCTCGCCGCGGGCGTTTCGATCTCCAAGATACCTTGCGCAAGAACCTGCAATACGGGGGTGTTCCTTTCCGGATCCAGCTTGATCGCAGGAAAAGGGAAAAGCCTCAGGTCCTGATCCTCTGTGACATCTCAGACTCGGTCTTGAATGCCTCTCGCTTTATGCTCCAATTCGTCTACGCCGTGCAGGAGCTGTATAGCAAAGTGCGGAGTTTTGTCTTCGTCAGCGACCTTGGGGAGGTCACGCAGCTCTTTGAAGAGCACGAAATCCACCTGGCCGTCGAGTTGGCCCTCAAGGGAGAGGTTATCAATGTCTACTCCCGTTCTAACTTTGGCCGTGCCTTTGAGATCTTTTACCGGCAACACTTCGCCGCTGTGACCGGGAAGACCACGGTCATGATCATCGGGGATGGCCGCAACAACTATAACCGGCCAAACGAGTGGGCGCTGCAGGAGATTCGGAGAAAGGCCAAGAGACTTGTTTGGCTGAATCCGGAAAGCCGGTGGAAGTGGGGCTTCGGCGACAGCGAAATGCCGCGCTACGCTCCCCATTGCGACGTTGTCGAGGAATGCGGCAATATCAGCCAACTCTACCGGGTTATCGATCGAATGGTGCCATGAAAAAACTTTACGTCCAGACCTACGGTTGCCAGATGAATCAACATGACTCCGAGCGCATCCTACAGGTCATGAGGCGGTTGAACTACATTCCCACGGAGAACGCCGAACACGCCGACTTGATCCTTCTTAACACCTGCAGCGTGCGCGACAAGGCCGAGCACAAAGTCTATAGCGCACTGGGGCGGTGGCGCGAGTTCAAGGAGCGGAAAAGGGATTTGATCATCGGCGTCGGGGGCTGCCTGGCGCAGCAACAGGGAGAATCTCTTCTGCGCCGAATCCCGTACCTTGACCTGGTGTTCGGCACCCACAACATTCATAAGCTTCCCGAGATGGTCCGCCAAGCGGAGACCCTCGGGAAGCGGCCGGCCGAATTGGCCTTTTACCGCGACCCGGCCTATATGGAGGATCCCGGGGGAAGGCCCCAAGTGCAGGGTCCGAAGGCGTTTGTCACGATCATGCAGGGATGCAGCAAAGTCTGCAGTTTTTGCATCGTTCCGTACGTACGCGGCCGGGAAATCAGCCGACCGAGCGAAAAGATTCTTCATGAAATCCAAGACCTAGTTCGCCGCGGAGTCAGAGAGGTCATGCTGCTCGGACAAAATGTGAACTCCTACGGGAAAACTTCTACCCAGGAGTTGACCTTTCCCCAGCTGTTAAATAGGATAAACGATGTCGCTGGGTTGGAGAGAATCCGGTTCACAACCTCGCATCCTCAGGATCTCAGCCCCGATCTGATCGAAGCCTATGGCAAGCTCGAGAAACTTTGCGAGCACCTGCATCTGCCGGTGCAGTCTGGATCGGACGGCGTGCTTCAGAGGATGCGCCGCGGCTACCGTCGCGAGGAGTACCTGGACCGGCTCCGCAGGCTGCGTGACCGCTGTCCGAACGTGGCCCTCAGCACGGACATCATCGTAGGATTCCCGGGTGAAACCGAGGAGGAATTCGCGCAGACGCTGGCTATCCTCCAAGAAGTAGAGTATGATGAGGTATTCGCTTTTATGTATTCGCCTCGGCCTCGTACGGCAGCGGCAATACTCTATCGCAACGACGTTCCCGAGGAAGTCAAGAAGGAGAGGTTGGCGGGGGTCCAACGGCTGCAGAGCCAAATTTCCCTTCGGAAGAATAGGATGTTGATCGGAGGCGTACAGGAGATTTTGGTCGAAGGGCCAGCGAAATTGGGAAGCGGTCAGGTTGCAGGGCGCACCAAAACCAATAAAATAGTCAATGTGGCGGGACCGGAGAACCTCACGGGATGCCTGCGGCCAGTCCGGGTCATCGGCGCTTCGGCCAATTCACTTCTGGGAGAGTTGCTGGCGGTGAGCGACGCCGCAACTACGCTTGAAGCAAGGGGGGTAGCATGAGCAAAAAAGAGGATTCCATCCGGATGTCAGTGGGCGGACTCACGCTAGATCCGGTCACCAAAACGCCTATTGTGATCCTCAAAGACAGCGACAACAAACTGAACCTTCCCATTTGGATCGGTCTGTTGGAAGCCACGGCCATGGCCACGGAGCTGGAAGGGATCAAGATGGCCCGTCCAATGACCCATGATCTGCTCAAGAACATCCTTGGCGAGATGGGAGGGTCGGTGGAATCCGTAGAGATCACGGAACTCAAAGAGAATACCTATTATGCTTTGATCTACCTGCTGGTGGGCGGCCGCGAACTGGTCATCGATTCCCGCCCCAGCGACGCTATCGCTCTGGCTCTGAGGACGAAAAGCCCGATCTACGTGGCAAAAGCCGTTCTCGAAGCTTCCAGCATTCTCCAACAAAACGAGGAAGGCAAAGAAGCCGAGATTGCCAACGTCTCAAATGTCTCCAAAGAAAAGTGGGCCGAGATCCTGGAAAAGATGTCCCCTGAGGACTTCAAGTATAAAATGTAATGGCCCGGGGCCCAGGCTCGGTTGTCAACTCTCATTCCTCCCAGGCACCCCTACGGCTCTTTCGACATGAATGCCACACTCTTCTAAAAGAATCACGCGCAAGGATCTGCGCCAGCCGGACCAATTCGTCACCTTCACCGGCAAACTGATCCACCTTGTCCAGCAACACAAGACGGCTTCCATAGCGTCCTTGGCCGTGATCCTCGGAGCTTTCTTGCTCTGGGGCAGCTGGGACTTGTACCGCGGGCGCCAAAACCGTCTCGCGGCTCAAGGCTATTCCCGTGCCCTGAGCCTGTTTCAGGAAGGAAGATACCGCGAGGCCACTGAAGTGTTTACCCAGGTCAGCAAGTCCGGCTCATCCACCTACAGCCGCGTAGCTTCTCTCTACCTTGCCAACATTTATTTCGCGCAGGATCAGCCACAGAAGGCCTTGCCAGTCTTGCAGGAGCTGGCACGAAAAAAAATTGGGCCGGAATACTTGCAGCAGCTTGCCTTGCTCACCCTCGGCTATGCGGAGGAAAAAACCGGAAAATACAAGGAGGCTTCCGCAAGCTTCGCCGCTGCAGCAAGGCTGTCCGGACCATTCCGCGGCGACGCCATGCTCGGGAACGCTCGCGCGAACCGTAGCGCCGGCCAAGATAAAGAGGCCTTGAGCATCTACCGGGACTATCTCGCCAGCTTTGCTGGCGCAGAACGAAGCGCGGAAGTGTCCCTTCAGGTCGATGAACTAGAGGCAAAGATAGGTAAGGCTGAAAAGACGAAATGAGACGCAGATGCAACTCCGCTCAGACAGCCTTGTTTCGCTCATCAATCCACGCTTCTGCAGCTCTGAAGGCGCTTCTATCCGCCTCTTCTTGACTCTGATAAGGGCGGTCCAGTCTGTCTTGGTGAACTGGCTTCCGAGGAGTCCCTTCCCTGTAGATCCGATAAGCGGGATACCACTCTCCCCATTTTTTGTTCCGTCCAGGACGGCCAAGCGCTCCATTAAAAGACACTGCCTGAATCACATAGCCCCCGTATGTTTCCCTAGTTACAGGCACACTACTCTCCTAAGGGCCGCGCCGGATGTCGGATTATGCGTCTTTAGATCGAGCGACCCTTTCATGGTTTGAATTAATAGCCCTCGGCATTCGTCTTTGTCAACCCGTTTAATCTTCCCTGATTCACCTTGACGCTTTTCCGTAGATAGCGATATAGCTCCGGCATCTCACCATGGAGGTTCCTATGAGACTCCTTGTGGTCCCTTTCCGACTATTTTGCGCTTTAGCAGGCTGCGGAAAAACGCTCCGTTCACCCTTCGACGAACTCAGGGCGAACGGAGCAGCCCTTGAAATCATTCGCGATTTTCCGTTCATGCTGAGGCTCTCGAAGCATGAAAAACACTTTTTCCGCAGCCTGTTAGTGGTTAAACTCCTGTGGATTATTCTTATTCTTTTTCTGCTTCTGGTTAACGTTGGCGAGACCGAGTCTGCCGCAGCGCCCACAAAGACCATCATCGCCCACGCCGCCATGAACGCCAGGGTGGCGCCGCTCTGGGTCGCCCAGGACCAGGGATTTTTCGTAAAAAACGGGGTCGCGGCGAACGCGATCTTCATCCGTCAGGCTCCTGTTTTGGTGGCCGCGCTAACTGCGGGCGATGTCGACGTCGCTTACACCGGAGGAACTACGGTCTTGGGGGCTGTTGGGGGCGGAGCGGACTTGAAGGTCGTTGCCTCCCTGACCAACCGGCTTACCTTCGATCTGGTGGCCGCGCCCGCCATCAAGAGCGCGAAGGATCTTCGCGGCAAACGCTTTGGAGTCCAGACTCTTGCAGGCACGGTCTGGCTAGGCGCCATGCTCGGACTGGAATATCTCGGCCTTGACCCGCGCCGGGACAACATCAACTTCCTGGTGATAGGCGATCAGACAGTCCTGACGCAAGCGCTTGAGGGAGGGCAGATTGACGCGACTGTTCTGGACGGGGTCTTCAGCCGCAGGCTCAAACAAAAAGGGTTCACGATTCTCGCGGAGTTGCAGAAGGCAAACATTCCTTTCTCCGCCCAGGGATTGGCTGTCAAGGGAACCTATCTTCAGGAGCAGCGCGAGACTCTCGAAGGCGTCCTCAAGGGAATGTTCGAAGGAATCGCGTTCAGCCTGGCTCCCAAAAACAAAGGCGCGGTTATCGGCACCATTATGAAGCAGCTCAAACTCTCTGATCCGGCGGTCGCGGAAGAAGGCTATCAGGACATTATCAATGGCATAGAGAGAACGCCGTTTCCTACGGCGGGGGGGCTGCGTAACATCCAGCGATTCATGAAGCTGCGCAACCCGACGATCGAGAAACTAAAGGTGGAGGAGATGATTGACGACCGGATTCTTCGCAGGCTTGACGAGAGCGGCTTCCTGGATCGCCTTTACAAAACCTATCCCGGAAAGTAGACCCATGACGGGGAAGAAAAAGTTGCTGTAGCTATGGGAGAGTTCACTCTCCCCAACCAACACGACCAGTCTGAAATGAGGGATATATACAACGTCTGACCTGTCACTTGACAGGATGGGTGCGTTCTCCTATTATAAAATTATCATCATGAAGAGTAAGAAAAAAATGTTAAAATTGCAGACAGCAAAGGCACGCAAAAGCCGCCGAGAGAAGTATATAAAAACCATCGTTGAACCAGCCGAACGACTAGCAGATCTTATAACGCAAATGCAGAAGCGGAAAGCTGCTATTTGACGTTTGCAATCCGCTTAAATTCCTTCACGGTCAACCCTAAAACAGCCGCCCATTGTTTCGCCACTCCATCAAGGCCCAACCCCCGTGGCACCCCGCGTGTTAGGGTTCTAATTATTGCTTCATCGCTTGCCCCTTCATCCCTTGCATGTTGCACCAATTCTCGCCGAAGGTCGAGAAGGACTTCCTTATACTCGCTCTCATCAAGTTGCCTAAGAAGCCTAACGATTTCCTTCGTACTTAGGCTCTTCACATCGATTTTCCAACTGGGCTTTTACGGCATTTGCTACTCCGTTCGCGATTGGACCTCTTTAATGATCCTATATGCTCATGTGAGCGAAAGTCCAATTGGATCGCAGACTTTTGCATAAGCAGTCCTAAAATTTGTCAGTGTAGCTCCTCTCCAGAGCACCATTCCAGCAACTCCTTAGATTACGAACCAAGTGAACTCGTTGCCTCACGACCTAGCACGCTAGAAAGGGGGCAGCGCCGAATTTTTAAGGGAAAGTCTACTTAAGGTGGAAAGATGCGGGATATGTCCAACGTCTGATAAGATATATTATGTCAACTTTCCTTGATACCTGAAATAGCGATACCTACAAACGAACTCGTCAAGCGAGACCACTCCCCTCTCCCGACGAAGAAAGAAGAAACACACTTATTTGACTGAAAAAAGGCGTGTGCGGATTTTCTCTGTGCGCCGCACGTAGCGCCATCCGGCGCCGTTGTTCGGCAGGAGCTGGTAAATCCCCTGTTCCTCCAGACGACGGCTGCTCATGTCGCTGCAGGTAGTCAAGGAGGCGTTTTCGATCCATTCCTTATGGTAGGTGCAGTTCCCCCGTAAAGGGCGAGTCCCCGGGCGATATGGCTGAAGAAAAAGGCAGTAGCCGCAGACATTTCCCCCATCTCGAATGGAGCCGTTTTTGCCTGCCGGCGATTTTTTGCTCATAGCGTCCTCATACCCTGGCGGCTGATTAGGTGGTTCTCCCGTGCCAGCTGGTTAAAAATAGCGCCACAGCCACCACTTTTCAAAGCCCAGCTTGGTCCAGTAAATCAAACGGGACGGCCCCCAGGTGCGCGGTTCGGGAGCGCCGAAAGGCGGCCAGCCTGGGGGATATGTTGTCCGATTTGCCGCGGCGCGGCCCGCGCCGTAGGCCAGAAGTCATATGGTGTGCAGCCACAGGGGAACCGGCTCACCTCGGCCTGTGAGCTCGACCGTGAGATTGTGTGCCAGGACATCGGCTTCCTGGTGCGCGACGCCCCCGGCTTTCGAAGCTGGCATGTCGGCGCAGTCGCCGATGGCATAGACGTTGTCCCACTTGGTCGCCATGGAGTCGTAGTCCACGCGGATCCCGTTTTCGGTGTCCGCGAGGCCGCTGTCGAGCAAGACCTGCGCCGGCCTGTGGGGCGGAATCATGATGAGGAGATCATAAGCGAGCTGGTAGCTGTACAGACCGTTGACTGTTTTCTTTTCAGGATCAATAGACTTCACGATAAATTCATAGTGCTGCTTGATGTTTCTTCGCTTGCTCTCGGCGTCCATCCAGACCACCGGATTGGAGGCTTCGCCCGCTGGCTCCGGCTCGCGTGTAAAAAAATGGATGTCGACTTGGTCTCGAATCCCCTTCTGCTTGAAGTAGATGTCGAGCAACCACTGGACCTCGTATGGGGCGGGCGGGCAGCGGTACGGACCGAGCGGTATGCCGACGACGATGCGTCCTCCCGTAAACGATTCCAGAGCGCCGCGGAGTCTTAATGCCGCGTCCAGCTCCCAGGAGTGGTGCGCCGCTTCGGCAAAGCCCGGGATGAGGCCGGGAAGCGTCTGTAAACCCAGGGAGACTATGAGAATATCATAGGAGATCGTTCCGCTGTCGAGACGGACCTCTTGCCGCACCGGATCAATCCCCTCGATCTCGGCCTGCAAGACGTTGACACTGCGCTTTTCCAGGAGCTTCAGCTTCCGGCTGATATCCTCGGGCTGGCGCTGGCCGACCATCAAGAAGAGAAATGCCGGCATGAAGACATGGTCCGGTCGCCGGTCGACCAGGATGACATCATGCTTTGCGCCAAGTTTGCGGCCGAGATTGGTCGCGGCGACGATACCCCCGCATCCCCCTCCCAGAATCACAATGCGCTTACGGCCGTTAACGACGTTCATGTTCTTGTTTCTGCTTCGATCTCAATGCCAACCCGCCAAGATCCCGCAGGCGCAGCTTCCGCCACATTCGCTGCTCGCTCAATCCGTCCCGCGTCAACTCGCTCCCGAACTGCGAAGTCACTCGCAGAACCCAGAGCAGCAGAAAATCGGAAAAAGCCTTGATCTCTTCCAAGAGCCAATCGCGGCTCCGGCGGAAGTAGAGCAAGGGCAGCGCGATAATAATCAGGACAAGGATGGTTCCCTTCAACATAAGCGATCCCGCAGCCTCATCATCGCATCGACCCCAAGGCTTTAACGAGCGGCGCGCACTCTGTTTTCCTGCAAAGAGTTCCCGCTGCTAGCGGAGAAACGTATCTTCCTGGCGGAGCGCCTCGGCAGCCTCCTTCAGCGAGACTTCTGTGGGAGCCCCCTCGCCCAGTAGACCGATCTGGCGGAGAAACTGACCGATCTGCACGTGATCGCGTGGGCTGACCGGCGAATAGGGCCGTGATGGCTCTCCAATGTCAACGCCGAAATGCTTCATCGCCGACTTCATGATCGGTGGCAGGCCATAGGCCGCCCATTTTCCGGGAAAGAGGGCGAAGCAGCGTTGCCAGTATCTTGCCTGCTCGATATCTCCAGCGCGGAATGCGCGGACGACCTGCGCGCCCATGCGCGTTCCGGGAGGAGGCATGGTGGCGCCTGAGCCGCCCATCATCAGGGTGGCGAGCAAGGGTTGCATCGTGGTGAAATAGTGCCCCCTGCCGGCCAGATCAATCTGCTCGATCAGGCGCGATATCTTCGTGATGTCGCGGGAGCTCTCCTTAAAGTATCGGATGTTGTTGATCTCGCTGATCTTGACAAAAGCGTCTTGCGGCGGGTCCGCGCCCGGACCGGGATTGTGATAACACACGACCGGCAGCGGGCTCGCCGATGCCACCTGGGTGTAGAACTCCATGAGCTCGGCTATGGTCGGCTGGCCGCCCCACGGGCGGAGCGGCATCAGCACCTGGATCAGATCTCCTCCGACACTGGCGGCGTACTCCGCCAGCTCGACCACTTCGCGCGGCGACGGGCTTGAGCAGCCGAGAATCACCGGTTTTCGCTTGTCCACCATCTGCGTGGCGACGCGGAGCAGCTCCTTCCGCTCGTCGCGCGAAAGCATCGTATACTCGGCAGCCTCGACCGCGGCGAAGGAGACCGCATCGCAGTCCGCCACCAGAAAGTCGATCTCTTTCTCCAGCGCCTTGTAATTGACCCCGTCGTTTTCTCCAAAGGGCGTCAGGCAGGCTCCAATAATTCCTTTGATCGGTTGTTTCAGCGCCATAACCAATCCTTAGTTGAAAACCTCTGCGACGATCCGGGCATGCCCCGCGTCGCTTCCCTTGACCCTGAGCGGTAAAGCCAGGATTCTGGTTTTCCTCCCTACGATCCTCCCCAGGTTCGCGACATTCTCTGCAATCAGGACTCCGTTTCCCAAAAGCTTCCTGTGAACCGGAAAGTCGAATCCCTTCGGTCTGAGCGGCGTGGGGAGGTCCACCGTGATGCAGTCGATGCCGAATAGCTTGACCCCTTTTTGGACCATCCACTCCGCTGCATCCACGGCGAGATAGGGGTGCAGATTATAATCGGGACTTTCGAATTTATCGTCCCAACCGGTATAAAGCATCACGATATCCCCCCGGTTGACGGGAATGCCAGCGCTCTCCAGATCTTTGGCCGTTACTTCCTCTCCCCCCTTCTTCTTGACCGGGATCACCAAGGCATCCAGGGGGATCTCCTCGATGGATTTGCCGCTCGGAACAATGTGGATCGGCGCGTCCACATGCGTTCCCGCGTGGCAGGCAAGCGATATCTCTGTCACGTTGAGAGGGGCTCCCTTATCCAGACTGAAGCACCGTCCCACCTGGACTTCGGGCAGGATCGGGATTTTCGGCATCCCGTTGTAGATCACGCGCGAGAGATCGACCATTTCCATGGGGTCTCCTCCTAAGCTATTTTCCGTTTCTCCACCTGGAATAAAGCGGGTCACAATCGACAAAGGCCTTCACCTGCTCGGGTGTTAATCGACCGTTTTCGATCGTATCGATCACCGGATGATCCTTGGAATGTTTCCGTCGCACCATCCCCTGGATCTCTTTTATGAATTCCGGGGTTGAAAGTGGCATACGCCTTTCCCCCTAGCCTCGTCACCTTTCGACTGTGCTCAAGGTCGTGAGCCGGTCGAACGGCGCTCAGAATCTCAAATTTCGATTTGCAATTTGAGATCTGCAATTTGCAATCCCGAAGGGAATGCCCCCGGCGGGATTCGAACCCACGGCCCCAGGATTAGGAATCCTGTGCTCTATCCCCTGAGCTACGGGGGCCTAAGGCTCTT
>JACPSF010000142.1 GCA_016193385.1 Deltaproteobacteria bacterium
ATCTTCCTGACCATTTAGATCTCACCTCCTTTCATGTTAAAAATATCTACCAATCTCTTATCGCTTCACCTAAATGAAGAGTCCCACTAAAAAATGTCCTGCAAGGGGTATACCAAACTCCTTTCGCTAAACTAACCATCTGCTTCTTAAGAGTTTTTTCACTACCGCGTTGCATGGAAAGCCTTTTATGAAGAAGGGATTCTCCTACGGGGGGAGAAGGAAAATTTGGCTAAACGACTGGGCATGAAAAGAAATAAGGCAAATAACAAGGCCAATTTTGAATTCGTAGAGCACTACACCGCTACCTTCTGGGCAAACAGCCTCATCAGCTCCTGTTCCCCGGGGTCCACATAGGTGCGGATATTGCGGCCCTCTTTGTTATAGACGGAGTAGGCGGCGCGATGATTGACCTCACAGTTTCCCGAATCACAGGTAGCATTGAAAATCACGACAGCAAGCTGCTGTTTTTCACGGTTCACAAATAGGGCCGCAACGTAGTGCTCCTCAATGCGCGCCGGGCTGTCGGAAATAAGAGTGAATCCATTAAGGAACTGCCAAGGATCCTGGGTTTTGGCACCCAGCGATGGGGCGAGTAGAGGGAGAAGTAAAAGGATCGTTACGAAAATTTGCTTTTTTGAACGCGATTCCATGCGACACCTCCTCAGTTAAGTGATGCCGATCTTTGAGTCACGATCTGTTTCGTTCCGCGTCGATCATCTTGCGGGCTTTCTTGCGAAGCTGCTCGTTGCCATTCACAGCTGCGAAGAGCCTATTGTAGGACTCCGGCGTGAGTCCGTGTTTTTCTAATGATTGCTTTACCTTTAAGTTGCCCTCCTGCTGAATCTTCGCTCTTTCTTTAGGATCCTGAACATTGCTGAGCTGCGCCTCATACGCCTGGCGTACTTTATGGTATTCCACGTAGGTCTTGGCGAAGGTCGCGAGCTCTTTGTCGGTAACATTGGTCTGCCCGGTAGACGGCCCTTGCTTCGGCGACTCTTGGGCGCCCGCTGCTGGTGTGGTCCACAGGCCCATCAAGACGATCATCGCGCCAAACACAGCTCGACTTAGGGGGAAATTAAGCATCATAAAGCCTCCTTGCCCATTGGGCTAATGGCTCTATCCTTTGACGCCTTTAATCTCAGACGTCTTCCCTTGCAGTTTCCTGAGCAACTCATCGAACGAGGCGTTGGCAAGAATACGGTTGAATTGGGAGCGGTAGTTGTTGACCAGGCTGATATTTTCAACCAGGATGTCATAGACTTTCCATTCCGCGCCTGCGAGGTGGAGCTTATAGTTGATGGAGAATTCCTCTCCTTTCTTTGCGACCACCTTGGTAAACACCTCGGCAGAGTCTTTCTCCTGTTTCTCGTTGCTATAGACGATTTTTTCTCCGTTATAGGATTCAATCTTGTTTACATACGCGCTCTCTAAAAGGTCGGCGAAGAGCTTCACGAACTCCTGCTGCTCCTGAGGCGTGCGACGAGACCAGTGCGATCCTAGTGATCTCTTTGCCATCTCAGCGAAGTCGAATCCGGGGTAGATGACTGCGCGCAATTGCTCGCGCCGCTCTTTCTTCTTGTCCTCCGATCGCAGCTCAGGATTTTTAAGAATGCTAAGGACCTTATCTACAGTCGTTCGGAGCTGATCGGTAGGAGCGCCTGCGCTCAGCGGGAGAGGGACCAGCAAATAAAAGATCCCGATCACCGCAGCCCAACGTAGCCTTAGGAATTTGTCCTTCATTGAACGCAACCCCCTTTCCTCTCCTGCCATGAGTTTTTCCTGGGCCCTGGTTATCTTTCGAGCGATCGCTGTCTTATTTCCCCTCCATAATTGGCAATGTGCAAAATCGGGACCCCCCGTTCAATGCCAGGTGTTAGGGACCGTTTGGATGAGGTTTTTTCTTTGTTTGAGGCGCTTAAACGCGCCTAAAAAGCTATTGGAGCAACAGCCGTGCCGGGTGGAAGAGCCACGGAAAATCAAAGGCTTATAAGAAACTGGCCAGCTAGAGGCAAGTAAAAAAGTGGAGGGGTAGGAAAAATTTACTCGTTTCGATAGAGAGCTAGCTTGGCGTTCAGAGTTTTGGGTGTGATGCCTAAGATTCGAGCGGCCTGGGTTTTGTTACCTCCGGTAGCCACCAAAGCACGCTCAATCGCCTTGCGCTCGGCCTCAGCTAGAGATACAGGTTCATCGCCCACAGCCTCTTCTAAAACAGTGCTCAGGCAAAACTGTTTTACGTCCGCCGCGGTTAAAGTCGGACCAAGTGCAAGGACAGCCAGACGTTCCATTGCGTTGCGTAACTCCCGTACATTTCCAGGCCAGGAGTGTTCCTTGAGGGCGGAAGTGAAGTCTGGAGCCCAAGGCTGGATCGGATGCTGGTACTTTTCAGCGAACACCTCCAGGAAATAGCGCGCTAATAAAGGTATGTCATCGCTCCGTTCACGTAGCGGGGGGAGTTCCAAATGAAAAACGCTTAAACGATAGAAGAGATCGGTTCTCAGTCGTCCCTCCTTAACGGCAGTTGCAGGCGACCTGTTGGTGGCGGCTACGACCCTCACCGACACCGGGATGCTAGAGCTCGCGCCAACGCGTCGCACCTGTCCCTCTTCGATTACGCGCAGGAACTTGGCCTGCACCTCCGGAGCCATTTCGATGATCTCGTCGAGGAACAGAGTGCCGCCGTCAGCTTGCTCGAAGCAGCCGAGGCGCCGCTCCATTGCGTTGGTAAAAGCTCCCTTTTCGTGGCCGAGGATTTCGCTTTCCATCAGGGTAGGCGGAATGGCCGCACAGTTGAGGGCCAGAAACGGGCCATCGCGGCGCGGCGATAGGTCGTGCAGAGTACGGGCCACCAGCTCCTTGCCAGTGCCACTCTCGCCGCTTAGCAGTACCGGGGCATCCGTCGCGGCAACCTGACTGAGGCTCTGGTAAAGCTGGCGCATGGGCTGGGATTTACCGATCAACCCGCCATAAGATCCCAAAGGTGATTCCAAACGTTGGCGCAGGGCGGCAGCCTCATGGGCCAACTGAACCTGTCTTAATCCCTTATCGAGTGCGGCCTTGAGCCGTTGGGGCTCCAGAGGTTTGGTCAGATAGTCATAGGCTCCGAGCTTGATGGCCTGCACCGCAGTTTCGATGGTTGCCTGGCCGGTCAGAATAATCACTGCCACTTGTTGCACACGCTCTCCCAATGCCTTTACAAGCTGCAGGCCGTCCATTCCTGGCATCATGAGGTCACTCAGGATGGCTTGCGGTAAAGTTTGGGTACAGAGCTTGAGAGCGGCCGCGCCATCGGCTGCGGTTAGGCTCTTGTATCCCCAGTTTTCCAGTAGGGCAGCAAGGCCGTCGCGGGTGGGAGGATCGTCCTCTACGACGAGCACCGTAGGGCGCGGGCGGGTCACAGGACACCTCTGTCTAAGGGCAAGGTAAGACGGAAGGTGGCGCCACGAGGGGAGCGCGTTCCCTCCTCATACTGCAACATGCCACCATGGGCCTCGACGATGAGTTGACTCAGGGGCAGCCCTAAGCCGGTCCCCCCGCGCTTGGTGCTATGGCCAAAGTCGAAAAGAGTTGAGCGCTGCTCAAGTGGGATGCCGGTGCCGGCGTCGGTAAAAAGGAGCGTGAGGCGGTTCTGGCTTCGCTGGCCAGTGACGCAGATGGAGCCGCCATTGGGCTGGGCCTCTAAGGCGTTGCGCAGCAGATTGTCGAACGCTTGCCGGAGCCGGGTTGGGTCTCCTCGAAGCAGCCAAGGACCAGGGGGAAGGTCAGCCGTTAGGCTAATCTCTTGCAGGGCACATTGGGCCGTCGCCGCATCCAGGCTGGCTTTAAGCACGGTGGCCACATCCAGCGTCTGACGTTCTAGGGTGACAGGGGCGGTATAGTCCGTGAAATCGTGCACCAATTGGCTCACCTGATGAATTCCAGCCTGTAGTGCTGCTAGGGATTTCCGTTGCTGCTCATCTGGTGCCGGCTGCGCCTCGGAATCCGAAGGCGTCGGTCGGAGGAGTTCTAGGTGGACGGCCATAGCGTTCAAAGGGTTTTTGAGCTCATGGGCCAAGGTTTGGGCTGCGACGGCCAAACGCTGCACTGGAGTAGGGCTTTCACCCGCGCCGCGCTGCTTCATGACCAGCCGGTCGATAAGGTCGAGGCTGGTCCCCACTTCGTCCTGATCAGCATAGCGAGGCCGCGCTTGATAGGTTCCAGCCTCTGCCTGACGCAAGACATCTCTGATCAACCGGAAACGGCGGGTGTAGAGGGTGGTGGTCCAAAGAGCACCCAGTAGGGCCGCACCACCTGCCAGGACGAACAGAAGGGTAAGTTGCCGCCAAAGGCCGGAGAGAAGCTCCGTCCAGTCGGCGGGATTGATCCATAACCGGAGCCCGCCAGGACCACGCGCTCCTTCGGGCATCTGCAACGGCACCACAACGTCGTAGTATGTGGATTTTTCCTCACGCCGGGACGTGATGGTCCTGATTCCCTGGCGCAAATTTTGAAGCAGGATCGGGTCGGTCACGCTCTGGGTTTCTTCGCGGCCTCTTGAGCTATACAGGACCTTGCCATCCGGATTGAGGACCCACATCGCTTCGATGCTGCCGCTGCGATCTACATAGGCGCGCATCAGCCCTGTCACCCCGGTGCGGCGCGAAGCGGGGCCGGGCTTGGCCGCTGCCCTACCCGGGAAGAGATTGCCAAGAAAACCCCAGAAAGAGGTAGTACGTGAGGGTGGTGGGGTGACAGTCTGTTGTCGCAGGCTGTCCGCTAAAGCGATCTCGACTTGGCGGGCGAGCAACAGTGCCGTTTGCAAGGTTGCCTCGGTGGTGAGGCGCTGGGCAATCAACAGGAGGATCGCAGCGAAGATGCCGAAAATGACCACGACCGTGCCAAGGAAAACGCCGACCTGTTTCCGGCGCAGGCTCATAGAAGCTACCATAGCAGGTCGACTCGGGCGGGAAAAGCATGGGGACTAAGCCCGCTGTAGGCAGATGGAGCTTTATCCATGAACCCTTGCGCGGTGGGCCGCTTTGTTGCATAGTAGCGGCCGATGCTGAAGGACGCTTATCACCGCCCGATCAGGGATATGCGCATCTCGGTCACGGACCGGTGCAACTTTCGCTGCATCTACTGCATGCCCCAGGACGAGTATGAGTGGATCGAGAAAAAAGAGATCCTTACGTTCGAGGAGATCACCCGACTCGCGCGTCTCTTCATTCAGTTGGGCGTGGACGAAATCAGGCTTACTGGCGGCGAGCCGCTGGTGCGGCGCAACCTGGAGCGTTTGATCGCGCAGCTAGCCGCGCTCGAAGGCTTACGCGACGTCTGCCTGACGACCAACGGATCGCTCCTGGCGGAAAAGGTCGAGGCTTTGCAGAAGGCGGGGCTCAAGCGGATCAACGTGAGCATCGATACGCTCGATCCGGAAAAGTTCAAGCGGATCACCAAACGGGGGGATCTCGGAAAGGTGCTGGAGGGCCTGTTTGCTGCCAAGCGCTGCGGCCTAAAACCGATCAAGATCAATGCGGTGATCGAGCGGGGCGTTAATGAGGACGATATCCTAAAACTGGTCGAGTTCTCGCGCGAGCACGACTTTGCCATCCGCTTTATCGAGTACATGGATGTCGGCAATGCGAACAACTGGACCACGGAAAAGCTGGTTCCGAAGAAAGAGATCGTCGAGATCGTAGACGCCCGTTATCCTTTGCGGGAGGTCGGCAGGGACGACGGGAGCGCGCCTTCGGTGGACTACGAGTTCGTCGATGGACGCGGCGAAATCGGTGTGATTGCGTCCGTCACGGAGCCCTTCTGTTCGGCATGCAACCGGGTGAGGCTCACCGCTGACGGGAAGTTAGTGACCTGTCTCTTCTCTCAAATCGGCCATGACTTGAAGGGCTTGCTGAGAAAAGGGTCCACGGATGAGGAGATTTCCGAGTTCATCGCTGGGATTTGGAAAAACAGGAAGGATAGATATTCGGACGAACGCCTCGAGGCCATCCAATCCGCCAACTACGACCCAAAACAGCGCAAAAAGCTCGAGATGATCACCCTGGGGGGCTAATAGGAGCCGGTTCGTGCCGGTGGCTCCTCGGCTTTGGGCAAGATACCGCGCCGCTCCAAATCCGCGCGCTGCTCACGTGTGAGCTCCTCGGTGCGAACGTAGCCCTTGCCGCGAAAGCTCTCCAGACAATCTCGGACTCGGGCGCCGACGGCTGCTGCCAGCAGGCCAACCCCTTCCTCTTCGCATTTCACCGTCGAGCCACTTTGGGGATGGACCAGCATGACGCTCTGGCTGGCACAGGCCTGAAGGCCGATCAAGCCCGATAGAACGAAAACCAATCCAAACCTCAGCTTCATGGTTATCTCCTTGGCCGCGGTTTTTCCCGGCTATTCCTAATTGATAGAGGAAATAAGGCGCGCGGGCAATCCCTGAGCGTATTGAACCGGTCGCGGCGCTGGGATAGCCTCTGCGTGCTGTCGGAGTAAAAGTAGCAAGGAGGGGTTCCATGCTGCTAAAGGATAGGGTCGCCCTGGTTACGGGTTCAACGCATAACATCGGGCTGGGCATCGCGCGGGCCTTTGCACGCGAAGGGGCCAAAGTCGTCGTCCATTCGCGTCATGGGGAGGAGGCGAAAAGGATTGCCGGCGAAATCGGCGGGGACCATTTCGGCGCGGATGTCGCCAGGTCAGAGGGGGTCGAGGCGCTCTTCAAGCACATCCGAAGCCGGCACGGGCGGCTCGATATTCTGGTCAATTCTGTGGCCCACTCTTCAAAGAACGGCATTCTGGAGACGACACTCGAGGAATGGAACCGGATCTTGGCGGTGAACCTCACCGGCTACTTCCTGTGCATCCAGCATGCCGCCGGGATCATGAAGGAGAACGGTGGGGGCGCCATCGTCAACATTTCCGCGGCCTCGGGAGAGCGGGGAAGCGCCGGCGCCACCGCCTATTCTGTATCGAAAGGCGCGATCAATGCGCTGACGCGCCACGCGGCGGTCGATTTGGCGCCATTCAAAATCAGAGTCAACGGGGTGATCTCGGGTATTGTCGGCACGCCGCTTGGCCGAAAAGACATGGGAGATCGAAAGACCGAGTATGAATACATACCGCTTCGGCGCATCGGTCAGCCTGACGAAGTGGCGGAGGCCGTACTCTTTCTCGTCTCAGATAAGGCTTCCTATATCACCAACGCTATCCTGCCCGTGGACGGGGGACGGATGAATTTTCTCGGCAGCGTCTCTCGGGGTTAAATGGATGCATGAACCCGTGACCTCAGTGCTCACGATCATTGGGCTTCTCCTTCTGCGCGATGCCGTGAGGCGATTTTGGATCAAGAGCTAAAAGATGCGGAAGGGCGAGGGGCTTCTGAGCAAGGCTCCGTGCTAAAGGTATTATGGGTCTCTGGCCGCTTAGGGCTCACGTCTTTCGGCGGGCCGATCGCCCACCTTGGCTATTTTCACGAAGAGTATGTTGTTCGCCGCAAGTGGTTGGATGAACGGAGTTACGCGGATCTTGTGGCCTTATGCCAGTTTCTTCCCGGTCCGGCCAGCAGCCAGGTGGGGATTGCCGTTGGAATCGCCCGCGCCGGTCTGATTGGCGGGTTGGCAGCCTGGCTTGGTTTCACGCTGCCGTCAGCGCTGGGGCTTCTAGCCTTTGCCTATGGGGTTAGCGCGTTTGGGGAGGCTACAGGCACGGGCTGGCTGCATGGGCTCAAGGTGGTTGCCGTCGCTGTGGTCGCCCAGGCCGTATGGGGAATGGCGCGATCCCTTTGCCCGGATCGTGAGCGGGCATCGCTTGCCGTTTTGGCAGCCGTCGTCACCCTCGCTTGGCCCACTTCGGCCGGACAGGTGCTGTCGATTTTGTGCGCGGGTCTCTTCGGTTGGCTTTTCCTTCAGGGGGACGGGGCACCTCCGGCGCTCCACATGCGCTTCCCAATTCGGCGCAGGCTTGGGATCGCCTCGTGGGTAATGTTTTTCCTCTTGCTCCTCGGCCTCCCGCTCCTTCGCCAAGTTTCTCCCAGTCACCCTTTGGAGGTTTTTGATGGCTTTTATCGGGTTGGCTCGCTGGTTTTTGGTGGCGGCCACGTGGTTCTGCCACTGCTCCAGGCGGAGGTCGTGGGACCGGGGTGGGTGACAAGCGAGCAATTTGTCGCGGGTTACGGTGCGGCCCAGGCGGTGCCTGGTCCCCTTTTCACCTTTTCGGCTTATCTCGGCGCCGTGATGGAGCCCGGGCCCAACGGTTGGGCCGGGGCGATTCTCGCGCTCACCGCCATCTTTCTTCCGGCTTTTCTGCTCATCGTCGGCGCGCTTCCCTTTTGGGATCTCGTCCGCTCTCGCGGCGGCTTTCGAGCGTCGCTTAGCGGCATCAATGCCGCCGTGGTTGGCCTTCTCCTTGCCGCTCTGTATCGCCCGGTTTGGACGAGCGCCATCCATGCGCCGTCCGACTTGGGGCTTGGCCTTGTGGCTTTCGGGTTGCTCGTGTTCTGGAAGTGGCCGCCGTGGCTCGTCGTCGTGCTGACGGCGCTGGGCGGCGAAGCGCTGTCCCGTATTTGAAATTGCACAGGTTTTGGTCCCAACTTGAAGTCCGCGTGTGCTCCTGCCATATTCAGCCTCGTCCGATAAAGATCCGGCGGCGCGGATCCGGGAGCGTGACGGCTTAAATGATGGCAAGGGCTCTGAAGTTTTTTGGCGGGAAGATCAGGTTTGACCGCAACGAGCTTTCCGGTGCGTTCGGCGATATCGGCACGGATTTCCCCTTGGTTGTCAGCATGATTCTTGTCTCGGGACTGGACGTAGCCAGTGTTCTCATCATGTTTGGTTCCATGCAAATCTTGACCGGACTTTTCTATGGGCTTCCCATGCCGGTCCAACCTCTTAAGGCGATGGCCGTTATAGTCATCACGCAGAAATTGAGTGGGAACGTCCTGTACGGCGGCGGCCTGGCGATTGGATTGCTGATGCTGTTTTTGGCCCTGACAGGTTTGATCGACTGGATCGCCAGGGTAGTGCCTAAAAGTGTGGTGCGTGGCGTTCAGTTCGGCCTGGGGCTGCAGCTCGCCACCATAGCGCTCAAAAACTATGTGCCGGCGGAAGGCGGTATCGGATACGGCTTGGCGGCCCTCGCCTTTGCGGTGACCCTCTCGCTTCTGGGAAACAGGAAGTATCCTCCGGCGCCTTATGTCATTTTGCTCGGCCTGGTCTATGCCTATTTGTTCCGGCTCGACGTGGGAGGGTTGCTCGGGAGTTTTTCATTCCGCTTGCCGCATCTCTATTTCCCTACGGCGCAAGATCTGCTGACCGGGTTTGTGGTCCTGGCCCTGCCGCAAATCCCCCTCTCGCTCGGCAATTCGATCCTGGCCACGCGGCAACTCGTGGAGGATTTTTTTCCCGATCGCTCGGTGAGCGTCCGCAAGATCAGCCTGACGTACTCACTGATGAACCTCGTCAATCCTTTTCTCGGTGGAATTCCCACATGTCACGGTTCGGGAGGGATCGCAGGGCACTATACCTTCGGGGCCCGGACGGGAGGGTCGGTAGTCCTTTATGGCTCGCTATATCTCCTTTTAGGATGCTTTCTCAGCGCGGGTTTTGGAGAGGTGGTTCAGCTTTTTCCCAAGCCCATCCTGGGCGTGATTTTGATGTTCGAGGGTTTGGCCCTGATGAGAGTTGTGCGAGATATGATGGAGTCCAAGGCAGACTTCACCATCGTCTTGATGGTCGGGTTGATCGCCGTCGGCCTCCCATATGGATATGTCATCGGCCTTCTGCTCGGCACTGTCGTGGCTTACCTGGCGAAGAGGCAACTGACCGGACTGGCAGAATAGGGATTGCTAGAGGCCTCCTGATCTCTCAGCCGCGTTTCCTCCTGAAATACTGGTACAGATTGTCAAAGAAAGCTGACGCGGGGGTGAGGGATGACGGCGGGTGACTTCGGCCTCGGCCTGGTTGCCTTCGGGCTTCTAGCGCTTTGGAATTTGCGCTGGGTCGTTGTCGTCCTGAGCGCAGTTGGAGGAGAGGTGCCGGCGCGAATTTCGGGTGGCGATTTCATTCAGCAAACAGAAGCTTTGGATCGGGCCGACCACGGGCCAAGAAGTGAGTTGCGACAGGCTGCGTCTAATGGTAATTAGAAATGATGACTAACTTCAGGTTTATTCTCGCGATTCCTTTCTTTTTTGTTTTTTCTTTCTCAGGATTCGGTTTCGCCGCAGACGAAGACAGCCGTCCATTACTCCACAAGACAGTCTTTGGCATATTTCTCCACGACAGGGGACCAACGAGCGACCGCAATGAAAGCGGTGTTGACCCGAATTGGGAAATCCAATTCAACGCCCCTCAGTGGAAACTCTGGCAATGGATCGGCTCGCCCTATCCGATGATCGGGATAACTCTCAACTTTAAAGGCGGCACCAGCGTTTTCTACGGCGGATTGAATTATGAAGTCAGCTTGTCCAACAAATTTACGGACAAAGCGACTTATGCTCTGACAAAGAACCTTTTCCTTGCAGGCAACGCCAGTTTAGCCCTCCACAACGGACCACTACACAAGAACACGGTGGGCTGCAAAGAAGGGAGCGACTGTGGATTCGGATATCGCGTCTTGCCTCGGCTGGGTATTGAGTTGGGAACGGCCTTGTTGAGAAACTACGGAGTCTCCGTTTTTTACGACCACATGTCGCACAAAGGAATATTGCCAGGAGAGAACGAGGGTCTCGATCACATTGGGATTCGCTATCACTTCACCTTCAGCAATCCCGCACGTAAAGTTGAGAATCAGACAGAATGAAAACCTTGGTGTCGCGCTCATCGAGGCCCAAAGGAACTTGCCAGCCTCACACTAGCCCAGCGGTGCGGTGTAACGGCTCTTGACAAGCTTTGAATTTGAATGGATATTGCCCTCCCCATGCTCCGAAAAGCGTTGGCAATACTGCTTGTGTTCTCCTGGGTCATCCTTTCGAGATTTGACTTATTGGAGGACTTCGACTTTCCCATCCAGAACGGGGTTCACAACCCCCCTGAAAACTCCTTGCCAAATGGTGGTCCGGGCGTTGACTTGGTCAACAACATCCTTGAATCAGGAGACCGCACGCGGTTTTCTCACGTTGGACTCTTTGCATTACCTGTTCTTGATTCACCCGCTGACGCACCCACGGTCTCCAAAAAAGTCTCTAAAATTCACAAGCTCCACCGCATCTTTCTGATCTAATCTAACTCTTCTTTTCCATTCACACCGCCGTGTTCAAGGAAACGCGCCTACAGGCAAGCTCCTCCTGGAATAAACTGCTCGGAAAATTTTGCCTGAATGCCAAGTACGCTGGAAAGGAAGTGAGTTATGGAAGATTTTCCTATGTGGCTGAAACTGATCATATGGTCGATTGCAGGTTCTACCTTGATCTACTCGATTGCGGCCGTCATCTACTACGGCCTTGTTGGTTGATCGCACTCAAACTCAATTCTTCTTAACCGGATGTATTGATCTCATTCCAGTTTGCCAGCCTCTGGGACAGTAGAGGCTAAGAGGTTAAGGAATGTCGAATATAGGATTCGAAATCTCAGTCATCTTTTTTCTCATATTGGCGAATGGCGTTTTCGCCATGTCTGAGATGGCCGTGGTTACGGCGCGCAAGTCACGGCTTCAGGACTGGGCGAACAAGGGCAGTGCCAAAGCGAGGGTAGCTTTAGAACTTGCCAATATGCCTAACCGGTTTCTCTCGTCCGTACAAATCGGTATCACTCTTATCGGCATCCTGGCTGGTGCGTTCGGAGGTAGAACTCTTGCCGATCGGCTAGCCGCATATCTAACTGTTATTCCGGTGATCGAACCTTACAGCGAGGCAGTTGGTCTCGGTGCGGTCGTTTTGGCAATCACTTACTTTTCGCTCGTGATCGGTGAACTGGTGCCGAAGCGGCTTGCCCTAAGACATCCCGAGGGTATAGCCGCGGCCATGGCGATTCCCATGCGTGCCCTGTCCAGAATCTCCTATCCTGTGGTTCTGCTTTTGAGTATCTCAACCGATGCCGTATTCGGCTTGTTCGGTAAA
>JACPSF010000144.1 GCA_016193385.1 Deltaproteobacteria bacterium
CATCAGCGCCATTGTGGCCGTTCCTGGGATGCCCAGGGTCAGCATCGGGATGAATGTGGTCTGGGCGGCGGCATTGTTGGCAGATTCCGGCCCGGCAACCCCTTCGATCGCCCCTTTGCCAAATCGGCTAGGGTCCTTGGCCAGGCGTTTTTCTACGGTGTAGGAAGCAAACGAGCAGATGATCGGGCCGCTTCCCGGCACAAGGCCAAGGATCGAACCCACCGCAGTGCCGCGCATGATCGCCCCCCATGAGGCCTTGAAGTCAGCCCGCGTGGGCCATAGGCCCCGCACTTCAGAGGTGAAGAGCTCGCGCTTTTCCTTTTGTTCCAGGCTCGAGATGATCTCGGCAAATCCGAAAAGCCCCATCGCCACTACAACGAAGCCGATGCCGTCATTGAGCGCCCAAACGCCGAAAGTGAAGCGGGCCATCCCGGAATAGACATCCGTGCCCACCAGCCCGAGAAGGAGTCCCAGGATCACCATCGCGATGGCCTTGAGGAGCGAGCCATGGGCGAGGACAGCCGCGCACACCAGCCCCAGAATCATCAGGGAAGTGTATTCAGGCGCGGCGAACTTTAAGGCCAGTTCCGCCAGCGGCGGACCGAAAAGCACAATGAGCAATGTGCCTACGCAACCGGCGAAGAGCGAGCCCAGCGCAGCGATGGCGAGGGCTGGACCGGCCCGGCCCTGGCGCGCCATGGCATAGCCATCGAGGCAGGTGACGACGGATGAGGACTCACCTGGCAGATTGACCAGGATCGCGGTGGTCGAGCCGCCGTACTGGGCGCCGTAGTAAATTCCGGCGAGCATGATGAGCGCCGACACCGGGGGGAGGGCAAATGTCGCCGGCAGGAGCATTGCAATGGTGCCGATCGGGCCGATGCCGGGCAGGACACCGATCAGCGTGCCCAGAGAAGCCCCGATGAAACAATAGAGCAGGTTCATTGGTGTCAGGGCGACGCTGAAACCGAGTATCAGATTGTCAAGGAGATCCGTCATTGGGGCCACACGTCAAAGGGCAGTCCGAGCCCATGGACAAACAGGCCCACCGCTAGCGCCATCAGCGCCAAGGCGAGAACGGTCACCTCGCGCAGGCGAAATTCCCACCCGCCCAGGGAACTCACAAATACCAGCGCCAGAGTCGCCAAGACAAGGCCCAAGGATCGGACCATGACAGCGAATGCTAGATTCGCGCCAAGCACAAACACCAAGGGGCGTAGCGCTAACGACTTGACCTCTTCACCGCTCACCCATAAGGCACGGGCTGCGATAATGAGACCCAGGAGCGTTAGCACGCCTCCCAAGAGGGTCGGGAAATAACCCGGTCCCATACTGAGGGCCGTGCCCGTTGGGTAGTTGCGGGCCACCAGCACGGCTAAAACGCCGAAGAAGATAAAAATCAAACCGGAATAGAAGTCTTTTCTGTTGCGAATTTCCATTTTGATGAGCAAGAGAATAAGCCATCAGCGTTCAGCTCTCGGCTGATAGCTCAACGCTGACAGCTCTTGTACCAGTCCAGAATCTCGCTCCCCGTCATAAAACAAACCTCACCGTACGGAGCCTTCTGCTTAATGTACTGGAAGATCCTGTCAAAATATTTGATCCGATGAGGCACGCCGGTGAGATAGGGGTGGACGGCAATGGCCATGACCCTCGCGCTCTCGGCCCCTTCCGCATAAAGCGTATCGAAGTGGTCCGTGGCGCGCTCGAAGAGCTCCGGCGAGCGGTGGTGTTGGATCGCATAGATGGGGATATCGTTAAGCTCCAGGGTGTATGGTAGAGAGAAGAGCGTTCCGCTCTTCACCTTCATCGGATAAGGCTGATCGTCATTGACCCAGTCGCACACGTATTCAATGCCTTCTTCAGCCAAAATATCCGGGGTATCGGGGGTCTCTGTCAGCCCTGGGCCCATCCAACCCCGGGGTGCCTTTCCTGTGGTTTTCTTGATCAGTTGGATGCTTTTCCTGATAACCTCCCGCTGGTCTTTCTCCAGATTGATAGCTCTCTGCTTGAATCCGTGCCCTAAAATCTCCCACCCGCTCTTCAGGCTCTCCTCTACGATCCGGGGGTAGGACTCGCATATAGAAGCATTCAGGCTGACTGTCGCTTTTATTTGATGTTGGTCCAGCACCCCCTTCAAGCGCCAGAATCCTACCCGAAGCCCGTACTCGTGCCAGCTATAGTTGGGAATATCGGGGATGAGGCTAACTCCTTGTGGTGCTGGCAACACTTGGCGGGCCATCGCTTCATTGATGTCCCATTCCTCCACATTGATGATCACCCATACGGCGACCCGCGCATTGCCCGGTAGCCTGAGCGGCTTGCGGTCGATAATAGGTATGTACTCTGCCCTTGGATTGCTCATGCCAGCTCTTTATCCTTCCGCCTCATGATCTGGACTCGCCTCGGTAAATTTCGCAAGGGAAGGGAAAAAGTCAAAATAGAGCTTCCCCCTCTCCCCTCCTCTGTTTTTCACAATGTGGAGATTAATAGCCCGCGTTGGCTCGGTCAATCTTTTTGTCCGCTCGACATCCTCCTCCATGACCAGGATCACGTCCGCGCCGGCGACTCTTTCGGCCCACTCCTGAGGCGGCCCTTCTCTTGTCAAATCCGGCCACGTGGCGAAAAGCGGCAATTTGAGATCAGCGGCCAGGCCCTGAAGCCGTTCGGTAACGAAAGGAAGCCGGGAATCGAGAGCGAGGTCGCTCGGACCTAGACGCTGGCTGTCATCGACCGCCACCATCACCTGTTCGGAGGCTTTGGCTTGCCGGAGCGCGCGGATCCTTTTCTCGATCTCCTTAACATCGGCCTTGCCGATGAGCTCGGAGAGATAGACGAGATCCAGCCAGCCCTTTGCCTCCTCAGCCACCTCTTTCACCTTCTCCCAGCTGGGCGGCATCTGCTCGGGGCTGTAGCCGCGCTTTTTGGGAACACCGTACCGGTGCAGCAGAAAGCCGCCGCCTCTCAGGATCTCGTCCCCTTCCACGCCGCTC
>JACPSF010000145.1 GCA_016193385.1 Deltaproteobacteria bacterium
GCACGAGGCCATGCGTGGGGAAGCCTTCACGTACATGCGGCAAACTCTGGAATACTCGGAGCCTCAGTTGAGCATTGCTACAGAAAAATCAACTCCGGCTGAAGTTGGCGGTGGCCCTTTGCCCGGTGATGTGGAGATACCCGGCGGACCCTTTCTCCTTGGCGCCAGTCCGGACGCCCCGTTTGTATTTGACAACGAGAAATGGGCTCATCCGGTAGAGGTCCATCCCTTTCGAATCGCGCGGGCGCCTGTCACCAACGCGGAATTCACCGGATTTGTTGAAGACCGTGGGTATTTGCGGCCGGAACTGTGGAGCTATCAAGGCTGGGTATGGCGCAGGAAAACAGGGGCCGAACATCCCGTCTACTGGATGCGAGGCGAGCACGGGTGGCTCAGGCGACACTTCAATAGGGCTGTGCCGCTGGAGGCGCATCATCCAGTGATCCATGTGAACTGGTACGAGGCCGAGGCTTACGGCAATTGGGCGGGAAGAAGACTCCCTACAGAGGCCGAGTGGGAAATGGCAGCCAGCGCGGAGCCGACTGGCGACGGAAAAGGCCTCACGGGACGCAAGAGAAGATATCCGTGGGGAGATGATCCGCCGACTCCCGATCGGGCGAATCTAGATTCTCGGTATCTGGGGTGCGTCGACGTCGGGGCCTTCCCATCCGGAGAGAGCGCCTTTGGCTGCCGCCAGATGGTGGGGAATGTTTGGGAATGGACGGCTTCGGCCTTCTACCCATTCCCCGGGTATATCGTGGATTACCCCTACAGGGAGTACTCGGCTCCCTGGTTTGGTTACCGAAAAGTCTTGAAAGGGGGCGCCTGGGCGACCCGGTCGCGCCTGGCCTGGATCACCTACCGCAATTTCTTCCAGCCCCATCGTCAAGACATCTTTGCCGGTTTTCGCACCTGCGCGCTCTAAAAAAGAAGGAGGTGAAGTATGCCAAAGGAGGTTGTTCGGACCGAGCATGCACCCCGTCCCCTCGGTGACTACTCCCAGGCGTGGACTGTGAGCGGTGCGAAGCTCATCTTTGTAGCCGGTCAGGTCTCCGTGGACATGGAGGGAAAGCCTGTAGGGGTGGGAGATATCGCTATACAAACTCGGACGGCCCTAGAGAATGTGAAGCGCGTGTTGGAAGGCGCTGGAGCCCGAATGCAGGACATTATCAAGACCAACATCTATGTCACCAGCATGGCCGATTACCGGGCCAAAACCCAGGAAATCCGGAGGGAATATTTTCCCGAGGACTTTCCCGCCTCCACTCTGGTGGAGGTAAAGTCCTTGGCTCGCCCCGAGTTCATGGTGGAGATCGAAGCTGTGGCTGCGGTGGGGTAGCTGAGAGAGGGGCCTTCGGCTGGGTCATAGAAAAGGAGAAGCAACTCGACAGGAGAGAAGAAGCGTTCATGCGGGACTGTTCTTTGCCACGGACGTTTGGGGAAAAGGGTACGGCAATAGCGCAGGAGTCTCTTGAATATCCCAACAGAGCTGCGGGAGGTGTAAACGATGGAGAAGAAGCTCTCACAAGATAGCATTGGTCGCATCGACGAGGCGATACAGAGATTCGTCGCGGCCTGGAACGATCTGAAACGGATTTGGGCCAACGTGGATATGCCGCCGGCGCTGGACAAGGCATTTTATGATTTTGTCGAGGTCTGGCTCGCGACGGATCGAGCGGTGGATAGGGAAACCCATGCCCACAGCCTTGAGTACTGGGACGATCCTGATCTGGAGAAGGTCCGGCAGGCGATCATGCCCCTTCAGGTTCGGTTGAGCAAGATCGACGATCCGAGGCGGAAACAACAGGGGATAGAGAAGCTTCTTCAGCACCTTCAAGCCATCGAGTTCTAATCGAGGCCCAGATGTCGCTGGCTGATTGGTAAGGGTGCAATTGGGTTAACCGTAATTACAACGAGGGGGAGCAATGAAACGGAAGAGTTTATTTATCTGTGTCTTGGCGGTAGCGTCATTTGTTCTAGCTGAGTCGGTACAGGCTGCTTCTGTAGATGAGCTAGTCGCCGCCGCAAAAAAAGAAGGCGCGATCGAATTCTATGCGGCATCCACCTTTGGACCCCAAGGCGGTCGCGCGCTAGGAAAAGCCTTTAACCAAAAATACGGACTTGACATCAAGGTAAATTATACGCCTTCATCGAGCTACACTACAGATGTGGGAAAGGTGGTGAGCCGGGCGGCTATGGGGATGCCGCCCGACATGGATGTGATGATCGTCATGGACACCCATCACGCCACCCTGTGGCTCAAGAGACTTCACGAAACTTTCGACTACAAGAAAGTCGGCGTCAACACGCGGATGATTCGCTATGGCGGCGGAACGGTCGCGTTTGCCAACCAGTTCATTCTCCCCGCATACAACAAGACCATCTTGCCGACCCAAGACGCGCCTAGGGGATGGGATGATCTTTTGGATTCGAAGTGGAAGGGGGGCAAGCTGGGGGTATCCAGCGACCTGACACACCTGGCCATGCTATCCGCCGGACCATGGGGCGAGAAGAGGGCGACCGAATATGTCAAATCACTTGCCAAGCAGGAACTAAACCTGGGGACGCTCGGGCAGGCATATACACGGCTTCAGATAGGGGAGATCCTGATTGCGGTTACCATGACCGATAGCTTTACCCACCGGGCAAAAGAGAAGGGCGTGCCCATCGTCTTTGCTGAAGGCATTGAGCCGGTGATTTCGCTCGCCTATAACGCCGGCGTCGTTAAGGGCGCCCGTCACCCTAACGCCGGACATCTCTTTGTCGCCTTTCTGGCAAGCCTTGAGGCGCAGGAAATTTGGGAAAAGTACAACGGCCAAACTTCTCCCTTCGTTCCCGGGACAAAGGCATACAAGTACGTTCAGGGCAAACAAGTAGTCTACATGACTCAGGAAACCGCTGTTATGGTGGACAGGCTTACCAAGGAGTACGCAAAGCTGCTGGGTTTTGAGAAATAATCCCGGGCTCCGAGAATTCGATCCGAAAGCCCCGGGATAAAACCGTATCGGCGTTTACAAGACCACAGTAGGCGAGGAGACGCTAATGGAACCTATTCGTTGCGTGATGCTAGCAATCAGCATGTTTACCGTTATTGCGGCACCGGCGCATGCAAGTACTCACGATTTTTTTAAGGAAAAGACCGTTCGAATCATCGTGGGCTTTTCACCGGGAGGAGGCTTTGACCTGTACGCGCGGGCAATCGCACGTCATATCGGCAAACATATTCCCGCTAACCCCACCGTGATGGTGGAAAACATGCCTGGTGCTGGCAGCCGTATTGCGGCCAACTATGTTTATACCGGGGCCAAGCCCGATGGGCTTACCATCGGCAACTGGGTCGGAGCTCTCGTCCTGCAGCAGGTCATGGGAGAACAAAAGGGCATTGAGTTTGATGCACGCAAGTTTGAATGGGTTGGGCTGCCCGCGGGAGACAGCTCCGTATGTGCGCTCACTAAGGGTCGTGGCGTCACCAACATCGACAGTTGGCAGGCAGCCAAGGAGCCAGTCAAGTTAGGTGCTCTCGCTCCGGGTTCTGTAACATCTGACATCCCCAGGATCCTAAAGGCTGCACTGAATTTCCCCGTCCAAGTCGTCGAAGGATACAAAGGCACCGCCGATATTCGATTGGCCGCGGATTCCGGCGAGGTCGATGGCGGGTGTTGGGGCTGGGAAACGATCAAGGTGATGTGGCGCAAAGGGCTACAGTCGGGCGATGTGAAGGTGGTAATACAGGCGCTCCCCAAAAAGCATCCCGATCTACCAGACGTACCCAACGCTCTCGACATAGCTAAGTCAGATGAGGCACGTCAGTTGATCAAGGCCGGGATCATCGATCCTTCTACCATCGTCCGCGCGTATTCTCTCCCTCCAGGTACACCCAAGGAGAGGGTAAAAATCCTGCGCGATGCCTTCATGGCAACCATGAAGGACCCGGTTTTCTTAGCTGAGACAAAGGCGGCTCAATTGGATCTCAATCCTTTGTCCGGTCTTGAGGTGGAAAATATTGTCCGAGGTTTCTTCAAGCTGCAAACCACCTTGGTAACTAAGCTGAAAGAGATAACGGTCCCTAAGAAGTAGTCAGGCAAAATAACGGGAATGTTTAACAGTGGTGCGGGTAGAAACGGACTGGGAAAAAAGCCTGACACTATGCGTAGAGATGAAGGTCTCTCAGAAGGTCTTGGGCACGGGGGACGGTTTGCAGGGTGCCCCGGTACGTGGGCCACCACGCGCTAGTGAGTTTCTAACTACGTTCGGAGGCTGATGAACTGATTCTTGGATCCGGCGCGAGAGCCAATTTAAGTCACTAGGAGGCGAGACAAAATGATAGAGAAAATTGAACCTACTACGATCGCTAAACCACTTGGATCTTATTGCCATGTAACAAAGGTTACGGCTAAACAACTGGTCTTTGTTGCCGGTCAAGTACCCCTTGATAAGGATGGGAACTTTGTTGGTCTAGATCCCAACCCAAAAAATCCACACTTCCAAACCATTGATTTGGCTGCTCAGGTGCGTCAGGCCATGCTTAACGTGAAGGCCGCATTGGAGGCAGCGGGAGCATCATTGCAGGACATTGTTAGGCTTGACACATATGTTGTGGCGTCGGCCCAGAATGAGTACAAAACCGTTGGGACGAAGGCTAAACACGAGGTGTTGGCTGGAGTCCGCGCCTCTGGCGCTACAGTATTTGTGGCCGGGCTATTGCAACCTGAGGCGCTGGTAGAAATCTCAGCAATAGCTGCGATTGATTAAGCGGCGAGGATGGTGACCGCTATTCTGAGGAATTCTTTCCGTCCGACCCCCCAGCGAGCATGCTCGTGCAGGTTGTTGCCCTAGCTCTTCCGGGGGCGCTGATCGAAGTCGAGCTATCGCTGTGGTGGACGCCTAGAGGGAGTCTACGTTTATGACGAGTGGGTGACATAGACGGAGAGCGCGAGCTGGATTGGGAGGGAGGAGGCCGCTCAGCCATGATCCAAACCTTTAAGAGCATGTGTCCTATGAACTGCTTGCCGACTTACTGCGGCATGGAGGTGGATGTGGAGAACGGACGGGTGGTGAAGATTCGCGGCGATAAGGAGAATCCCGATAGCCGCGGCTTTCTGTGCCTTCGCGGAGCCTCGGTCCACGAGATCGTTTACCATCCTGACCGGCTCAAGGTACCCCTGCTGCGCCGTCGGATCGGTGATCCATGGCAGGAGGTCTCCTGGTCTCAGGCTCTCGATGTGGTGGCCGAGCGCATAGAGTCCGCCGGAAAGGATAAAGTGGGGATCTGGTCCGGCCACGGGATTCTGGTCAACTCGATTGGCACTCAACTCGCCCTGAGATTCGGCCGGACGCTCGGTTGCCAGAGCTGGAGCGGTGTCATGAAGTGTTGGACTCTGGGTGCCTTTGGTCTGGCGCTCACCGGAGTTTTGGAGGTGAACACGAAGGAGGACATGGCCGCCCACTCCAAGTGTGTTTTCCTTTGGGGAGCTAACTTCCCGAGTCAGCCCAACTCCATCCGATCTATTTTGGCAGCGAAGCGGCGAGGAGCAACCCTGGTTGCGCTCGACTGCCGCTACACCGAGGCGTGCCGATTTTCTGATCGTGTGGTGTTGTTGAGGCCGGGGACCGATGCCGCCTTGGCGCTCGCCATGATGAACGTCCTCATCGGTGAACGCTTATACAATGAAGCGTTCCTGGAGGCTCATACTGTAGGCTTCCCAGAACTAGCGCGCCACGTCGAGGATAAGACGCCCGAGTGGGCCGAGGGCATCACCGGGGTGCCGGCACCGACCGTGCGGGAGTTGGCTCGACTGTACGCCACCCACACCCCTTCGATGATCGTTCTGGGGGGCAGCTCCATGTTCAAGCACACAAACGGCTGGCTTAGCAGCCGGGCCATCTCCTGCCTCCCCCCCCTCATCGGAAACCTTGGCATTCCTGGAGGCGGGTTCGGGCCCCGCCACGGTGGGGCCACTCACGACGAGGTTCTGGGCACCCTGGTAGAAAGGCGGCCATCTCTTCTGCCCGATCACGTCCCGAGCCAGATGAGTCGCATCCTCGAGGCGCTCGAAGAGGGTCGTATCCAGGTCATGCTACTCTTCGGCACCGATATGGTCTCCTCGTTCGCCGAGAGTCATCGGGTGAAGGCGGCCCTTGACGCCTTGGATTTGGTTGTGGCATACGACCTCTTTTTGAGCGAGACGGCAAAACACGCCCATCTCGTTTTTCCCGCTACTACCTGGCTCGAGGAAGTAGGCTACAAAAAGACCAACACTCACGTTTACTTGATGGATCAGGCCATCGAGCCAGTAGGCCAAGCTCGCCCGCTGAGTTGGGTGCTAAATGAGCTGTCGTCCCGTCTTGGTTTGCGCGACTTCTTCCCCTGGCGTAGTCAGGAAGAGTCAGTTGACACGATCCTCGACGTTCCGGCCACGGGACATATCGCTGTCTCGGAGCTTCGGCAGCGAGGTGGCAGGGAGCATCTGAGGATCTCTCCCGTAGCACACCCTGACCTCAGCTTTCCTACGCCCTCCAGGAAGGTGGAATTTTACTCCGAGCGCAGTTTGAAGTGGGGCCTGCCGCCCCTGCCTGAGTGCCGGGAGCCTCTGGAAACACCGCGGAGTCGGCCGGAACTGGCCCGGAGGTTTCCCTTGGTTTTGAGGCCGGGGAGGACGTTTGGCCATTTTAACAATTTCTATCGGAATGGACGGGCAGTCCCACGCCTAGCGCTGAGGGAGCCTGAGCCAGAGGTGTGGATGCATGCCGAGGATGCCGCGGCGCGCGGGATTCAGGAAAGAGAGAGAGTGATGGTATTCAACGATCGCAGCGAGTTCCAGGCGCGAGCGAAGGTTAGTTCCCGGATGTTCCGGGGTGTCGTTTGGGTGCGAACCGGTTGGCCAGGGTTGAACGCCCTCACCGTCTGTGCGCCATGCCTTCCGGATGGGGCTGTCGAAGGGGTGGGCTTTCCCGCTGGTCAAGCAGCCCACGAGGCGTTGGTTGAGGTCAAAAAGCTCGTATGATTGGTTGCCAGGAAGATGAGATCTATCGGGCCGCTGTGTGGGGCGAGGTTCAAGGAAAAGTACGGCCTGTAGCCGAGGACGGATAACGAGAAGAAAAACAGTAGGCCCGAAAGGGAAAGCACTTATGGCCCAGATTGTTGTGTGCGATGACGTGGATGGAGCTTTTCGGAATTCCGGCGAGCTGGCAAGACTTGACGCCGTGGGTGAAGTTACAATCTACAGCGAGGTAGCCGAGACGCGTGAAGCGTTCCTGGAGCGTCTGCGAGGGGCTCAAGTCGTGATGGCGCTTCGCGGACGCACAGCTTTTGACGGCGAGACTCTGCGTAATCTGCCAGATCTTCGTTGCATTGCCTCAACTGGACCCCACCGTATCGACGTTAAGGCGGCTACCGAGCTAGGGATTGCGGTCGCAACCACGGCCGGGACGTCAACGGAGTCGGTAGCGGACCACGTGCTTGGGCTAATTCTCGCACTTGCCCGCCAAATCATTCCGGCAGATCAGGCTCTACGCCGGCGTCGGTGGGAGCCACTCACGGGGCTGGAGTTGGAAGGAAAGAGCCTGGGGATTCTAGGGCTTGGGCGGATCGGGAGCGCGGTGGCGAAGCGCGCGCAAGGATTCGGCCTTCGCATAATTGCCTGGGGCCCAACTCTTACGCCAGAGCGGGCCGCAGCCTCGGGCGCAAGAATCGTTAGCGAAGAGGAGCTGTTCCGCACTGCTGATATTCTGTCGGTGCACCTGCGCTACTCAAATCTATCTCACGACTTCGTCAACGCAAATCGGTTGGCGCTCATGAAGCCTACCGCTTTGCTCATCGATATTTCACGGGCAGGAATCGTGAACCGCCAGCACCTAGCGGAAGCACTCCGCTCCGGCCAAATTGCTGGGGCCGCTATGGATCTCTGCCACCCCTGCCCCGTGGATATGGATGACCCGATCCTTGATGCCCCTCGAACGGTTCTAACTCCGCATATGGCTTGGCAGACGCTGGACTCCTACCAGCGCGCAGCGCGCGATTCGGTGGACGTCGTGTTGGCGTATCTTAGCGGGAAGCCCATCAATGTTGTCAATCCAGATACCTTAAGAAGCCCCCGGCAGGCAGCGCGACGAAGCTGAGGAGGTGAAGCATGAAACGGAGCAGGTTTGTCCCGATAAGCGTTTTGACCTTCTTGGTCTTGCTGGTATGGGGTGCCGGGGCGCAGACCGTAACCCTGGAGCAATTGATCGAAGGAGCTAGAAAAGAAGGCAGGCTTGAGTTCCATGCTCCATCCTCCCTGACTCCGCCGGGCGCCCAGGCGCTGGCCGACGCATTTAACAAGACGTACGGTCTCAGAATCGCCATTAATTACAATCCATCCGGAGGTATGGCTCGCGACGTCAGTAAGGTCGTAGCAGCCGCAACCGCCGGAGCGCCTCCCGAGTGGGACGCGATGGTCGTCACCGATGCTCACCATGCTACACTTGCGGGTCGAAACCTGCATCACGCGATCGATTACAATAAACTTGGCATCGATCCAAGAATCACCCATTACGGCAACGGCACGATCTCGATCGCCAACGAGTTCGTTTTGCCAGCTTATAACCACAACGTCCTGCCCGCCAAAGACGTACCAAAGAGCTGGGACGATCTGTTAGACCCCAAGTGGAAAGGCGGGAAACTGGGAATGTCGCCTGCTACGCATCACCTGGCTCGCCTAGCAGCAGGGGCATGGGGCGAGGAGAAGACTACGCGCTACGTAAGGTCGTTGTCGCAGCAAGGGCTCTCCCTGGGAACGTTCGGACAGCTTTACAGCCGCCTTCAGTTGGGAGAGGTCCTGGTAGCGGTTACAATGATCGATGGCTTTATTTATCGAGCCAAAGTTACCGGTGCGCCCGTTGTCCACGCTGAAGGGATAGAGCCCTTGATCTCACCTGCTTTGCACGCTGGCGTGCTCAAAGGCGCTCGCCACCCGAACGCGGGATATTTGATTGCCGTCTTTCTCACCACGCTCAGGGCTCAGGAAATCTGGGAGAAGCATCGCGGTGACAGCTCGGCATTTATCCCTGGAACCACGGCCTACAAGCGAGCTCAAGGAAAACACGTGCTTTACATGTCCGATAAGGATGCCGACTTTATCGACAGGCTCGCGCGAGAGTACGCCCGAATCCTTGGGTTTAAGTGAAAAGCTATGGGAGAAACGACATGATTGAAGAGCGCGTGGTCACCACGGCTTGCGTGCACGATTGCGGGGGCAAGTGCCTGCTCTCGGTGCACGTCCGCGATGGTGTAATTACCCGTATCACAGGCGACGAGGGCAAAGAGCCCCAGCTTCGCCCCTGCCTCAAGGGACGCGCTTACCGCCAACGGATCTACCATCCTGATCGTCTGCAGTACCCTCAGCGGCGTATTGGCGATCGGGGAGAAGGCCGCTTCGAGCGCATCTCCTGGGATGAGGCTCTGGACACTATTGCCCGTGAGATGGTGCGGATCAAGAACACGTACGGTCCCGAGGCCATCCTGGACGGCAGCGGACCGGGTTGTCTGAGCTTGCTGCACGGCACGCCAAACGGTGCGCTCGCCCGCCTGCTGCGCATGTTTGGCGGTTGTACCGGACGAACGGGGCGCATGTCCGACGGTGCCGCCAGAGCGGCTAGCCAGTGCACGTTGGGGACGATTCATACCGCCAGCGACCCCGAGGATCTGCTCAACTCCCGCCTCATCATCCTTTGGGCCTGGAACCCCGCTGAGGCAATCCACGGCTCCTTAACCAACTGGTGTCTCACTCAGGCGAAGGAGAAAGGAGCCGACATCATCTGCGTTGACTCACGCTACACCTCGACGGCGGCGACATGGGCCGACCAATGGATCCCCATTTATCCGGGAACTGACGCCGCCATGATGGCAGCCATGGCCTATGTGATGATCGTGGAGGGGCTTCATGACCAGGCTTTCCTTGACAGGTATACAATCGGCTTCGACGCCTTTCGGGCTTACGTACTTGGCCAAGAAGATGGCTTGCCCAAGACTCCGGCGTGGGCCGAGGAGATCACGAGTGTCCCACGGGAGACCATCGTCCAGGTGGCGCGCCGTTACGCCACCGCAAAGCCAGCCGCTCTTATAGCTGGATGGGCCATGCAGCGCACGGCTTACGGTGAGCAGGCCTTTCGCGCCAGCATCACTCTGGCCGCGATGACGGGGAACATAGGCCTTCCGGGTGGAAGCGCAGGCGGGCATTACGAGGCGGAACCTTGCTATCCTGAGCCATTCGGCAAGCTCCCCGTAGGCCCCAATCCTGTCGTCAAGAGCATTCCGATCAACAAGTGGGCCGACGCGATCCTTTTAGGCAAGGCAGGCGGCTACCCTAGCGACATCAAGATGTTCTACATCGCCGGGCGAAACTTCGTGAACCAGATCCCGACCGCCAACAAAGGCATCGCCGCGCTCAAAAAGCTGGAGTCCATCGTCGTCCATGAGCAGTTTATGACGGCCACGGCGCGCTATGCCGACATCCTCCTGCCGGTGACGACCTTCTTCGAGCGAGAGGACATCGGCGTCACCCCGCTGTACGCCATTTACATGAATCGGGTTATCGAGCCTCTTTACGAATGCCGCTCAGACCTGGCAATCCTTAGCGATCTAGCGGAGAGGCTCGGTATCGAGGGCTACAACGACAAGACGGATGAGGAGTGGCTCAGAAGCTTTGTTCCCACTTCCGCTATCCCGGACTTCGAAGCCTTCAAGGCCAAGGGCATTCATCACTTCCGTAGGGAGCATCCCCGAGTGGCCTTTGAAGAACAGATTCGCGACCCTGGTGGACATCCTTTCTCCACGCCATCAGGTAAGATCGAGCTTTACTCCCAGCGGCTCGCTAACATGAACCAGCCTGAGACAATTCCGCCCATTCCGAAGTACATCGAGGCTTGGGAAGGGCGGCACGATCTTCTCGCTAGAGATTTTCCGCTCCAACTGCTGACGCCTCACCCGCGGCAGTTTGTCCACTCCAGCTTTGCCAACGTCCCGTGGCTTCAGGAGCTGGAAAGGCAGCGTCTGTGGATCAACCCTGTGGATGCCGAGCCAAGGAGGATTAAATTAGACGAGGAGGTTCGGGTTTTTAACCGTCGTGGCGCCTTGATTGTACCGGCCCTGGTGACAGAGCGCATCACACCAGGCGTGGTGAGTCTCAACCAGGGAGCGTGGCTCAACCTGGACGGCTCTGGAGTGGACCGGGGAGGGAGCGTCAACATTCTCACTCGCGATGAGGACACTCCCCTTGGCGACGGAGCCACTACCCACTGCTGCCTGGTGCAAATAGAGAGGATTTGAGGTCGCGGATGCAACTTGCCTTTTACTTTGATCCGACGCGCTGCACCGGATGCGAGGCGTGTGTAGTCGCTTGCAAAGACTGGAAGGATATCCCGGCGGGCGGGGCGAGGCTCCTCAGAATTGTCCCGGTGGAAGAAGGCCGCTTTCCAAACGTTGGGCTCCATTTTCACCCTTTGGGTTGTTTCCATTGTGCTGAGCCGCCGTGTGTAGAGGCCTGCCCTACGCGGGCCATCCACAAACGGCCTGAAGACGGCGTTGTGGTGGTGGAGGAAGAGCTGTGCCTGTCGGGATGTCGCCGTTGTTTGGAGGCATGTCCGTACCAGGCGCCCCAATTCATCGGGGAAGGGCCCGCGCGCCTGTGCGACTTCTGCCTGGATCGGTGGGAGATCGCCGAGAAGCCTATCTGCGTTCTGGCGTGTCCCCAACGAGCCCTGGATGCGGGCCCTCTGGAGGAGCTTCGCAGCCGCCATGGCGGCGGGACGCGAGTAAAAGGATTTCCTGATCCTGGTCAAACCATGCCATCGATCCTGTTTCGCAGCAAGAAAAGGTAGGAACGCCGGTACATGACGGAAAGAGGTGAATCCCCTGTCATCCGATTTGGAATCTACCTTCCCAACGCCGGATGGCAGCGCCTGGCCCAGGAAGTGCTTCCGGAACTTAACTGGACGGTCAGTGACGCAATTTTATGATTACGGTGAAAAGGGTCTACGAGCCGGCTGCGGAGGATGAAGGCGCCCGGTTCCTGGTGGACCGGTTATGGCCACGCGGGCTGAAAAAAGAATCCGTGCGTCTCAACGGCTGGCTTAGAGACGTAGCCCCAAGTGACCGGCTACGGCGCTGGTATGACCATAGGTCAGACAGGTGGGAGGAATTTCGCCGCCGATATTTTACCGAGCTGGACAAAAGACCGAATGGCTGGAGGCCGATTCTGGAAGCAGGGCGCCGCGGAAACGTGACCTTGTTGTTCGGCGCTCGTGATCTGGAGCATAACAATGCCGTCGCGCTTCGCGACTATCTGATGGCCAGGTTGAAAACAGAGTAACCCTTTTTCTATTTTACCGTCCCGTGGCTCTTCAAAGAGCCCCGGCCCTACGTGGAGTTTATTCCGGTTACTGGCTTTGCTCGGGAGGAGATGTTGGTGGAGATCCAGGGAACGGCGGTACTGCGGCGATCGCCTAGCCGATAACAGACGACCTTTCCCCTGGCAGATGCGGCCCAAGCGCATCAACATGTGATCGATCGCAGAAATTTTGGCAGGGTGGTGCTAACCGTTTGAGGTCAGGAAGGAAAAGATGCAAGCCTCATTTCGTCCCTTCGCTGTTATAAAAGCTTACCTCAATAACTCAGGAATACGCATGGCAAAAATTTAGGCATGAAGGCAAAAATGGGGCAACGGGTCCTATTTGTGGTCGGAGCGGGGGTCACGATAATCTTTGGTATCCGGCCTGTATATGCCCAAGGGGACAGTATGGCGGGACGAAAGCTTTACAGAGCGTATTGCTCACCGTGTCATGGAGAGTCGGGTAAGGGGGATGGCCAAGGGGCGAGGTTGTTGCCAGTCAGGCCGGCCGACCATACGGACGGTACGGTGATGAACAAGCACACGAATAAATACCTTGTAGGGAGATCTCCCTACATGCCAGCTTGGGGAGGGCAGCTCAGAGAGGGGGAAATGCGGGACTTGATCCGCTATATCCGAAGTCTGGCCGTGCCTGCCTATAAAGCCGAAGGAAAATAAACTTGTGTCTGAGAGGTGGAGCCATGAGACAAATATTAGTGGTCTTGATTGTTTCAGCAATAAGCTTTGCGTCCTGCTTTGCCAGATCCGGCCAGGCCCAGAGTCAGCAAGAATTGGTTAAGCTCGGCCAATACATTCTTACTGCGGTACAAGGCTGTGGCTGCCATACCCGTGAAAAGCCGGACACAAGCAAGGATATGGACTGGTTTCTGGCAGGGGCTCCGTCGAAACCACCGCCTAAGGGTCCGCCAGCGAATGTGGGCTGGACTAACCCCAGATGGAAAAAGCTCTATGGGAAAAATATCACACCTGATCCTGAAACGGGGATCGGGACGTGGGCTGAGTCTGATTTCACCAGAGCAATGCGTACCGGGGTAACTCCCGATGGCAGGGTCCTGGACCCGTTTATGCCCTGGCATGCCTTTCAAGAGATTACAGACCGGGACCTTAAAGCCATGTGGGTCTATCTTAGAACGATAAAGCCAATAAAGAACAAGGCTCCGGAAAGCATACCTGCCGGGAAATAGGAGGGATAGCTCCATGAAGAAAGTCATCTTCTCTCTTTTTGCTATTTCGCTTTTAGGCTCACTCATTTTTATGCCCCAGGTCTTGTTAGCCCAAGAGCAGGTACCAAAAGACTGGGAGCAGAAGAGCTATGTCGAGCGAGGCAAGTACTTGGTTAATCATTTGGCCGAATGTGTAGGCTGCCACACCCCATTGGGACGGGGCGGTCCTGGCGATTCGGATATGAACCTCTATCTTTCAGGTGTTCCAGCAAAGTTTGCCGGAGTGCAAGAAGGACCTCCGCAAGTAGCTGGGTTTCCCGGGCCTAAGGGAGCTAGATACTACCCTGCGAACACCACTCCAGATCCTGAGACGGGAATTGGAAAATGGACTGAGGAACAATTTGTGAGGGCTTTTAGAGACGGGATCAGGCCAGACGGGACCAAGTACGACAAATCTCCGATGGAGTGGGAAATATATACAAATATGAGGGAAGAAGACATCAGGGCTCTATACAGGTACCTAAGAACTGTCAAGCCAATAAAAAACAAGGTGCCGGAAAATATCCCTCCCAAATGAAATAGCGAGATCAAGCCCAAAGCTTTTAGCAATTCAAGGATGGGACCAACAACCAGCAAAAACCTGATTAATTTAATAGGATTTGTTATCGGGGCGTCATTTATGGATAAATAGGAGGGGAATCAGATGGCAGAAAAAAACCTTATCGGGGAATTCCATTCGGATCACACAAAGGTCGTGCAGGCCTTGCTGGATTTACGGAACGCCATCCAAAACAGGGACCCGGCAGGAGTCAGGGCAACGCTGGGGGAAGCGAACAAACTGGTTGGCCCGCACTTTAAGTTCGAAGAGCTACACCTATACCCAAGCCTGAAAGAATTCACTGGGGAAGCTGGAATGCAGCGGCTGGTGAACGAGCATGACGGCGTTTTCCGCAGTGTGGGAGGCTTGGTAGACCTGGCTGGCAAGGATACCTGGAGCGAGAAGGATGGAAAGACAGCCGAAGCGTATCTGGACCTGGTCTGGGAGCATCCTGTGACTTGTGATGGACTGGCGCTTTACATCGAGAGGCTGCCGGGGGGTGTTCAGGCGGCACTGCTGAACAAGATGGAAGAACTCAGACGCCAGGGCACGACGCTTCTGGAGTATCGGAAAGAGCGACTCTAAATGATAGTTTCTTGCATCCTTTAACGGAGCAGCAGAAGGTGTACGCGATGGAGAAGAAACTCTCACAAGATAGCATTGGTCGCATCGACGTAGCAAGGAGGTGAAGCATGCCAAAGGAGGTTGTTCGAACCAACCTTGCGCCCCGTCCTCTCGCTGACTACTCGCAGGCCTGGACCGTGAGCGGGGCCAAGCTCATCTTTGTTGCCGGTCAGGTCTCTGTGGACATGGGCGGCAATCCCCTCGGCGCGGGAGACATCGTCCTCCAGACACGCACGGCCCTAGAGAACATGAAGCGAGTGTTGGAGGGTGCCGGGACTAGTCTGCGGGATGTCATCAAGCTCAATACCTACGTCACCCACATAGCCGCCTACCGGGAGAAGACCTGGGACGTCCGGCGAGAGTACTTTTCTGAGGGCTTCCCGGCTGCTACTCTGGTGGAGGTGAAATCCCTGGCCCGGCCCGAGTTTATGGTGGAGATCGAGGCTGTGGCTGCGACGGGCTAGGTGAGAGAGTAGCCCTTCGGCTGAGCCGTAGAAGAGGGGCTAGGTCCGTCGACCCGATTCGGCATCAATCTTCTCACTCATGAAGTGAATCCAGAGGAGTGAGGAAAGGAGCAACTATGCGGAACAGATTCGTTGAGCTCGACGGTCAGCTATTCGTCATCGTCTCGGCGAACGGATCTGGGGGTGACGGCCCCAGGGAGCAAGCCGAGCTGACAATGGCTCGGCTCCGCCAGGATTTGCAAAAGGTGGGGAGTCGCTTTGAGAACATCCTGAGAATTGTTGTCTACATGAAAAGCCGAGAGATATGGGATACCGTGGGGAAGGTGCGACAGCAGGTGTTCGTCCCACAGGAAACCCGCCCGGCCAGCGCGAGCATTTTTGTGGCGGAGTTTCGGCACGAGGATGCGCTGGTAGAGATCGAGGCCACCGCCATGGTGCGCTCTGAAATCATTCCCAAGCGAGGGGTAGAGTACGACCCGCCTCGGGCGTACTTGAGGGCTTTGGTCTCCGAACCATTTGTTTTTCTCTCCGGAACAGGGGGGCAAGGAACTACGGAGGAAGCGCAGGCGCAATCGTGCTTTGAGTCCCTGGGAGCGTGCCTGGAGGGGAAAGGGGGCTCCCTCCGCGATGTTCGCCGGGTGACCATCTTCCTTCGGCGGCTGGGAGCGTTGGGCGACGTGAGCCGCGTCTTCCACGGGGTTTTCAAAGAGCCCCAACCGTATGTGGAGTTCATCCCGGCGACAGGTTTTGCTCGGGACGAGATGTTGGTGGAGATCCAGGGCACGGCGGTACTGCGGTGATCGCCTACTGCGCAACGTTTGTACTTCCTGAGGCCCAGTGGCTGTCACTATTTTTGCGAGCTGAAGATGAGTGTCGGGCACAGTCGAAAGCCTACAATCTTTGTAACCGAGAAACGCGGGCAAGCGAGACCTAAATTTCAGAAAAGGAGGAAAGAGCAATATGTGCCAGGTATGCGGCTGTACTGTTTTTAAAGAGCAGGGACGAGAGCCTGTCGTGAAACGGGCCAAGGCTATCATTAAAGAAATGGGGGTTACCGCGGACAATGCGCAGCGCTTTGAGGACGCGGAGTTAATTTGTGAGATGATCGGTGCAAAGCTGATCGACAGTGAAGACGAGAACCTGCGCGGCACCGTACAATGGGTGATGGCCCTTCACCAGGAAGTGGTGCCTACTGTCGAAAGGAGCCGTGCCTATGCCGGAGCGGCCCGAGAGCTCTTTGCCAACATACCCGCTAACGGGTCAGCCCGTGACGTCATAAACACTTGGCATCAACTAGAGCAGCTCACCAGCGCATTGGGGGATGACGGCATCTCCACCATCGAGGAGCCGGCTATTCGGGAGGTCCTGAGAACGGTGCGGCACATCCACGATAACCGTCGCGAGCGCTGCCGTGAGATTGCTGAGCGCTATAAGTTGTCCGTTTGAGACCTGCCCCGGCTCCAGGTCGAACGATTGGCTGTAAATTTCAGCCATAACTTTATGGCGGCATGCCCGCCAATTTTCCTTCTCGCGGTATCGTCTCCAGGAGGAGGGAACTATTGCTCCGGCACCTGGGCATCGAGCAGGCCCACTTTGCGGCCTGCATGCCTCGAGACTGGGGAGGTCTTGTCAGCACACATCCGGACAGCGTCTCGTCCCTCACCCTCATTTGCCCTATGGGCATAAACCTCAGTGCCCTACGCACCAACACCCCCCGGCTCTTGGTTTTTACCGGGGACCAGGGGCGACCTGCTGAGGAGGCACAACGAGCCGTGGCGAGTGTGCCGGGAGCCGCTCTGATAACGCTGCGCGACTACTTCGGTCCTCCCTGGGCAGATACGATAGCGGATCGCACAGAAGAGGTTGGCTCCGCGATGATGGACTTCCTTGGGCGCGTCGACCAGGGACGAATGGGTCGGGCGGTGACCCTCACAGAGGGCGAGGGAGAGGTCGCGGGCATCTCCTACAGCGTCAGGGGGTCGGGGCCTCCTCTGGTGTTGCTTCCGTTGGCGCTCGCTCCATCGCAATGGCAACCGCTCTTGCCGGCGCTGGGCGCGCGCTATTGCACGATCACACTTGGCGGCGCGGCGTTAGGCATGGTGGCTCACCTGGAGGTCCGGGCCCAATCGGGGTACCTGCGGGTGGTGCAAGGAGAGTGCGGAAGGGGTGATAGAGCTGCGCGAAGGCGATGCGAAAGCTCTGCCATTCGTAGATAGCCACTTCGATGTCACCATGTCGTGTACGGTGCTGGAAGAGGGGGATGCGGATCGGATGCTGGCTGAATTTGTGCGGGTGACGAAGCCTGGAGGAAGAGTAGCAGTCATGGTGCGATCCATAGACATGCCGTGGTGGGTGAACCTTCCACTACGAGCCGAGCTCAAGACAAAGATCGAGGGTGGGCGCCGGTTAGGTGGAAACGTTGAGGAACAGGGGTGCGCCGACGCCAGCCTGTACCGTCGCTTGCACCAGGCGGGACTGGTACGGGTGACCATGTTGCCACAGTGGGCAACCTATGCGGAGGGGGAGAGGTTGCAATACGTACAAGAGCGCATTGCCGCCACGCTCGGACCCGAAGAGGTCAACGAGTGGCGGGAAGCAATAGCCCGGGCTGAAGCAGAGGGGACCTTCTTCATTGCCGAGCCATTCCACTGCGCGGTAGGCACAAAGCCGTGACTGCGGACGCCGGTGTACGGAAGGCGCGCCGCGAGCGTGACACGGCCAAGGGCAGGATCGGCAATGCGTCGCCGGATTCACCGAAAAGATCCTCGAGATCTTCCGTCGGTGTCCTGAGGCCGCAGACATTGCCCGGCATGCCTATTTTTTTCTGAATCGCCTGTCTTTTAGCCCCGGCTTTCCTCCCCCATGCAGCGAATAACGGTTTGCTTATGGAGCCTTCAGGCAGACCGGCCTCATTTGATCCGTGAAGATATTGGACTTCTTGCCTTTTTTTCGACCCATCATTGGGTCTCGATTATCCGGTGTCTTTGCACTATAAAAACGTGTGGTGTATGATTAAGAAAAACATACATCACATGGAGGCATTCATGGCTTCTCTGAAGCGTAAGAACTTTCTGGTAGACGAGCAGGCGTTGAGAAAGGCCCAACGGATACTCCGAGCTAAGACAGAATCCGACGCCGTGCGCCAGGCAATCTCTTTGGTGGCTTTCCGTAAAGCGGTCATGCGGGGCTACGATCGGGCAGCGGGAAAGTTCCCAGACTTCGGAGTGGCCGAACGTGGCTGATGGAAAAGCGGTCTATGATACAAGCATCTACGTAGAGCTTCTCCGTTCCAAGACCTTCACCGAGACCTTACGGTTGCGCTACGCAACCGATATTCCTGTCACATTGTTTAGCTCCGTGGTGGTCCAAGAGCTATTAAATGTGAGCCGGGCTCTACAAGGGGTAGAGGCCGAAGCTTAGGCAAGTTACGCGAGTCTGACACAGAACCTCGATCGGGGTTGCGATCACCCTTTACTGCCTGCTTGGGGCCAAGGGCGCGGATCCATTCGGTCACTCGGGAGAATAAGCGTGGCGGCCTTTAAGCTTCGGCTGGAGCCCCGACCGTAGCGGGCAGGCTCTCTTGCGTGGACGGTCTTGGCCCTTTAAGAAATGCGGGGTGGGTCGCACGTCCGGTCGCGATCAGGCCCAGGGCGGTGCTTACCATGACGGCGAAGAA
>JACPSF010000146.1 GCA_016193385.1 Deltaproteobacteria bacterium
TGAAGACTTCCGCACGACTGAGCTGCCTGCGAGTGTCCGATCTCCCCGATGGATCGCCAATCATGCCGGTAAAATCGCCGATGAGAAAGATTACTTCGTGCCCGAGGTCCTGGAACTGCTTCATCTTTTGAATCAGGACAGTATGCCCGAGATGGAGGTCGGGCGCGGTGGGATCAAATCCCGCTTTGATCCGGAGGGGGGCCTGCCGGGCGAGCTTCTTCAGGAGCTCTTCCTCTTGGACGATCTCGACGGCGCCCCGCCGTATGATGCGCAACTGTTCCCGAGATTCCAGCATCATACTTCTCGCCTTTGCCAGGGAATTCGTAGCCGGCGAATATCCAAGGCCCTTCCGCTGGTGCCATCGACTTCCAAGACCGCTCCCTGCAACATCACGTTTTCCTTCGCGACGTCAAACCTGCACGGGAGCTGACTCAAAAAACCCTCGATCACAACCTCTTTGTCGATTCCAATTACCGAATCCATGGGTCCACACATGCCGATATCCGTAATATAGGCGGTGCCTTTCGGAAGAATGCGCTCGTCCGCCGTTTGCACGTGAGTGTGGGTGCCATACACCGCAGACACCCTGCCGTCGAGGAACCACCCCATGGCATTTTTCTCCGAGGTCGCCTCGGCATGGAGATCCACGATCACGACTGGAGAATGCCCGCCAAGGCCCCGCAAGATGCCATCGACGCAGCGAAACGGATCACCGACGTGGCTGGGCATGAACACCCTTCCCTGCACATTGATGATGAGGCCACGCAGACCGGCCTCGTTTTCCCACTCCCGCCATCCCCGTCCCGGAGCCCCGTCGGGATAATTGGCCGGGCGCAGGAGGGCGGGATGCGTTATGTGATTCCCCGACGTCAGCACGTGTACGCCGCCCGCGAACAACTCCTCGGCGCTTTTGACATCCACCCCCATTCCCCCAGCCGCATTTTCCGCATTGGCAATGACAAGATCGATCCGCTCCCGATCGACAAGCATGGGAACCAAATCCCGAACCGCTCGGCGGCCCGGCTGGCCTACCACATCACCCAGGATTAAGATGCGCATAAGCAAAAAATTTTTAGTTCTTCATTTTGAGTTTTGAGTTGAAAATCCTGCAACTAAGAACTAAGCGCTCAAAACTAAAAACTGGTTCAACGGGCGTACTCAACGGCGCGAACTTCGCGGATCACGGTGACCTTGATCTGCCCCGGATAGGTCATTTCATTCTCAATCTTCCTGGCGATTTCGCGGGCCATCAAGGTCGCTTCTTCGTCCGTGACGCTATCATTCTGTACGATAATCCTGATCTCCCGCCCGGCCTGGACGGCATAGGACTTCTCCACGCCTTTAAAGGAATTGCTTATCCGCTCCAATTCTTCCAAGCGTCGGACATAGGTCTCAACCATTTCCCTGCGCGCCCCCGGACGAGCCCCAGACAAAGCATCCGCAGCATCCACAAGCGGCGCCAGAATGGTCTCCGCCTTTACATCCTCGTGGTGGGCCGCAATTGCGTTGACGATCTTCGGCGATTCACCGTATTTGCGGGCCAGCTCGGCGCCGATGACGGCGTGGGAGCCTTCCACCTCATGATCCACCGCCTTGCCGATATCGTGGAGCAAAGCCGCGCGCCGCGCCTGCTTCTCGTTCAAACCCAATTCCGCCGCCATCATGCCACAGATAAAGGCCGCCTCGATCGAGTGCAGCAGCACATTCTGGGCGTAGCTGTAACGGAACTTGAGTCTCCCCAGCAACCGAATGAGTTCGGGATGGATTCCGTGCACTCCCACGTCGAAGACCGCCTTCTGTCCTGCCTCGCGGATCGCGTCCTCAATCTCCTGCTCGGCCTTCCGCACCACCTCCTCGATCCTGCCCGGGTGGATGCGCCCGTCAGATATGAGTTTTTCCAGCGACAACCGGGCGATCTCGCGCCGAATCGGGTTATGACCCGAGATAATCACCGCCTCCGGGGTATCGTCAACAATCAAATCGATCCCCGTTGCGGCCTCTAAAGCACGGATGTTGCGGCCTTCGCGGCCGATAATCCTTCCTTTCATTTCGTCGTTGGGTAATGGCACGACCGTCACCGTGCGCTCAGCCACGAAATCCCCGGCTAACCTCTCGATCGCCAAGGCCACAATTTTCTGCGCTCTTCGGGCGGCTTCCTCCTTAGCCTCTTCCTCAATGACGCGGATACGCTTGGCCGACTCGTGCTTGGCCTCCCCGACCATCTGTTCGACGAGATTTCTCTTCGCCTCCTCCCGTGTCATCCCTGCCACTTGTTCCGATTGTCGGCGCGCCTCTTGGGCTAGCCGCGTACACTCAGCCGCTTTCTCCTCGGTGCTCTTCTCTCGGGCGTTGACGGCGGCCTCGCGCCTACCCAACTCTGTCTCGCGTTTCTCTAAGGCCTCCGCCCTCTTGTCCAAGCTTTCCTCTCGACTGATCAGCCGCCTCTCTAAGGACTGGAGCTCTCGCCGCATCTCCCGCACTTCTTTTTCAAACTCAAGCTTGGCCTGCAGCATGCCATCCCGGGCCTGGATCTCCGCTTCCTTCTTGACCGCGCTGGCCTCCTTCGTGGCCTCTTCAAGGAGACGCGCCGCCGTGTTCTGCGCCAACTCTAACTGGATCTGGCGTTGTTTCCTTCGATACCAAACCACAGCGACCGCCAACAAAAGCCCCAGCAAAAAACCTCCAACTCCTATCAGCATGACTTCCGACTCCAAGGATATCACCCCCTTTACGACCGACGAAAACTATGGAACCCAGCCTGCCGGGGAAGCTCCGTCCCCGCAATCGATAATTCGCTTCTCCGTAATGATATGGTGCATTTTTCGATCCCACGCTTCCGCCGGCAACTTCTCTACCATTTGAAATTCATACGCCAATGCCACAAAACTAGCCCCTTGCTCCAGCAAGCTCAGCGCCCGGTCATACCAACCCCACCCTCTGCCCAGTCGATTGCCTTGAAAATCAAAGGCGAGACCGGGAACAAACACGACTGAGCGCTGTTGATCTTCCCGGGTCAGTATCCTGTCCCCCATAGGCTCCAGGATACCGCAGCCCCCGGGCCTGAGCTCTTCGGCGGAACTCACATGGACCCAATGCAGATGCTTTTGGTCTCCGAGCTTGGGATAGAATAGTTTTTTCCCCACCCTCAACGCGTGGTCACGGATGACTTCGGTGGCGACCTCACGCCCGATCGGGCTATAGAGCACAACCGTGCGGGCAGCAAGATAGGGTGAAAACTCGAGGACTTTTTGCTGAATCAGCCAGCCCCATCGAGAAAGCTCGGAACCTGAAAAAGATTCGTGCCGCAGAAAGGACCGAACCCGCAGCCGTTGCTTTTTCTCCCTCATCTCAACCTCGGAACGGGGAGTCTATGGAGGAAGGGTAACGAGCCGAGAGGATGAAAAGGAAGGCGAGTACCTAAAAGCCTGATCTACTGAGATGAGGAGCATGTTGCCCTGCCGGCGCTCCCCCGGAAAAGGAACCGACCGACACCCACGACGACCCACCTCAGGGCGAACGGTAATACGATCTCCGATCCTTCAACACTGGCCAGCCCAACCATGATTAAATCCACAGGCACAAAAGCAATAGATCAGAACCTTTTACGGGACCCCCACCCCTCCCCCATCTTTCCGCCCTACTGGTGATTTCGGTTTCCCCCGCTTTGTGCCGTGTCAAAGGATCAACTTGAACCTGGAATACCAGGTGGACGCCATATTACCGCTTGAGTCTTCCCCGTAGATAGGGGCCTGACGGCCACGGCAAGAGACAGCTTCCCTTTTTTCTTTGTTGGTTCTAAGTTGCCTCCACTGATCACGAGCACCGCAGGGGAAAGGGATCAACTCAGTTTTTAGCCCTCCTCAGTTAAAGTGGTTGAAAGCCTTTTTGAGAGCCGGCTTAACCGCGATGCGATGCCATCATAGCTTTCTTTCAACCGGTAATATTCGTCAGCGATGTTGAGCGCGGCCAGCATCGCCACACTGGACTTGGCAACCGGACGTCCCGTTTTGAGGACCTCCCGGATCTTCCCGTCCACATACTCGGCAACCTTACGCACGTAACCCTCCTCGGCATCGCTGCTGACTGTGAACGTCTGACCCATGATCTCCACATTCACAGTTTTTTTCATCAGGGCTTCCTCACGTCAAGGAAGATCCAAACGCTGAAAATGGCCGAGGATTTTTTCTAATTTCTCCCGAATTTCACTTCGCTCCCGCTCGTACTGGCGCAACTGGCCCCGTAACTGATTCCACTCGCTTTCCTTCTCCTGGAGCTTTCTCTCCGCCAATTCCTTTTGCTCCTTTACACGCTCGTGCTTTTCGAGCAACTGATTGATCTTGACCTCAAGCTGCTCCAGATTATCCGGCACCATAGCTCTGCAGAAGACAAAATGTCGAGCTTAAGTTTAGATTTAACGCCCTCCCTTGTCAAGCCAAAGCCCAAAAATTCAGATTGTCCGTGGCTGGAAAGCCTCTAAGATAGCGTCCTTGGAGGAGGCAAGAACCGGCGGCCGGATCCCAGTAAACCTTCCTAGACCCAGGACGTCAAAAAGGGACAACGGCTGGCAGAAACCTATATTCTATCGTATCGCCTTCCGCTTCACGCGCGACTGAGAGGAGGCTAAAGATCTCCCCCAAGATGCGTTTTTGCGCGCCTTTACCAACATCAAGGGTTTCGATCGACAATCCCTGTCGCGGGACGGGACCAAACTCCCAAGACACCCAGCGGGAAAGAACAAAGGATAGACAAAAGTGAAACGGATGATTTGGCGCACAGTTTTTCCCCGCTTCCGATCGCTCCCTTTGGTCGCTTCGGCCCAAGAGAGGTCGGACGACAAGAAAACAGCCGTCGATCGCTGGCGCCAGATGAGCCCACAGGAAAAACAAGAGCTGAGAGAGCGCTACGAGCTCCGGGAATCCCTTTCCCCAGGGGAAACGGGCGGTCTGCAAAGGAAACTGGAGACGTGGTGAAAGCTTCCCTCCGAGGAAAAGGCGACAAGGTCTATGGCCGCTGGGCTGGGCTGAAGCCCGAACTTCTTTATGAAGGCTGCGATCTCGATCTCACCACAGATTTCCGTGCGGTGTGTGGAGAAGTCCTTTCCCGTCACATGGGGCAGAACGATCTTGGCAAAGCATTTCCGGGATACAAATTCCCTTCACGGGCTCCCGGACTTATCTAGGCAACGGGTTGTGCCGGGAATTGTTTTGCGACTTCAGACCACTTCCCGGCCATGAGATCGGCCATCGTCGCTCCGAGGGCAATGATGGGGACGCGGATCTGCTGCATGGAATCGCGGTCGCGGATGGTAACTTTTTCGTCAGCCGGGCTCTTCCCGTCGCCGACGGTCTGCACATCCACTGTAACGCAAAAGGGCGTGCCTATCTCATCCTGGCGCCGGTAAAGCCGCCCGATCGAAGCGGTATCGTCATAAACCGAAACCCAACGCCTTTTTAGGTCGGCGCAGATGTTTTGCGCGGTCTCGACGATCTGGCTATTCTTCTTCAGCAGCGGCAGGACGGCGATCTTGACCGGCGCGAGTTCAGGATGGAATCTCAAGACAACCCGTTTTTCGCCCCTGACCTCTTCCTGATGGTAGGCATCAACAAGAAAAGCGAGGGCCGACCTGTCGGCGCCGGCTGAGGGTTCGATCGCGTAAGGTATCAGTTTTTGCTTGCTTTCTTCATCGAAATACTCAAGCGTCTTCCCGCTGAACTCTGAGTGGCGCTTCAGGTCGTAATCGGTGCGATTGGCGACTCCTTCGAGTTCGCTCCATCCCATAGGAAATAGGTACTCAATGTCCATGCATCTCTTGGCATAGAAGGCAAGCTCATCCTTAGTGTGCTCCCGAAGCCTGATATTCTCCTTTCGGATGCCGTATCTCTGATACCAGGAGAAGCGCTCATCGATCCACTTTTGATGCCATTCCTCGTCCGTGCCTGGTATGACAAAGTACTCGATCTCCATCTGCTCGAACTCGCGCGTGCGAAAGGTAAAGTTGCCGGGCGTGATTTCATTACGGAAGGCCTTGCCGACTTGCGCGATGCCGAACGGCAGCTTCTTGCGTGACGCCTGGAGGACGTTATCAAAATTGACGAAGATGCCTTGAGCCGTCTCCGGTCGGAGATAGGTCTTCGTAGCAGTCTCTTTCACCGGTCCCAAAAAGGTCTCCAGCATCAGGCTCGCGGGTTTCGGTTCGGAGAGATTGACACCGCCACAGTTGGGACAAAGAACTCCCAGCGAATTCCCAACCGGGACGAGCAGGTGGGACACGGTTCTCAAAAATGCATGGAACCTCGGATCCTCCGGCCCCTCAAACGGATATCGCGTTGGAGACTCTATAGCCCCTTTCGGATCCTTGAGGGGAAAGTTTGGTGCCAGCTTTTTGCCGTCGCTCTGGGCCCAATTGGCGATCGCTCGCCACTCGTCTTTTCTCGCGCTAGGCCCCTCTAGCACCTTTTGGATCGCACGAAACCACTTGCTGTTCCATATCGCCTCGTAAATCTGATCCGCTCTATAATGCCGGCCACATTCAGAGCAACCCGTGAACGGATCGGAAAAGCTCGCCACGTGCCCGCTCGCCTCCCAGACTCTTGGGTGCATCGAGATCGCCGCGTCGAGGCCGACCATGTCGTCTCTGAGCTGCACGTTGTCGCGCCACCAAAGACGCTTCACATTATTCTTAAACTCCACGCCGAGCGGCCCGTAATCCCACGCCGAGCCAAGCCCGCCGTAGATCTCGCTCGACTGGAAAATAAACCCGCGCCGCTTGCACAGCGACACGATGGTGTCCAGATCTACCATCCCGTCACCCTACTCCAACCCCAGCACATCCTGCATACTGTAAAGGCCTTTTCTCTGCTTCACCAGCCACCGGGCGGCGCGGAGGGCGCCGCGCGCGAAGGTCTCGCGGCTTTGGGCGCGGTGGATGAATTCGATCCTCTCGCCCAAGCCGCCGAAGATCACCGTATGATCCCCCACTATATCTCCGGCACGGACGGAAAGAAGTCCTATCTCTTTCTTGGTTCTCTCGCCAACAATCCCTTTGCGGCCGGAAACGCCGATCTTGTCCAGATCTCTTTTCAGCGCCTGAGCCACGACCCGGCCTAAAGCGAGGGCAGTCCCACTCGGAGCGTCTTTTTTGAAGCGGTGGTGCGCCTCGACGATCTCCACGTCATAATCCTCCCCCAGAGTTTGAGCTACTCTGCCCAATAGACTCAAGAGAAGGTTCACCCCGACGCTCATGTTGGGTGACATGAACACTCGATCCCGGCGCGATAGCCGTTTTATCTCCGATAATTGCTTTGGGTTAAAGCCCGTTGTGCCGATGACGATGGGCGCGCCTTTACGGGCGGCAATTCTCAGATGCTCCAGTGTAGCTTCCGGAGTCGTAAACGTGATAACAACAACCGGGCCGTGCAATAAGGGCGCAAGCTGAGAGACAATCGGAACGCCCACTTTGCCCACGCCCGCCACCTCACCCGCGTCCTTGTCTATTTGGGGACTGCCGGACCACTCAACGGCGCCTACGAGTCTCACCCCGGCGCTCTCCTGGATGAGACGCACTACCGTGCTTCCCATCCTCCCCGCCGCTCCGCAGACAACCAGACCTAACATGCTAACCTCAGATGACGCCGAAATCAGCCATGGTCTGCCTGAGCTTCTTAAGATTGGGCTCTGCCATGGGGGTCATGGGGAGCCGCAAGTCTGCCCGGCACTTGCCCATGAGAGAAAGGGCGGTCTTGACCGGAATCGGGTTGGTCTCGATGAAGACAGCGCGAATAAGCGGGATAAGCTTGAGCTGAAGACTTCTCCCCTTCTCCCAATCCCCCTTGAGACAGGCCTGCGCCAGCTCGGACATCTCTTTGGGAACTATGTTGGCCACTGTGGAGATGACTCCTTTACCTCCCAAGGCCATAAGAGAAAAGGTCAAAGAGTCTTCGCCTGAATAGACTGCCAATTGTTCCCCGCAGAGACGGAGCACATCGATGGCTTGATCGACCGAGCCGGTAGCCTCCTTCACGCCAGCGACATTTTTAATGTCGGACAAGCGTGCCAATGTCTCCGGCTCGATCTTGGAGCCTGTCCGGCCCGGGATGTTATAAACGATCAGGGGGATTCCAACCGACTCAGCGACTTTTTTGTAATGTTGATAGATCCCTTCCTGCGTGGGACGATTGTAGTAAGGGGAGATCAGAAGCGCTCCATCCGCACCCGCTTTTTCCGCCTCGCGGGTAAGGCGGATGGCCTCTTCCGTAGAGTTGGACCCAGTCCCCGCAATGACGGGGACCGTTTTCTTCACAGCCTTGATGACCGCTACGATGACCGCATCGTGTTCCTGATGTGTGAGGGTCGCGGATTCGCCGGTCGTCCCGCACGGGACGATGCCGTGGGTGCCATTGTTTATATGGAACTCCACCAATCCCTCCAAGCTTTCCCAATCTACCTTTCCGTCTTTGAACGGAGTCACCAGGGCCACCATAGAACCGGAAAACATGCGAATACTCCTGTTAAATTTATACTGTCCCGTGAAATACCTCTTCTGCCCCACCGGTCATATAGACGTGGTTGTTCTTGCACCATTCAATCAAAAGATCTCCACCCCGGAGGTGAACCGCAACCTTCCTCTCGATTCTGCCGGTCAACGAGCCCGCGACAGTTACCGCGCAGGCCCCGGTTCCGCAGGCCAGAGTCTCCCCCGCTCCCCGCTCCCAAACTCTCATCCTGGCCTCCCCGCGGTTGAGCACTTTGACAAACTCCGTGTTCACACGCTCGGGGAAAAACGGGTGGTGCTCAAAGCGAGGGCCGACCTTTTGAAGGTCTAGTCCCTCGATCTCGTCAAGATAGACGACACAGTGAGGGTTCCCCATCGAGACACAACTAACCTGGTAAACCTGCCCATCCACCTCTAAAGGGGCGTTGAGAACTTTCCCGTCCGCTTCAACCGGAATCTTCCTTCCCTCGAGGATCGGTTCCCCCATGTCGACTTCCACGAGATCTCCCACCAGCCGCGGCCGAATGACGCCAGCTAAGGTTTCTACGGCGAGCTCTTTCTTTTGAGTCAATCCATGCTCGGCCACATATTTGGCAAAACACCGTATCCCATTCCCGCACATTTCCACCTGGCCGCCGTCGGCATTATAGATCTCCATCTTGAAGTCAGCGACCTTGGAGGGATGAACCGTAAGGAGCTGATCTGCCCCGATGCCGAAGTGCCGGTCGCAGAGCCGCCGGGCAGTCTCTCCGAGATCTCCGATCTCCTGTTTAAGGCAATCAATCAAGACAAAATCGTTGCCGCATCCCTGCATTTTGGTAAAGGAGATCTCTGCCATCTTCCCTTCAACCTTTGATCCCTTTAACCCTTCGTCCTAATGGAGGATCGACGGAATCGCTTCTCCGCGGATGAGGTCTTGTAGGCTCTCTCTCACCCTAACCACGTAAAAACTCTCCCCGTCCACCAGCACCTCTGCGGCCTTCGCTCGCGAATTATAGTTTGAAGACATGGAAAACCCGTAAGCACCGGCGCTCATCACGGCCAGAAGATCCCCTGGCTTCGGCCTCGGAATCTCACGGTCTTTGGCGAAGAAGTCCCCGCTCTCGCAGATCGGCCCCACCACGTCTGCCACCATGGTCTCCCCTGTTCGTTCCTCCACAGGAAGAATCCCTTGATAAGAACCATAGAGAGCGGGGCGGATGAGGTCGTTCATGGCGCCATCGACGACGACAAATTTTTTATCCTCGGTTTCCTTCAAGTAAAGGACCTTGGTAACCAGGATCCCCGCGTTTCCCACGATGACCCGTCCCGGTTCCAGGATCAGGGTCACATTGAGACCTCCAAGCCCGCGGATGATCGCCTCCGCATAGAGATCCGGATGGGGCGGCTCTTCGTCCTTGTAACGGATCCCCAACCCGCCTCCCAGATCGAGATAATGAATGTGACAGCCTTCTGTCCTTAGGGCTCCTAGCAGAAGCTTGACTCGCTCCAGCGCGTCGACAAAGGGAGGAATCGAAGTGAGCTGGGAGCCGATGTGGCAGTCTACCCCGATCACTTCGAGGTAGGAGAGGGAAAGAGCCTTTTTGTATTCTTCGACAGAGCGTTTGATGTCGATCCCGAACTTGCTCCTTTTCATCCCGGTCGAGATATAGGGATGGGTCCGGGGATCCACGTCGGGATTGACCCTGAGGCTGATCGGCGCCTTTTTCCCCCGGCTCCGGGCAACTCCATTGAGGACTCGCAGTTCCTGTTGCGACTCTACGTTGAACATCAAAATCCCAGCCCTCAGAGCGTCTTCCATCTCGTCCGTCCGCTTCCCGACCCCGGAAAAAACAATTTTCTTCGGATCGGCTCCCGCTTTGAGGACCCGGAAGAGCTCTCCCCCCGAGACGATATCAAACCCTCCCCCAGCCTGAACGAAAACCCGAAGCACGGCCAGGTTAGAGTTCGCTTTCACGGAGAAGCACACGAGGTGAGGCAGACGCGCAAAGGCCTGATCGAAGACTTGATAGTGGCGCCTTAACGTAGCCAAGCTGTAAACGTAGGTCGGGGTTCCCACTTCCTCTGCGATGCGCCGCACCGGCACCCCTTCAGCATGCAGTTCTCCGCTGCGGTACTCAAAGTAATGCATCAGGGCCTCCAGACGACCTCGACCTCATTGGAAGGCTCGCTGAGGGAGCCATCCAGGAGCTGGGTAAAGACCCGGTAGCGGTAGATCGTCTTGGGACTGAGCTCCTCTTCGACGAAACGAAAACGTCTCCTTTTGATAAATTTCTGCTGGTCTTCCACATTCACCGTCGTCCTCTCCCGGTAGGGAACCGGGCACTCGGGACAGGATTGAGAAAGTTCCTTGCGAAAGATCACGAAACCCGCCAGGTCCCGGAGTTCTTTCCCGTCTACGTAGCGCTGCGGCCGAGTCCATGTCAGAACGATTCCGCGCGACTCCGCCTCCGCCTTGAGATCGTTGATCACCTCCGGCACGGCCTGCTCCGGCACCCGCGGATCGCCTTTCTTGCCGCAGCCAAAAGAAAGCAGGCCGAAGGCGAGAGGCAACAGGCAACAGAAAAGATAGAAGCAAATCCTTGTTCCCCCACCTCTCGCCCCACGCCTCACGCCTGGATTCCTCATACTCCTAGCTCCTTCAAACGGCGGCGCACGTTGACCGCCGAGGTCCCCCCGGGGGCGCGGCGGCGGCGGACGGATGCCTCCAGGGTCAAAAAGACATAGACATCTCTCTCGAACCGGGGAGAGAATCGCTTGAGTTCTTTAAGCGACAATTCTTCGATCCGGCGGCCTTGATCGAGGCAAAAAAGAACCACCTTCCCGGCCAAGGCATGGGCCGAGCGAAAGCTCAGCCCCCGCCGCACCAGATAATCGGCCAAGTCCGTCGCATTCATAAATCCGTCCCGAGCCGCCGCACGCATCCGCTCTTTTTTAACCTTTACCTCCCGGACCACATCCCTCATCATCGTGAGGCATCCCTTAACCGTATCCACGGTATCAAACAGCGGAACTTTATCCTCCTGGAGGTCCCGATTGTAAGCTAAAGGCAGACCTTTCATCACTACCAGCAGGGCTTGCAAGTGGCCGAAGACGCGCCCCGATTTGCCCCGCACAAGCTCGGGAACGTCGGGATTTTTTTTCTGCGGCATCATCGAGCTACCGGTGCAGTAGCGGTCCGGGAGTTCGATGAAACCGAATTCTTCGCTAGACCACAACACCATCTCCTCTGCGAGGCGGCTCAAATGGACGAAGAGGATCGCCGCAGCGGAAAGAAATTCTAATATGAAGTCCCGATCGCTTACCGCGTCGATGCTGTTCTTGGATATTCGCGGGAACTTGAGCTGCCTGGCCACATAGGAGCGATCGATGGGAAAGCTCGTTCCCGCAAGCGCACCCGATCCCAAAGGCAGGACATTGACCCGCTCCAGACAAGCTCTCATGCGCTCGCTGTCGCGCTCTAACATCTCCGCGTAAGCAAGCAGGTAATGAGAAAAAAGCACCGGCTGGGCCCTCTGCAGATGGGTGTATCCGGGCATGATGACCTGCAAATGCCGCTTCGCCGTTCGCGCAATTTCCCGCTTCAACCCCTCCAATGCTTCGTGGATCGCGCCCAGCTCCTCGCGCAGGTAGAGGCGCAAGTCCAGGGCCACCTGATCATTCCGACTCCTGGCCGTATGAAGCCTTTCCCCCACCCGACCGATCTTTTGGATGAGGCGGCGCTCGATGTTCATGTGGATATCTTCGTCGGCCGAGGAGAACGGATAGGCGCCCCGCTCGATTTCCCGCGCGATCGACTTGAGCCCCTGGACGATCCGGCGCGCCTGGCGCGAAGAAATAATCCGCCGGCGCGCAAGCATCCTGGCATGGGCAATGCTGCCCGCGATGTCGTGGCGGTAAAGCCGCGCATCGACCTCGATAGAGGCGGTAAAGGCCTCGACCGACTCCGCTGTCGAGGCCGTAAAACGCCCCCCCCACAATTTCTTGTCTCTTTCCACCTTACCCTGAACCTTTTTTCCGCCTGCCACCCCTCATCGGTTGGCCCTGTTTTAAAGTCCGCAGTTTGAGCCTTAAAGCGTTGAGCCGAATAAAACCATCCGCATCAGCCTGGTGATACCCCTCGCCCTCCTCGAAGGTCGCCATCTTGGGATCATACAGGGACGACTGAGATTTGCGGCCCACGACAAAAGCATTACCTTTGTAAAGCTTGAGGCGGACACGCCCGCTTACCTTTTCCTGCGCAGCGTCGACGAGCTTTTGTAAGAGCTCCCGCTCGGGAGAGAACCAATAGCCGTAATAGATGAGCTCGGCATATTTCCAGACAAGGGAATCTCTCAGCCGCATGACCTCGCGGTCCATAGTGATAGATTCCAGAGCCCGATGGGCGGTATGGAGAAGAGTTCCTCCGGGCGTTTCATAGACGCCGCGCGACTTCATGCCCACATAGCGGTTCTCGACCAGGTCCACCCTCCCGACCCCATGCTTTGCCCCCAGGGCATTCGCTCGGGAGAGCAGCCGAGCGGGCGAAAGCCGCCGGCCATTAAGAGCCACGGGATCGCCGCGCGAAAACTCGACCTCGATATACTCGGCCCGGTTGGGCGCCCGCTCTGCCGCCCGCGTCCAGAGAAACATATCGGGCGGCGGCTCCTGCCACGGGTCCTCCAGGATGCCACCCTCATAACTGATATGGAAGAGATTGCGGTCGGTGCTGTAAGGCCTCCTGGGCGTGACGGGTACGGGAATCTTCTGGCGCCGGGCGTAGGCAACTAGGGCAGTGCGCGAGTTCAGGTCCCAGATGCGCCACGGCGCGATCACCTTCATGTCAGGTTTAAGGGCATAATACGTAAGCTCGAAGCGTACCTGGTCGTTGCCTTTTCCTGTCGCTCCATGGGCAACAGCGTCAGCCTTCTCTCTTATGGCAACTTCAATCTGGCCTTTAGCGATGAGCGGACGGGCGATCGACGTGCCGAGCAGGTAGGACCCTTCATAGACGGCATTGGCCCGTAGCATGGGGAAGACGTAACTCCGGATGAACTCTGCGCGGAGATCATCTACGAACACCCTGCTGGCTCCGGTCTTCAATGCCTTGCGCCGAACCGCCTCAAGGTCCTCTCCCTGCCCGAGGTCCGCGCAGTACGCAATCACCTCGCATTGATATTGCTCAATCAACCACCTCAGGATCACTGAGGTGTCAAGCCCACCGGAATAGGCCAAAACAACTTTCTTGACGTTCACCTTTTCCCCTTTAACCCTTTAGCCCTTGATCGCTCTATCCCCAGGATCCAAAGCAGAATAGCCTTCTGGACGTGGAGGCGGTTTTCCGCCTGATCAAAGGCGATAGAACGAGGCCCCTCCAGGACTTCTCGAGTGATCTCCTCACCTCGGTGGGCGGGCAGACAATGCATGACCACCGCCTCTTTCCTGGCCAGGGCTACCAAAGCCTCGTTCACTTGATAGCCCTTGAAGACCTTGCGCCTTATCTCCGCCTCGCTCTCCTGCCCCATGCTTGTCCAAACGTCGGTATAGATGACATCCGCCCCCCGCATGGTCTCTTCTACACGGTGCGTGATGGTAATCCGACCGCCCCCTTCTTTTGCCGCCCTTGTAACCTCAGGATCGGGCTCATAACCCTTCGGACAGGCAAGAACAAAAGAAAATGGGAACTTTACCGCCGCCTGCATCCAGCTATGGACCATATTATTCCCGTCGCCGACAAATACGATCTTCAGCCCTTCCAGCCTTCGCTTATGCTCCAACAGTGTGAAGCAATCAGTCAGGACCTGACAAGGATGGAAAAGGTCCGTCAATCCATTGACCACCGGCACGCTCGCGGCCCCGGCCATCTCTTCGAGGACCTCTTGAGAGAAGGTCCGCGCCACGATGATATCCACCCACCGGCTCAAGCTGCGGGCGCAATCGGAAGGGGTCTCCCGGACTCCCAGTTGAATCTCCTGGGGGCCGAGGAAAACCGCATGACCGCCCAATTGGGCCATGCCCGTCTCGAAGCTCACCCGCGTCCTCAAGCTTGGCTTCTCAAAGATCAGGGCAAGTGTCTTGCCTTTGAGCAACCGGTGCAGAATTCCTTGCTTCTGCTCACGCTTGAGCCTCCGAGCCAGGGAAAAGAGCTGGCCGATCTCTGCTCGGCTGATGTCCCTTAAGCTTAAGAGATCTCGCTTACTCATCGAGTCGGAGAAAGGCGATTTTCCTAGCGGCGCGCCAAGACCCTTTCCAGTATGGACAAGGCACGCTCAATATCCTTCTTCTCAACAGTCAACGGAGGGAGAAAACGGAGAACCTTCTGCGCGGTGCAGTTAATCAGCAGGCCTTCTGTGAGGCAGTCTTGGACAACTTCACTCCCATCGTGCTCGAGCTCCATCCCCAGAATAAGCCCCCTGCCACGGACATCGCAAACGAATGGAAAGCGCTTTTTTAACCTCTGAAGTCCGCTGAAAAGAAGCTTCCCCATCTTGACGCAGTTTTTCAACACGTCGTCTTGAAGCAAAGTTCTGATGACTGCGAGGCCGACGCCGCAGACCAAGGGATTGCCGCCAAATGTGGAGGCATGGCTACTGGGAGAGAAGCTACGGGCCACGGCCTCTTTCGCTAGCATGGCTCCCAGGGGGAGGCCTCCCCCCAAGGCCTTGGCTAAAGTCATAACGTCCGGCTCCACACCGCAATGTTCGTAGGCGAAAAGCTTACCTGTCCTCCCCATCCCTACCTGGACTTCGTCAAAGATCAAGAGGAGGCCCCGGCGGTCGCACAGTTCCCTGAGACCTTGAAGATACCCAGGGTCGGGAACAACCACTCCGCCTTCCCCTTGAATCGGTTCGACCAGGATGGCAGCGGTTTTCCCATCAATCGCCCCCTCCATCGCGGGAAGATCATCATACGGAACCTGTCGGAACCCCGCGGGTAGCGGATCGTATCCGGTGCGGACTTTTTCCTGCCCTGTGGCCGTCAAGGTCGCCAACGTCCGGCCGTGAAAGGAATTTCGGGTCGAGAGGATCTCATATTTTCCTCCCAGCCGCTCCGCCCCGTAGCGCCGGGTGAGCTTGATGGCGGCCTCGTTGGCCTCGGCTCCGCTGTTACAAAAAAAAACCCGGGCGGCGGCGCCAACTCCGCCTGCGGAGCGATGTGATAGAGATTGGAGACGTGAATGAGTTTGCGCGCTTGAGCTTGGATCGCCCGGACCACCGCGGCATGGGAGTGGCCCAGATTGTTAACCGCGATGCCGGCGACAAAGTCAAGATACTCCTTGCCGTCGGCGTCCCAGACCCGCGCCCCCTTGCCCCGCACCAGCGCCACGGGGTAGCGTGCGTAGGTATTGGCGACATACTTGTCCGTAAGCTTGAAAATATCTCGGTTCTTCATGCCCTACTTCCGCACAACCTCAGTCCCGACTCCCTCCTTGGTGAAAATCTCCAGGAGGACGGCATGTTTGACCCGGCCATCAATAATGTGGGTCTTACCCACCCCTCCTTTCAAGGCTTCGATGCAGCACTCCACCTTGGGAATCATCCCTTCCGCCACGACCCCCTCTTGAATCAGCTTGCGGGCCTGGTTGATTTTGAGCGTGCTTAAAAGCTCGCCCTTTTTGTCCTTCACACCCTCGACATCGGTGAGCAGAATGAGTTTTTCCGCCCCGAGGGCCTCGGCCATCTGCCCGGCCACGAGATCCGCGTTGATGTTGTACGTCTCCCCCTCGTCCCCCACCCCAACCGGAGCGATGACCGGGATAAATTTGTTCTCGTCCAGAGAATTGATGACGGTCGGATTGATCCCAACAATCTCTCCCACCATGCCGATATCGATGATCTCGGGCGGCTCCCCGTTGGTACTCACCGTCACGCTCATCTTCCGGGCGCGGATGAGCCCACCGTCCTTGCCACTTAACCCGACCGCCATGCCGCCATGGCGATTGATGAGCGACACAATCTCCTTGTTAACCTTACCTACCAAAACCATCTCGATGATATCAACGGTTTCCGCGTCGGTCACCCTCATTCCACGCACATAACGGCTGGAGATCCCCATTTTTTGGAGGGTCTGATCGATCTGGGGACCGCCGCCGTGAACCACCACGGGATTGATGCCTACATATTTGAGCAGCACCATATCCCGGGCGAAGCTCGCCTTGAGCTCCTCGTCGACCATGGCATTACCACCGTATTTAATCACAAACGTCTTGCCGTAGAATCGCCGAATATAGGGAAGCGCCTCCATCAACACTTCGGCTTTACTGATAAAGCTTTCCATCTCTCGCTCCGCGCTACAAAATATAGCGGGAAAGGTCCTCATCCTTTAAGATCGGGCTCAGCCGGTCTCGCACGTACTGGGCATCGATGACCACCTCCCTGTCCCTCATCTCCGGGGCCGTGTAGGAGATTTCATCCAACAATCTCTCCATGACCGTGTGTAGCCGGCGCGCGCCGATGTTTTCCATCCTCTCGTTCACTTCGGCCGCCATCCGGGCGATCTCCGCGATGGCATCTTCGCGAAAAGACAAACGCACGTCCTCAGTCTCCAGGAGGGCGTGGTACTGCTTAATGAGCGCATTCTTAGGCTCGGTCAATATGCGCACGAAATCCTCTTTGCCTAAAGACGTAAGTTCCACCCGGATCGGGAAGCGGCCTTGGAATTCTGGGATCAGATCCGAGGGCTTGACGCTGTGGAAGGCGCCGGAAGCGATAAAGAGGATATGATCGGTCTTGATCATCCCATACTTGGTATTCACCGTGGAGCCTTCCACGATAGGCAACAGGTCCCTCTGCACCCCTTCGCGTGAAACGTCGGGTCCATGGGTGGACTCCCGGCCCGCGATCTTGTCGATCTCATCGATAAAAACAATCCCCGACTGCTCGACCCTCCGTGCGGCCTCCGTCACCACCTTATCCATGTCAATCAGCTTGCCGGCCTCTTCCTGGGTGATAATCTCCAGAGCCTCGGGAATCTTTACGGTCTTCTTCTTCGATCGCTTGGGAAGGAGGTTGGAGAACATCTCCTTCAAGTTGAACTCCATGCCCTCCATCCCCGGCGGGGTTAGCACCTCGATCATGGGCATGACCGCATGCGTAATCTCGATATCTACGAACCGCTCGTTAAGCCTGCCCTCGCGCAGCATTTTTTTGAGCTTTTCCCTCGTCCCCTGAGCCCTCACGGCCTCTTCGGGCGAGACCTCGGGCTTGCCCGCTTGGAAGGAGGGAAGCAGGATGTCCAAAATCCTCTCCTCCGCCAGCTCCCTGGCCCTGATCTCGACCTTTTGTTTTTCCTCTTCCTTCACCATATTGACCGCAAGATCGGTCAGATCCCGGATAATGGATTCCACGTCCCGCCCCACATAGCCGACCTCGGTAAACTTGGAAGCCTCGACCTTGATGAAAGGGGCCTGCGCCAGCCTGGCAAGCCGGCGGGAGATCTCGGT
>JACPSF010000147.1 GCA_016193385.1 Deltaproteobacteria bacterium
AAGAGGACGCGTTAGGCAAAATTTTAGGCCGAGTCAACGACCAGCTCGCTATGATCAACAACATCCTTTATGCGACCTCCATCGAGGCAACCAAAATTCCCGTTGAGCGGCAGGCAGTCATTCCGGCCGATCTGTTCCATGATCTGGAGTCGACCTACTTCGCCTCGACCCTGAGTCCGGACCTGACACTGAGCTGGGATTGCCCACCCGGCCTGCCGATCCTCGAGACCGACCGGGCGAAGCTAAAGCAGATTCTTCAAAATCTCATCGACAACGCGATCAAGTTTACGGGGAAGGGAAAGATCACCCTCTCGGCGCGGCACGATCCGGAGACGGAGACCGTCCGGCTCCGAGTGGCGGATACGGGCGAAGGAATACCCGCAGATATGATTACTGCGATTTTTGAGAAGTTTCGCCAGTTGGACAGCTCCGAGACACGGCCCTATGGTGGCGTGGGAATGGGTCTTTACATCGTCAAGAAGTTTACCGAGATGCTCGGGGGAAAGATCGAGGTCGAGAGTGAAGTTGGAAAAGGCTCGACATTTACCGTTCGCTTGCCTCTACACCCTTAACACCATTTCCAGGGACTTATGAAGGAACGGATCCTTTTGTCAGCAGATAATGCCGCAACCATCGAAGTCATGGAGACCGAGCTAGAAATGAGGTCACGGTGACCAGAGACGAACTCGAAGCTGTTGACAAGGCGACCTGACCGCCGCCGAGCCATCCAACCTTTAGCCAACTATAGTGACGGAATTAAATAAATTGACATCAAATCCCCCCTCGCTCTCCTAAATCCTCCTCGATCCCCCTTTACCAAAGGGGGAGAAAGGGGGATTTGAGGGAGGATAGGGGGACTCAATCTCTGCATACTGTAAACAAATCATTGATAAACAATGAGTTATGAAGTCCAAGCGTTCTGGCATATGGATTGCTCGGACATATCTTTGAAATGGCTCAGAAATAGGGAATGTGGTCATTACTGGGCGGAGCGAGAGAGGTTAGCCGTCGCCTCCAGACAGATGCTCCTTGGTTTTTCGTCTCGCTTCCTGGGTCGGCGAGACCTCCTTACGCCGCTAATCCGGAGTCAGCTTTGATTCCATCTTTCTTTTCAAGCATCCGCGCCCGCCTCCTGCTTCTCGTGCTGATTGCTATTCTCCCGGCGCTCGGGCAGAGCCTTTACACAGAGTGGGAACAACGCCAAGAGGCCACCGCTGAAGCACGGGCAAGGGTGCTGCGGATAGCACGCCGCCTCTCACTGACCGAAAACGCCTTCATTGATGGAGCCCATCATCTCCTTCTCGGGTTGGCCGAGCTTCCCGAGGTGTACCGCCAAGACTCTAGCGCCTGTAGTGCGCGTTTTTCTCGCCTCCATAAAGAACTCCCGGCTTATACCAGCCTCATCGCTACAAAGCCAAATGGCGATCTTTTCTGCAGCAGCATTCCCTACGCCGGCCCGCTCAACTTCGCCGACCGCCTGTGGTTTCAGAAAGTCGTTGAAACCCGTGCTTTCAGCACGGGGGAATATGTCATCGGACGTATTACAGGGAAGCCAGTGCTCCTCATGGCCTATCCGGTCCTGGACAAGGCCGGCCAGGTCCGGGCCGTGGTCGGCGCCTCGCTCGATCTAGCCTGGTTTAACCGCTTTGGCGCCGATACAGGGTTATCTCCAAAGTCGAACTTTATTGTGTTCGACACAACCGGCCTAGTCTTGGGCTACTACCCCGAGCCTGAGAAATGGGCAGGAAAATCCGTCCGCACGACGCCTCTGTACAGGACCATCTCGCCTGACAAAGACGGAGGAATAGCTGAGATGGCCGGGCCGGACGGGATCTCACGCATTTATGCATCTGCTTCCGTCGGAAAAACGGGGGGAGCCATCGATGCCTATGTGGCTGTGGGCATCCCCGCAGAAGAGCTCTTCGGCGAGGTGCACTCGGTTTTTACCCGAAACCTGGCGTTGGTACTTACCATCGCACTTGTGGCGTTTGCCGCGACGTGGTTCACCGGTGAACTCTCCATCAGGCGCCCGGTTAGCCAGGTGGTAAGCGCGGCGAAGGAGCTAGCGGCCGGTAATTTTAAGTACCGCGCTAGCGTCGATCGTGTCCAGGGAGAATTAGGCCAACTGGGCCACACCTTTAACGAGATGGCCGAGTCGCTGGAACGGCAAATAGCCGAGCGTGAGCAAGCAAAAGAAAAAATCCTTAAGGGCCTGCAGCGCATCGAGGCGCTCCGGGAGATTGACCGTGCAATTACCTCGACTTTGGATCTGCGAGGCGTATTAGCCCTCCTGCTAGAGAAGATCGATCTTGTTTTACCGTATCCCGTTACCGGCGTCATGTTACGGAACAAGGAGCACGGATGCGTCGAGCCTGTGGCTTGCCGAAACATGGACGAAAACGAATGGAAAAAGAGGTTTTTACGAGGACCAACCTTCGCTTTGACCGTACTTGAGACTAAGGCTCCTGTCGTCGTTCGCAATCTCCAGATGGCCCCACAGACGCGAGCTCCTTGGTTTTTCCGACAACAAGGCATTGTCTCTTATCTAGGAATCCCGCTGGTCGTCAAGGACGAGGCGATTGGTGTCCTGGCCTTTTATACGCGAGAGGAGCACGAATTCACCGACGATGAAGTCGAGTTTCTTTCCGCTTTAGCAAATCAGGCCGCCATAGCTGTCCATAATGCTCAACTCTATGAAGAAACTCTCCGACGCGGAGCAGAGTTAAAAGAAACTCACGAGCATCTTGTGGCTCTCCATGGTGTCACGGTGGCTGCCAGTCAATCATTGGACCTGGACGCGGTTCTCCAGGAAATCATCAAACAAATCACCGACATTTTTAAATTTGACGCGACAAGAATCTTCCTCTTCAACAACGACAAGAGCGAGCTCCGTTTGAGAGCCTCCTATGAACGTGTTCCAGAGTATTTTGACTCGGTAAGGTCAGTTCTTGCGGGGCAGGGAACTGTCGGCCGGGTGGCAGAAACCGGGGAACCTTTAATCCTTGACGATATCCAAAGCAGTCCCCTTTACCAGGAAACGAGCCTGACCAAAGTCATGCAGAGAGCCGGGTATCACTTTTTTGCCGCTCTCCCGATCAAGGCAAAGCTCAGGACTGTTGGGTCGTTGATTTGTATGGGGGAAAATCCCAGAAATCTTAATCCAGGCGAGCATCAGCTACTGATATCTATGACAGGCCAGATCGGTATCGCCGTTGAAAACGCCAGCTTGTTCGAAGAGACCCTGGAGCGGGCCAAGGAGTTGCAGCAAAAAACTTTGGAGCTAGAGAAAGCGATCACGGTCAAAGATGAGTTTTTAAGCGTTATGTCCCACGAGCTGAGAACCCCGCTGAACGTCGTCATGGGCTACGCGGGGATGCTAAAGGACAGAATGTTGGGCGAAACCAATCACGAGCAGGAAAGAGCCCTGGAGAAAATCTTAAGCCAAAGCAAGGATCAGCTCGGTATGATCAACAATATCCTCCAGACGACTCAGATCGAGGCCGGGGCAGAAAAAATTGAAGTCCATGAGATGGCCCTGACCCAGCTCCTGGAGGGTTTGAAATCGGACTATGAACTGTCCCTAAGCAAAGACCTCGGCCTCATCTGGGACTATCCCCCCGACTTGCCTCCCATGCAAACCGACGGTGGAAAGCTCAAGCAGATCCTGCAAAATCTCATCAATAACGCGATCAAGTTTACGGAGAAGGGAAAGGTCACTGTCTCGGCGCGGCACGACCCGGAGACGAACAGTGTCCGGCTCCGAGTGGCGGATACGGGCGTAGGAATACCTGCTGATTTGATTACCGGCATTTTTGAAAAGTTCCGCCAGGTCGACAGCTCCGAGACGAGGCTCTACGGCGGCGTGGGAATGGGTCTTTACATCGTCAAGAGGTTTACCGAGATGCTCGGGGGAAAGATCGAGGTCAAGAGTGAAGTCGGAAAAGGCTCGACCTTCACCGTAAGGATTCCGCTTGATTTCGAATAGACTGGCGACCTAAAGCTCATATGTTCAAGCTGCTTCGCTATTTTTCTATATCGAGTTTTATCGCTGTGGTGTTGGTAGCCGCCCTCCTGGGGATGTTCTATCGGTGGATAGCACTGAACAATCTCATGGAAATGGCTGAGAGTAGAAACATTGCGTTGGCACAAGCATTTGCGAACTCTCTGTGGCCAGAGTTTGCTCCTTTTGTGGAATCCGCGTCCGGGCTGAGCGGCCATGCGTTGCGGGCCCAGCCTGAAATAACCCGACTCCGCCGATCTGTCCTGGCACAGATGAGGGGTCTCGAGGTAGTCAAAGTCAAGGTTTATAGCCCCTCAGGACTGACGGTGTTTTCAACTGAGGCAAAACAAATAGGGGAAGACAAAGGCACAAACGCCGGGTTTCTTTCAGCAAGGCAAGGAAAGGTAGCCAGCGAGCTCACCCACCGGGACACCTTTAGTGCCTTTGAGCAAACCATCGAAGACCGGGATGTTTTTTCGAGCTACATCCCCATACGCCGCGGTCCCGAGGGCCCTATCGAAGGCGTTTTCGAACTTTACTACGACGTGACCTCGTTCCTGCGCAAGGTGAAGCGCACTCAAATCAGCGTCATTCTCGGAGTCACGTCTATTTTAGCTGTGCTCTACGGGGCCCTTTACTTTGTGGTCAGACGTGCGGACAGGATCATCAAGCGCCAGGATGTCGAGCTGAGGCAATACCTTGAGCAAATCGAAAGTGCAAAGGAGACACTCGAGCAGCGAGTCCGGGACCGCACCAAGGACTTATGGGCCATTAACGAGCAACTCCAAGCCGAAGTCAGGGAACGAGAGCGGACGGAAGAGAAGTTCCGCCAGAATCTGGACCGCATCCGGGCCCTACACGAAATTGACCTGGCTATTACCTCGACTCTGGATCTTCGCGGTGTCTTGGAGGTCCTGCTGGAAAAAATTGACCTTGTGCTCCCCTATTCCGTAACCACGGTCAGGCTTTTAAATAGAGATAGCGGGAGATTGGAGCCCGTCGCCTGTCGAAACCTTGACGAGACGGAGTGGCGGGCATCGATTAATGGAGCCGACAACACTCTTTCTAGAGCGGTGCCCGATATCAAGGCTCCCCTTATGATCCGCAATGCTCAAACAGACCCGCGGTCGCTGGCCCCTGATTTTCTTCGCCAACATAGTTTGGTCTCCGCGCTGAGGGTTCCCCTGATCGCCAAGGGTGAGGTCCTGGGGGTCCTCACCTTTTTCACCAAAGAAGAGCATGAATTTAGCGACGACGAGGTCGAGTTTCTTGTCACCCTTGCAGGCCAGACAGCTATCGCGATTCACAACGCCCAGCTTTATGACAAGATGAGCAGGCTCGCGGGTGAGTTGGCTGCCACAAACCGTCGCCTCGAAACGTCATTAAAAGAGCTCACCAGTCTCTATACGGCTCTCAGCCCCTTGACCCCGGCAAGCTCTATAAACGAGATCTTTGATGGAATCATTGAAAGGCTCATGGAGTCGACGGGGGCCGATGCGGCTCTTATACGGCTCCGGGATAAGGCTACTGGATCTTTGACCTGGGTAAGCCAGCGGGGCTTTCCGGATCACTACCTGAGGGCCGTTGATGCCGTGCCGCTTGGTGGGGCGGCAAATTGGGTCTTCCAGCGGCGCGAACCTCTTATCGCTCCCGATATCGCCGCAGACTCACGTCTTAAGGGAAAGGTTCAGATCCAAGTAGGCTTACGCTCCTGCGCCTTTCTCCCCCTGCAGATTAAGAATGAGGTTCAGGGAATTCTTCATCTGGCCAGCCGTCAGCTCGGTTACTTCACTGAGGAACAAAGGTATCGTCTCATAGCTATTGCTCGCCAAATGGGCATAGCGTTGGAGAACCGGCAACTTTTTGACGAGCTCAAAGCTTCCAACGTTGAGTTGGAGAGATCCAACAAGGTGAAAGATGAGTTCCTGAGCGTTATGTCCCATGAGCTCAGAACCCCGTTGAACGTTGTCATGGGCTACACGGCGATGATGAAGGACGGTATGCTGGGCAATGTCAACCCGAAGCAAGACGACGCGTTGGGCAAAATTCTAGACCGAGTCAACGACCAGCTCGCTATGATCAACAACATCCTTTATGCGACCTCCATCGAGGCAACCAAAATTCCCGTTGAGCGGCAGGTGGTCATTCCGGCCGATCTGTTCCATGATCTGGAGTCGACCTACTTCGCCTCGACCCTGAGTCCGGACCTGACGCTGAGCTGGGATTGCCCACCCGACCTGCCGATCCTGGAGCGATTGCCACCATTTTTGAAAAGTTCCGCCAGGTGGATAGCTCCGAGACACGGCTCTACGGCGGCGTGGGGTTGGGTCTTTACATCGTCAAGAGCTTTACCGAGATGCTCGGGGGAAAGATTGAGGTCGAGAGTGAAGTCGGAAAAGGCTCGACGTTCACCGTCGTATTGCCGCTACGCACAAGCCATTAGCGGAGTCCCCGAAAGTGGTATGCGAGGCGGCAGCCGTCATTCGCCGCGCTGCAACTCCTCCAGCGCCTTTCTCGCCGCCTCCTGTTCGGACTGCTTCTTGCTTCGGCCCTCTCCCCGACCCATGACCTTGCCCCCAATGACAATCTCCGCCACAAAGCGCTTTTCGTGATCCGGTCCTATCTCCGCTACGATGCGATATTCAGGCGGGGAATGAAAAAGCATTTGGCAGATCTCCTGCAGCCGCGTCTTATAGTCCTGCTGCCCGAGGGTTCTCTCTTGAATATGCGACTCAAAGAAGCGCTCCACCACGCGGCGCGCCGCTTCATAGCCGCCGTCCCAGTAAATACCCCCCAGGAGGGCTTCAAACGCTCCGGAGAGAATGGACTCTTTTCTTCTCCCGCCGCTGCGCTCCTCGCCCTTTCCCAAGCGCAACAGCTCCCCCAGATTCAGATGGGCTCCCTTCTCGGCCAGCACTGCGGCATTAACCAGGGAGGCGCGCATCTTCGAGAGATCTCCCTCGCTCTTTGCGGGGAAGCGCCGCATGAGGAGATCGCTGACGGCAAGGTCCAGAACGGCATCGCCGAGGAATTCAAAGGTCTCGTTGTGGCTGGACTGCTTTCCCCGAGCGTAAGAAACGTGCGTCAGGCAGCGCACAAGAAGGGCCGAATCGGAGAAGAAGTAACCGACTTCTCTCTGCAACAGATCTAACTGCGGCTCTTTTTCCACCGCTCCCTGCACCTATCTTCGATTTTAGATTTCCGATTTTCGACTTCGTCGTGAGCTCAATCAAACGATTTAATCCCAAATCCGCAACTCGCAATCCGAAATCCCCAATCCAAAATCTAAAATCTTCTATCAACCCTTTACCCTGATACGATACTTCCCTGCAACCAGTCTCCCTTCATCCCCTCAATCAGGACCTCGACCTCACGGTTGACCCTCGCTTCTCCCGTATCGACCAAAACCGGAAGGTAGTTGCGGCTGTGCCCTTTGCGGGCTCC
>JACPSF010000148.1 GCA_016193385.1 Deltaproteobacteria bacterium
CGAGCCGGTGGCGTTCATGAGCCTCGAGGATGCCCGTGCGCGGGAGGTCCAGGATGGGGACACGGTGGAGCTGTTCAACGACGTGGGGTCGTTCCGCATCCAGGCCATCGTCTCGCCGGCGGTGAGGCCCGGGCAGGTGATCATCTACCACGCGTGGGAGAACTACCAGTTCGAAGGGTGGCAGCACTTCAAGAGCGTGATGGCCTCGCCCCTGAACCCGGTGGAGCTGGCAGGGGACTACTTCCACATCCGGCCCATCACCATGAGCAACTACCCCGGCTTCAGCGACCGCGGCACGCGGGTAGAGGCGCGGAGAGTAGCGAGCTAACGCATATGCAGATCATCTGATGTTCCTTTTCCGATTTCTGCAGACAGTATGCTGCGGTTGAGGGATGGAATATGGCTGCTAGAATTTAAACGCAACCAAGATCACTCCTCCCAGACAGATTGCTGTCGCTCCCAGGGCGATTTTCATGGTGACTTTTTCGTAGCTTCGCAAGTAGAGCGCACTCAAGATGACGGTAAAGAGCGGTGTGGTGGCGATCAGCGGGGCTATAATGACGACGGGTCCGCCCTCCAACGCTGCGAGGTTTAACGTGATGGCGATGCCCGAGGCGAGACCGCTCAAGCCAAACCACAGGATTGTTTCTCGGCTCATGACAAGCTTCTTATACGTCCTTGTAACGGCCAGGTAGGCAAGAAGGGCGAGCATGCCTCCAGTCATGAGAGCACAGGTTGCCAGGGGAACTGAAGGGACGAGAGAGAATCCGAACTTTCGCAGGGGGCTCGAGACGCCGCCCAGGAGCGCCCCGGCCAAGGGGAGGAGCAAATAGCTTCGCTTGAACCGCCGGGGTTCGGCGAAGTCTCGCATCCCGAGCAGAGTCCCCCCTAGGATAATCAAAACGGTTCCGGCCGCTAGAGAGGTTGTCAATGCTTCACCCAAAAAAGCCACAGAGAGTAGGCTCGCGAACAGCGGTGCCGTGTTTCGGATAGGTGAAGCCCGGGAAATTCCCACCTGCAGCGTCGAAGCAAAAAGTAGCGCCTGCGACGCCAGCGGCGAAAGTACACCGAGGAACATGTACAGGTAAATGCCTGTCTGTGTACTGGAATCGAACGAGATAAAAGGGAAAAGCGTGAGCCAAACCCACAGGGCAGTGGCAGCATTCGAAATGGCGACTGCGGAGAGCGGAGGCCCGTATTGTAATCCCAGGCGAACAAAAATTTGCCCGACGGCGAAGAAGAACGCTCCCGCTAACGCGATGAAGGCTACCATTGCTTCGGAGGTTCAATTGAAAGGCAAGATCGGTTAGTTCCTAAAGTGCCCTTATGGGGGGGCGGAGAGAGCCTTTAACCGGAAAGACCCTTGATTTTCCCTCGCAGGATTTTTTCACATTCCTCTTCGCGCTGTCGGGTTTGGACTTGCGCCTCCGACAGGCGAAACAGCAGCACCCGGATTCCTTTCGCGAGGCGTAAAACGTAGGTGCTCGAGTCTTCGTCGTAATAAACCGAAGCCGCCATCTGTGCGTCGACGGATTTCGTGATCCGATTGGCCCACTGCTCGATTTCTGAAGCCGCCGCTTCGCCCGTCTTGCCCGTGATCATGCGTAAAACCCGTCGACGCTCAGCGAAGCCAGGTATCTAGGCCTAAGGCGGTCGCCCCGCGGACGCAGTAGAACAGGGCTACAACCAGAAACAAGAAATTGTTCTGCCACCCCGTCTCGTGCGAGTGATATGCCTGTCTGGCTAGTAGTTGGATCTTCTTTTTGATTTCCTCTTGTGGGACGGCGTTATTGACTTCCTCTATGGTCACAGGGAGGGTGCGCAGCCAGTGCCACTGGATCTTCAGGGTCGGGATCAAGAACAGGACGATCATGAAGGCAGCGACGCGGGTCATGAGCCCGACGGTCAGGCCTATGCCTCCGCCGACCATCAGCAAAACGGCGATAAAGCCAAAAAATGTTTGGCCGAAAGGAAACACGAGCCGGGCGTTCTCCACCGCGTTGGGCCATCTGCGGACGTTGCTGAGCCCGCTGTAGAGAAAGCGAAGGCCGAGGGTTATACGCAAGAGGGTTTCGACTGCGACCGTTAACGCATCGTCCATAAAAATGACCTTTCCGTTAATCCTTATATCCGCTTTTGCGAGCCCAGATCAGAGGCGTGATCAGTGAGGCGCAGCTCAGCAGTATCAAGGCGCCGGAAATCGGGCGCGTAAAGAAAATGCTAAAGCTTCCGTGGGAGATGATAAGAGACTGCCGTAGCGAGCTTTCCATGATCGGCCCCAAAACCATGGCGAGCAGAAAGGGCGCTCCCTCAAAACCAGCCTTTCGCAGTAAAAAGCCGGCAATGCCGAACCCGACCATGATAAATATCTCGGCGACGTTGCCGTTTAAGCTATACACGCCGATCAAACAGAACAGGAAAATGAGAGGGAAGAGTATGGCGTAAGGGATCTTTAGCACCCTTACCCAGAGGCCGATCAGTGGCAGGTTGAGAATCAACAGCATGGCATTCCCTACGTACATGCTCGCCACGACGCCCCAAAATAGCTCTGGATAGTTCCTGATGAACAGGGGACCAGGTTGGATACCGTGAATCATGAGCGCCCCCATGAATAGGGCCATAATCCCGCTGGTCGGAATGCCTAGAGAGAGAAGGGGTATAAAGGAGCTAGCTGTGGCCGAATTGTTGGCCGATTCAGGCCCGGCGACTCCCTCAATGGCACCGGTGCCAAACTTCTCAGGGTGTCGAGAAAGCCTCTTCTCGGTAGCGTAGGAGGCAAAAGAGGCTATGACGGGACCGGGACCCGGAAGGATGCCGAGGAAAAAACCCATTACCGAGCCGCGGACAATGGGCCAAAAGCTGTCTTTCCAATCCCTGAGGTTGGGGAGAAGTCCTTTGATCGCTGTCTCATAAACATTTCTTCCGGCAGTTTCTCCCAGGTTCTCCAACACCTCGGCGATTCCGAACATCCCCATCGCCACGGGAACAAGCCCAAAACCATCCCGCAAAGTAAGCAGGCCTTGAGTAAAGCGCTCTTCCCCAGAAACTGGGTCCATGCCGACACTGCCGACCAACAGTCCTAAGACAGCCATGATCAGAGATTTGGTGAGCGGTGCTTGCGATAGATAAGCGACCAGGGTCAGCCCTGTAAAGGTCAGGGCAAAAAATTCTGGCGGTCCGAATTTTAAAGCCGCCTGTCCCAGGAGCGGAGCTAGAAACATTAGACCAACCACTCCGAGAGTGCCGGCGATGAAGGAGCCAAACGCGGAGATACCCAGGGCCGGACCTGCTCTTCCTTGCCTTGCCATTTGGTAGCCGTCAAGGCACGTAACTACGGAAGCTGTCTCCCCCGGGATGTTAACCAAGATAGATGTGGTTGAACCACCATACATGGCCCCGTAATATATTCCGGCAAGCATGATGATTCCGGTTGCCGGAGCCATTTTGAAGGTGACGGAGAGCAGGAAGGCAACGGCCGCTACCGGCCCCAATCCCGGCAGCACCCCGACCAGAGTCCCAATCAATACCCCCACGAAACAAAACAGGAGGTTAAGGGGCTCTAAAGCGACTGAAAAGCCAAGACCTACATAGCCCAATACGTCCATGGATTTATTTTATTAAATTCCGAAGATCCCTGCTGGAAGAGAGGTCTGCAACAACCAGCCGAATATTCCATACGAGATCACGGAAGTTGACAAGGCTATGATGATGATCAACCACCACCTCATCGGGTCGATTGCACGCAAGAGAATAGCGACGAACAGGAAACTGCTGAGGGTATATCCCAGGAAGTCGACTGAAAAGCCGAAGGCCAGGAGCACGCCCACAGCCAAGGCGATTCTTCGCCATGATTGTGACCCGAGCCGGAAAGGGCTGGCTTTTTCTTGTTTTTCCTTGGCAGCTTGCCCTAAGAGCACCAGAGAAAGGACAGCCAATACAGCGGACAGTATCGTGGGGAAAAATCCGGCCTGTGGTCTTCTCAGGCCGCCGAAGCTCAAACTCATCGACCCGATCAAGAGGTATCCGGATAAGCCCAAGAGAATGATCGCGATGATAATGTTACTTCTTTTCATTCCCGTGAAAAGGGAAAGAGAGCCTCGTGACATCCCGCGGAGTGTTTAGGTGGTCGACTTAAACCGATCGCTATTGGGTGATTCCGGCTACCCGTGCCACCTCAGACCACTTTTCGTGTTCTTCGGTCAGAAACTTTGCTGCCTCGTCGGGACCTTGATTCTCGATCGTCACTTTTGCCTTCTCGATCTTCTCGATGATTTGCTTGTCCTGTAACGCCTGGTCAAAAACCTCCGCCAGTTTGTTGGTCACGGCGCGTGGGGTCTTCGCTGGGACAAAATATCCGATCCAGACGCTTATGTTGAGCTTGTCATAACCCCTTTCGGCCGTCGTCGGGATGTTAGGAAAGGTTTGCAGCCGTTTACGATAGGCTACTGCCAAGGCCCTCAGCGTTCTCGCTTCAATGTGACTCTGGATCGATCCCAGGCTAAGGAAGCTCACGTTGGTATGACCGCCCAAAACTGAGGTAGCCGCCTGTACCTCTCCATTCATAGGGACATGAGTCAAATCCGTACCTGTGACCATCTTAAAAAGTTCACCGGCAAAGTGTGGCGTCGTCCTCGGACCTCCGGAGCTGTAGCTCAGTTTGCCAGGGTTTTTCTTAGCTTCAGCGATCAAATCTTCGAGCGTGCGCCAGGGAGCGTCATTTTTTACGATGATCATGCTGGGACTGCTTGCCGCCATATTAATTGCGGTAAAATCCTTAAGGCTAAAGGCGACCTTGCTGACGATGGGGATAAGGGCGATCGGAGGAGGGGCGACGAGTATCGAATAGCCATCAGCGGCTCCGTCCTTCACGGACTGAATACCGATAGTGCCGCCGCCTCCGGTCTTGTTCACCACAACGACCGGCTGGCCCAAGAGCGAGGACAACTTGTCCGTGAGAATGCGCGAAACAATATCTGTCGTGCCTCCCGGCGGATAAGGGTTGACGATTTGGACGGTTTTAGCGGGGTATTGAGCTCCTCGGGCCACGGCGGCGGAGAGGAGAAAAATCATTAAAATCATACCGAGTCTTCCCCATCGGCCTTCCAATATCGATCTCCCTAGCCCGTTATTTTCGCCCATGTCTGAACCTCCTTCTCGAGTTGAACGGCAATCCGTTAACATGGAACCCCGATGGCGTCAAGGCGGAATGAGCCTGAATTAAGGTTGTTCGTGCGCGAATCAAGCGCCCGATCAGAGCACTGCCACTTCCACTGGCAATGGGGTGGGAACCCGGCGTCCTTCTCGGATCGTGAGGCAGCATACCGTGGCGGCTAGGCACAGGAGCCCGGAGATCAAGAAGGCAGGGTGGTAGCTGCCGGTCAGGTCAAAGATTTTTCCTCCCGAGTAGGCGCTCACTGCCGAGCCGAGCTGGTGCGCAAGCGTGATGAAGCCGAATACAGTGCCGACATTTTCCCTGCCGAAGAAATCTCCGGTCAAGGCGGAGGTCGGCGGAATCGTGGCTAACAGGCTCAACCCGATGAGGAGAGAGAACAGGTAAAGCCCCGAAAGGGTCTCGACGTATAGGAGGAAAAAATAGGAGAGACCGCGGACGAAATAGGTTAAGGCCAGAGGGTTCTTCCGTCGATAGCGATCTGCCAGGGCGCCGATCAGAAGAATGCCGACGATATTCATCCCGCCAGTAATGGCCAGGACTCGGGCAGCAGCCATCTTAGGGTAGCCGAGGTCAAGGACGTGGGAGGCCAGATGAACCGTCATTGTCGTCACGGTATAGCCGCAGACGAAATAACTCCCCGCCAGTTGCCAAAAGGGAACAGTTTTGAAAGCCTCGCTCCAGTGGCGGAGACTTGGAGGATTGTCGCGTCGAGCCTTGGGTTGACCGGGCCGGGGCGCAGCTTCTTCGGACTCCTTGGGCCCATCTCTTCCCAGGGCGAGAAGGATGGGCGGCACAGCGGTCAGAATCATCGCTGCGGATAGGATAAGGTATGCGGTGCGCCAGTTGGAGTTGAGAATGAGGGCCATGGAGAGTGGAGTTAAGGTGAGTTGCCCTAAAGAGGCCCCCGTGTTGGCGAGAGACAGGGCGGTCGCTTTGCGCTCGGGGAACCAGCGAGAGATAAAGCCCACATGGGTCACGAAGGCGGTCCCGGAGTTTCCGACACCCATGAGCCCGTAGAGCAGATAAAAGTGCCAAAGCGTAGAGGCGAAGTAGAGGAAGAACATGGAGGCGGCGCTGACCAGGACCGATCCCAGAATGACGAACTTGGCGCCGAACCGGTCTGACAGTCGCCCGGCTAGGGGCTGGCTCATCCCGTAGGCGAGCAGGTTGATCGAAAAGGCGAGCGAGAGCGTGGCGCGGTCGAATTGGAATTCTGCCAGGATGGGGATAAAGAAAATCCCAAAAGTATAGCGTAACCCGTAGCCGATGAAGAGAAGATAGAAGGACGTGGCGAGAATGAACCAGCCGTAGTAGATATTTCGACCGAAGATCTGTCGCGTCTCTTCGCCTGCCACGGATCGGAGCCTCTCGGGTTCGTTGGCCTGTAACACTTTTTTCGTTCGGAAGCGACGGGGAGGATCAAACACTGAGCCATTGGCTCCGTCACCTCTTTTTGTAGAGGCCGTCGATGTAACCGCTCTGGTCCAGCTCCCTGATGAAACTCAAATCCGCGAAATCTTCAGGCCTGGCGGCTCTCGCCTTGGCATCTTTTTCCGCCAGCGGCGCGAGGATCGTCTTGATCCCTTCAAGAGACGGATACTGCTTTTTGGGAAGGATCGATTCCTCCAGCAGGCCTTCCCAGGTCTTGACCAGGATATCGTGCTCGAGCCCGCGGCCGAAGTATTTCGCCAGCACCTTGATGGAAACCGCTTGGTCCGTCCAGATCCGGTGCACAGCCTCGACGTGTGCTTTGACATACCTCCGGACGATATCCGGGTGTTCTTTGATGAACCGCCTGGTGGTGGCCACGCCGGTATGCTGGTAGACCAGCCCCAGCTTCGGAAGGTCGGCGAGGATCGTCATGCCTCTCTGCAGCGCTATGATGCTGGCCGGTGGGTTGATGACCGTCGCCTGGACCCTCCCGATCATGGTGGCGTCCATGCGCGCGGGCGTGCTGCCGATTTGCACGATCGAGACGTCCTTTCCCGGGGTCAGACCGATCTTCGACAGGGCGTAGCGGGCGATGAAGTCTGAGGCGGAGCCGAAACGGCTTATCGCCACGGAGCCTCCTTTGAGCTGCTCGGGGGTCTTGACGTCGGGCCGGCCCATCAGCAAGTAGTTGAGAGAGGTCACGCCCGCTGCCACCATGACTGCATCGGATCCAGCCAGGACGCTGTTGACCACGCCGGATCCCGCGACTTGGCTGACAGGGGTATCCGCTGAAACCAGGGCCATGACTGCCGTGGTCCCGCCGGTGAAGTAAATCAGTTGGACATCCAGGCCATTCTTTTGAAATATTCCCGCCTCTTTGCCCACCCAGGCCATGAGTTGATCGCCACTGATGGCGCTGTAGCCGACATTTAATCGGGTCAGTTGGGCGGAGGCGGGAATCGCCCCAGAGGCCAAGAGCAGGCAGCAAAAAACTCCGGCAGCGATCCTTTGCAGTTTGATCATTCCAGTCTCCCTTTCATGGCTTACTTTTGTAGACCGATTTCCTTAAAGAAGCCGTTATCCTCCAGGCTTCTTACCAGGCTTAGGTCGACAAAGTCATCCGGATTGGCCGTTTTTGCCTTGGGATGGGTGCTTTGTTTGAGGGTTTCGATAATTCCCTCCCGGGTGGGATAGGGGGGTCGTGCCACGTAGTCTAGGGCATACTGGTAAGTGGTCTCAATGATCTCGCCGTCGTTCTCCCTCGTGTACTTTTGAAGGACTTTCTTGGCGAAGGCCTTGTCGGTGATCATCTTCTGTATGCCTTCGGAGTATCCCCGCAGGAAGTTCAGGACCACATCCCGGTGGGTTCGAATATACGGTCGCGTCGTAACGATATTCGTGTGAGGGAAGTAGACTCCGGCCTTGGCCATATCGATCAGGATCCGGGCGCCGGCATTTTTAGCCCGCAGGTTGGTGGGCGAAGAAAACGGCGCAGCGACAATGAGCCGCTTTGAAATGGCCGCTGCGAGCTCGGGCATTCCTCCTATCTGGAGAAAGGTGACGTCTTTTTCAGGCTGCAGACCGTGCTTCTGAAGAATATAGCGCATCGTGAAATCGGTCGAAGAGCCAAAGCGTGTAACCCCGACGGTTTTCCCCTTCAGATCCTCGATCGATTTGATCTCCGGCAATGCCATCAAATAGAAGGCGGGCACATTGGCAACCCCTCCGATAAAGAGGAGGTCCGCACCGCTCAGATTCGCGTTGACCACAGGCGCGCCTCCGGTTAAGGAAATTTGGGAGTCGCCCGACAGCATGACCCTGACTACCTGGGGGGCGCTTGGGATGTAGACCAGCGTCACATCGAGCCCGTATTTTTGGAAACTATTTGCCTCGGCTGCTGTCCATAACGCAGCATTGATACCGCTGATGGCGGGATAGACCACATTGAGTTTAGGTCGAGTCTGAGGCCAGGCCGGATGAACAGCCAGGCATAAAAAGGACAAGGCTGAAAGTAGAGTCCTCCGCATTGCCGTCTCCGTTTCCGAGGCTATCTACTTTAGAAAATCTTGTCAATCTCTGGAGTGGATGCTAAACGTAAAGACGATGCGCAATACGGAATTGGCCCAGATCTTTCGCGAAATTGCTCTCTTTCTCGAGATGCAGGGGGTTCAGTTCAAGCCGCGCGCTTACGAGAAGGTGGCTTACGCTCTGGAGGCGCTCGAGGAGCCGGTGGCGGAACTCTACAAGCGAGGAGGGATCAAGGAGCTGCGCAATATTCCGGGAGTGGGCCAGGCCATCGCTGAAAAGATCGAGGAGATCATCCAGACCGGTAAGCTCAAATATTACGAGGAGCTGAAAAAAGAGACGCCGGTGGATGTTCGCGGCCTCACGGCGATCGAGGGAGTGGGGGCCAAGAGCGTCAAAGTCCTCTACGAGACGCTGGGCGTGAAAGAGGTAAGCGACCTCGAGCAGGCGGCCCGCGCCGGAAAGATTCGCGGCCTGCCCCATTTCGGTGAGAAGATGGAACAGAAGATCCTGAAAGGGATCGAGTTTCTCAAGCAAGGGAGTGGGCGCTTTCCTCTCGGCAGTGTGTTTCCTTTAATCCTCGAAATCGAAGGCCGTTTGCGCAGCCTGCCGGAGGTCGAGGCGGTGGCGGTGGCGGGCTCGGTGCGGCGGCGCAAGGAGACCGTGGGGGACGCGGATCTCCTCGCGATCTCCTCGAAGCCGGGAAGCATCATGGATTATTTCACTTCGATGCCCGAGGTGATGCACGTCCACGGTAAAGGCATGACCAAAACCATGGTCAAGCTGAAGAACGGGATGGACGTTGATCTCAGAGTCGTGCCCAAGGAGAGCTTCGGGGCCGCGCTGAGCTATTTTACCGGCAGTAAAGACCACAACGTGGCGCTGAGGCGCATCGCGCAAGAGAAAGGGCTCAAGCTGAACGAGTACGGGCTCTTCCGCGGTGAGAGACGGATCGCCGGGGAGACGGAAGAGGAGATCTACAAGGCCCTGGGGTTACTCTATATCCCGCCGGAGCTGAGGGAAAATCAGGGTGAGATAGAGGCGGCCAAGAAGGGCGAGCTCCCCGACCTCGTAGAGTACGGCGAGCTGCGGGGAGACCTGCAGATCCAGACAACCTGGACTGACGGGGCGAACTCGATCGAAGAGATGGCCGAGGAGGCCAAGCGGCTGGGGTTGGAATACATCGCGATCACCGACCATACCAAGAGTCTAGCCATGACCGGAGGGTCGGACGAGAAGAAGCTGCTCAAACAGATGGAGGCGATCGACAAAATCAACCGGACACTCAAGGGGATCAGGATTCTCAAGGGGGCGGAGGTCAACATCAACAAGGACGGGACCCTGGACATCAAGGACGAGGCGTTAAAAAAACTAGATGTCGTCGGTGTTGCCGTCCACTCCCACTTCAACCTCTCCCGCGAAGAGATGACCGAAAGAATCATCCGGGCGATGCGCAATCCCCACGCCGACATCCTCTTTCATCCCACCGGTCGCGTGATTCAGAAGCGAGAGCCTTACGATGTCGATATGGACGCGATCATCAAGACCGCGAAGGAGACGGGAACGGTATTGGAGGTCGATGCCTATCCTGATCGCTTGGATCTCAAAGACGAGCATATTCGCAAGGCGGTGGAGGCGGGGGTAAAGCTCGTGATCGATTCCGACGCCCACAGCGTCAATCACATCCGCTTTCTGGAATTCGGCGTGGCCCAGGCGCGCAGGGGATGGGCGAAAAAGAGCGACGTTCTCAACACCCGGCCGCTAAAAGAGTTTCTGAAAGGGCTTAAAGGCAATTTGTCCAAGCACTAGGCTTTGAGGTGTTGTTTGAAGAATTCGAGCGTTCTGCCCCAGGCTTCTTTGGCCGCTTCAGGATGGTAAACGGCAGGCCGGTCGTCGTTGTTGAAGGCGTGCTTGCCACCGGGAAAGATCTTGTAGGTATAAGACTTGTTGTATTTCTTCATGGCCTCTTCAGTAGCCGCGACCCCTGCGTTTACTCTCTGGTCTTCTCCGCCGTAATGGGCAAGTACTGGGGCCTCGATGTTCTTGACGAGGTCAAGCGGTCTTGGACTGATGCCGTAGTAGATGACAACGGCCTTGAGCCCGCGAACCTGCGTGGCGATGAAAAACCCCCCACCTCCTCCCCAGCAATAACCTACAATCCCTAGGCGATCGCCCCGGACCTCAGGGAGCCTCTTCAGATAGCTTAACCCTGCGTCACTGTCTTCAGCCATGACTTCTGGTGGTGCCAGCTCATCTATGTTCCTAAGACCGGCCCCCGTTGGGTTAGCCACAGGGGTCCCACCGTGGCGGGAGAGGTAGTCCGGGGCAAGGGCTACATAACCCTCTTTCGCGAAGCGGCGTGCCACGTCCCGAATGTGCTCGTTGAGTCCGTTCCACTCGTGGACTATGGTTATTGCAGGGTATCTGCCAGAAGTCTTCGGCCGGCTCAGGTACCCATAGACGATACCAGCACGCCCAGGAAACTGAACCATTTCAGAAGCAAGCTCCGGATCATTAGGATCAACTTGAGCTGCGTGAAGCGGTGGGGTCAGTAAGGAATCGAGCAGGGAGTTTGCCGCCGCCAGGCTCCCGGTGATCGCGACCGCTTTAAGGATGAAATCCCGGCGGGTGATTTTTCCTTCTTGGTACTCGCGTAACAGTTCTTTGATTTCTTCTGGCATGACAGTCTCCTTATTTCACACCTCAAAATTTAATCATATCGATCCTGGTTAAAGTCACCGGCTTTGCATAACGTCCGGCTTGACGCGCGCCCGCTTCGCGGGCGTCGCTGTCCACGCCGTGGTTAGAGAGCATCATTGAAGCGGGGCCACAACCACGCCGCGTACTCCAGCCCTCTCAATCGCGGCTTTGACCAGTCCCTCGGACTTCGCGCCCTCAACGAATTTGCGCGCGTAGGCCATTCCAAGGTCCCGCCCCTTCGGGATGGCCATAGCCACCGGGTCGGCGGTAAAACGACCGTCGAGAACTCGGAAACCGGGCACCTGATTCAACAATTCGAACAGGCTTGGCTTGTTGCCAGCAAATACGTCTGCTCTCCCGGATTTCAGCACCTCCAATGTGGCAGCGATGCTTGATGCTCGGACCACCACGGCATTTTTTAGCGTGCGAGAAAGAAAGATATCCGCAAGGCCCTTCTCCTGTATGGCAACTCGAATCCCGGGTCGATCCACATCAGCCATTGTTGAGATGGAAGAACCGCCAGGGATGAGGTAGCCTAATTCGACTTCCAGGTGTGGCGCGGCGAAATCCAGGTCCTTCGCCCGCACAGGACTAAACGCAATAGAGGCGACGTCCCAACCGCCGGATTTGCCGCTGGCGAGAAGTGCCGCGACTGATGGGTACACGACCGGCTCAAACGGAACCCCCATGCGCCGGGCCAACTCTTTTCCGAGGTCAAATCCCACCCCTTTCATCTCACCCGATGGGGAGTCCCGCACCACGGATAAGGGATTTCCCAGGTACAGCCCAACCCGAAGCTTTCCGGTTGGGGCCAAGGCCTGTCGCGCTTCCGGAGTAGGCGCGATGTGGATGCTCGCACAGCCCGTAAGCAGCAGTCCAAGTATCGCAGTCATCAGCCAGTGAGTCGTTCGCATTGCGTCCTCCCTTGAAGTTAACGTTGCTTTCTAACGTCCGGCGTGACGCGCGCCCGCGTCGCGGGCGTCGCTGTCCACGCCGTGGTTAGAGAGCATCACTTGAGTGGGGCAACAATCACGCCGCGTAAACCGGCCCTCTCAATCGCGGCTTTGACCAGACCCTCGGACTTCGCTTCCTCGATGAACCTACGCGCGTACGCCACTCCGAGGTCCCGTCCTTTGGGCATCGCCATAGCGTGCGGATCGACGCCGGGCCGACCATCGAGCACCCGAGAACCAGGCAACTGATTCGACATTTCGAACAGGATGGGCTTGAGGCTGCCCATTACATCTGCTCTCCCGGATTTCAGCGCCTCCAATGCGCCAGGGTTGCTTGATGCTCGGACCATCACGGTATTTTTTAGCGTGCGAGAAAAAAAACTGTCCGGGCCGGACTTCTCCTGCACGGCAACTCGAATCCCGGGCCGATCCACATCAGCCATTGTTGAGATGGAAGAACCGCCAGGGACGAGGTAGCCGAATTCGACTTCCAGGTGCAGCGCGCTGAATTCCCACTCCTTGGCCCGCGCAGGACTAAACCCAACAAAGGCGACGTCCCAAGCGCCGGATTTCCCGCCGTCGAGAACGGCTCCGACTGATGGGTACAGAACCGGCTCAAACGGAACCCCCATGCGCCGGGCCAACTCTTTTCCGAGGTCAAATGCTACCCCCTTCATCTCACCCGACGCGGAGTCCCGTATTACGTTTAAGGGATTGCCAAGCTGGAGCCCAACGCGAAGCTTGCCGGTTGGAGCCAAAGCCTGTCGCCCTTCCGTTGTCGGGGCGGTACTGATGCCCGCACAGCCCGTAAGCAGCAGTCCAAGTATCGCAGTCCTCAGCCAATGAGTCGTTGGCATTGCGTCCTCCTTTGAAGTTAACGGTGCTTTCTAACCAGGGTTATTCACCAGATGGTACGCTGTATATTGCTCGATGTAGGTGTTCTCGGCCGACATTCCTTCCACAGGAACGATAACCTGAAACCCTCTCTTTGCGGCCTCGGTGCCAGTGAAAAGGACTGCCCCATGGGCAGCGGTTCCCACGATAATCACAGTCTTGATTCCTTTATCCTTCAGGATTTTTTCTAGCTCCGTCCCATAGAACTTGTCCGACAGTGATCTGACCAGCGGTTCTCCCCCTAGCGGAGCCACCTCAGGCAAGATGTCGGCTACAGGCCCAGCTCTGCCAAGGGAATAGATGACCGGCACCTTTTGAGCTCTGGCTTGGCTGAGAAGATTTTGGATCCTGGGGACCGAATCAACGCAGCGTGGCCTCCGCTCGGCGTTACAGTTCGGCTTTGTTATATCCAGGATGAGGAGGGCTGTTATTTTAGGGTCGATCGTTACCGGCTTCAACGCGGGGGCCGGCGGCGCCTTCACGGTGGCCCATTCATCCACAATCGTCTGGGCGGACGCCAAGCCACCGGTTAAAAAAAGAAGAAGGCCGATCACCGGGACAATCTCCCGCAAAGGTACCGCCATAATTTCCTCCCTCACCCAATTAGCCCTCGCTATTGAGCCTTCTTTGCTGCACGGAAGGGCTTGTGACACCCTGCACAAGCTTCCCCAAGGGCTTTAAACTTGACTGTGATTGCTTCCTCATCTCCGGCTTTGGCCGCGTCAGCCAATTCTTGGGCCGCTTTCTTTACTGTCGCAGGATGCTTGCTAAATTCATCCCATCTTTCCCATATCTCAGCCTTCGCCCGAGACTTCTCCGAAAGGCTTCCTTTGGGGAAAAGGTCTAGCATCTGATCCATATTCTCCATGATTCCCTTGACCTTGACTTGGATTTCGGCAAAGTTCTTTTCAGCGATCGCCTTCTTTAAGGCCTTTACGACAGCGTCGTTATTGGTCTCCATAAGGAGACGTCTCTTTTGAATTTGCTCTTCCTGGGCAAGAACCTGGGAAGACATAACCAGGGACAAGAGACAGAGAAAGCCGATACGTAAAAACTTGGGCGTATGCATAGTCACGTTTACTCCTTTCGTTATAACTATTCTGGCTTGCGTCGTCTTTATGGACCCTGCTTTGGCTTCGGCGCACGGAAGCTCTCGTGACAGCCCTTACAAGCCTGACCAAGCGCTTTAAACCTGACCTTGACTGCTTCCTCATCTCCGGCTCTGGCCGCGGCAGCTAGTTCTCGGGCCGCTTGCTTTACATTGGGAGGATGCTTGCTGAATTCTCCCCACCTTTCCCATATCTCGGGCTTGGCCCGGGAGTTTTCAGAAAGGCTTCCTGCCGGAAAAAAATCGAGCACCTTATCCATATTTTCCAGGATAACATCGCACTTGCCTTCAATCTCAGCGAAATTTTTTTCCTTTATAGCCTTGTTTAGCGCCTCAGCCACGACGCTGTTGTTGCTCTCCATTAACTTCCGTCTCAGCACGACAGAATCCGGAGCCAGAGCACCAATGAGGACCAGGCAGCCTGCCACCAAGATGACGGTCACTAACTGGGTTCTTTTCGCGAGCAATAATTTCATAACGAGGATTCAGTTAATCTTATTAGTGATGGGGCGAATCGATTTCAAGTAATCCGCGATTGCCAGCGCATCCTCCCGCGTCATATTTTTGTATCCCCGGGAGACGCCTTCGATCACTTCCTCCATGAGA